>JAFAHD010000104.1 GCA_019237415.1 Vulcanimicrobiota bacterium
GTACGGGCACGCGAAAATCAACAACATCGACACGTCGGCAGCGATGAAGGTGCCGGGCGTCAAGGCGGTCATCACCGCCAAAGAGTTGGCGGGGGCGGGGCTCGATTGGATGCCCACCCTCGCGCAAGACAAGCAGATGGTGCTCGCGGGCGGCAAAGTGCTGTTCCAATACCAAGAAGTCGCCGCGGTGTTCGCCGATTCGCGCGAAGCCGCAGCCGACGGCGTCGCCGCGGTGCAGGTGAACTACGCGCCACTGCCCGCGCTGACCGATCCGTTCAAAGCGATGCAAAAGGACGCGCCGGTCTTGCGCGAGGACCGCGAGCAGAAGGACAACCATATCTGGCACTACGAGGTCGGCGATCAGAAGACGACCGCTGACGCGATGGCGGGCGCACCGGTCAAGATCAAGCAGATGATCCGCTTCCCGCGCTCGCACCCTTCGCCGCTCGAGCCCTGCGGCTGCGTGGCGGACTTCAACGCAGGTACGGGCCGGCTGACATTTTATGTGACCTCGCAAGCGCCGCACGCGCACCGGACCGTGATCTCGCTCGTGAGCAAAGTGCCCGAGAGCAACATCCGCGTCGTGTCGCCCGACATCGGCGGCGGCTTCGGCAACAAGGTGCCGGTGTATCCGGGTTACGTGTGCGCGATCGTCGGCACGCTGACGCTCGGCGTTCCCGTCAAGTGGGTGGAATCGCGCACCGAGAACCTCGCGAGCACGCATTTCGCGCGCGACTACTGGATGGAGACCGAGATCGGCGCGACCAAAGACGGTAAAGTGACCGCGCTGCGCGTCAGCACGGTCGCCGATCATGGCGCATTCGACGGCGCGGCCGACCCGACGAAATACAAAGCCGGCTTGTTCAGCATCTGCACGGGGTCGTACGACTTCCCGACCGCTTTTGTCGAGGTCGACGGCTACTACACGAACAAGGCGCCCGGTGGCATCGCGTACCGCTGCTCGTTCCGCGTGACCGAAGCGTCGTATTGCATCGAGCGCGCGATGGACATCCTGGCCGACGAGCTCAAGATGGACCCGGTCGAGCTGCGACGCAAGAACTTCATCCCCAAAGAGAAGTTCCCGTATCCGTCGGCGACCGGCTGGACGTACGACAGCGGCGACTACGAGAAGACGCTCGACAAAGCGCTGCAGACGTTCGACTACAAGGGCATGCTCGCCGAACAGGCCGAGAAGCGCAAACGCGGCGAGCTGTCCGGCATCGGCATCTCGACGTTCACGGAGATCGTCGGCGCCGGTCCGGCGCACAACTTCGACATCTTGGGCATCAAGATGTTCGACAGCGCCGAGATCCGCGTGCACCCGACCGGCAGCGCGCTCGTGCGCACCGGGACGAAAGGTCAAGGCCAGGGGCACGAGACGACGTGGGCGCAGATCGTCGCCGAAGAGCTCGGCCTCGACGTCGCCAACGTGCTCGTCGAGGAAGGCGATACCGACACTGCGCCGTACGGCTTGGGCACGTACGCGAGCCGCAGCACGCCGGTCGCCGGCGCCGCGATTGCGCTCGCTGCGCGCAAGATCCGCGAGAAGGCCAAACTCATCGCCGCCAATCTGCTCGAGGCCAATCCGGCCGATCTGGAATGGGAAGACTACAAGTTCCGCGTGAAAGGCAGTCCGGATCGGGCGAAAACGATGCAAGAAGTCGCCTTTGCGGCGTACACGACCGACATGCCCAGCGAGGTCGAGCCAGGCCTCGAGGGCGTCAACTACTACAACCCGCCGAACCTGACGTTCCCGAACGGCGCGTACCTGTGCGCGGTGGACATCGACAAGGGCACCGGTGAAGTGCACGTGCGCAAGTTCGTGGCGATCGACGACTGCGGCAAGATCATCAATCCGATGATCGTCGAGGGACAGGTGCACGGCGGACTCACTGAAGGCTTCGCGATCGCGTTCATGCAGGAGATCCAGTACGACGAAGACGGCAACAACCGGTCGACCAATTTCACCGAGTACCTGGTCCCGACGGCACATGAGACCCCGTCCTGGGTCGTCGGCAACACCGTGACCCCGTCGCCGCACCATCCGTTGGGTACCAAAGGTGTTGGCGAGTCGCCCAATGTCGGCTCGCCGGCAGCATTCGTCAACGCGGTCATCGATGCGCTCTCGCCGCTCGGCGTGCGCCACGTCGACATGCCGCTGACGCGCGAGAAGATCTGGAAAATCCTGCGCGACAAGGGCATCAAAGGATAGCCGACGATGAAAGTCCACTACTCGGGGTCCGAGCAAATCGCGGCGTCGACCGACGCGGCATACTCGTTCATGACCACGCCGGAAAAAGTCGCGCAGTGCCTTCCAGACGTCGTATCCACCGATGTCAAAGACGCGACGCGCTTCACCTCGGTCGTGAAGGTCGGCGTGGGGCCGGTGCGCGGCAATTTCACATTCGACGTCACGCTCGAGCCGAAGCCAGACGCGAAACAGGTCTCCGTCAACATCCACGGCGGTGGGCTCGGCAGCGTCGTCGATCAGGTCGCCCTCGCGACGTTCAAAGACAGCAGCGGTGGAGCCACGCAGCTCGATTGGAGCAGCGATGCGACGATCAGCGGACCCGTGGCGACGGTCGGCGGGCGCATCCTTGATGCGCAAGCCAAACGCATCATCGAATACGTCTTTTCACAGGTACGCGAGCGCCTGACGGGGGCAGCGCCGGCAGCCACGTAGAAGTCGTGCGCCGTGCCGAAACCTGAATTGCTCCAACGGATCGCCGCGCTGCAGCGCGAGGGCGTCGCCTTTGCCCTCGCGACGGTCGTCGCGCGCAAAGCGCCGGTATCGTCACACCTGGGCGACGCTGCGATCGTCTTCGAAGACGGGCGTATCGAAGGCTACATCGGCGGCGGCTGCTCCCAAGAGATCCTTCGCATGCAAGCTTTGCAGGCGTTGGGCAGCGGTGAGCCGCGCCTCGTGCGCATCTCGCCGGACGACATACCGGGTCTGCCGGGCTATCCGAGCGCACGTCCGGACGACGACCAGTACGTCCGCGTGCGCATGACTTGTGCAAGCCAAGGCGCGGTCGATCTGTATGTCGAGCCCTACGCCGCGTTGCCGCTGCTCGTCGTCGTCGGCGCCATGCCGATTGCGGCGGCGATTGCCGATCAAGCAGCGCTCGTCGGATTTGACGTGCTGCGGGTGCGCGAACCGGAGGAGCGGGGCGATGAGGGCAATCTGTCCTTGGAGCGCTTCACAGGTCCAGCGGAGGAGCTGCCCGCAAGAATACGCACGCGACAAGTGCTCGGCGTCGTCGCTTCGATGGGCGAGTATGACGACGTCGGCCTCGATCAGCTGCTGCGCTTGAAAGCGCCGTACGTCGCGCTCGTGGCGAGCCGACCGCGCTGCGCCGCGGTCTTGGACTCGCTGCGCTCGCGCGGCTGGACCGATGATGACCTCGCGGTGGTTCACAGCCCCGCCGGGCTGGACATTGGAGCCAAGACCGCTCCCGAGGTCGCGTTATCGATCCTCGCGGAGATTGTCCGCTGGCGCCGCTCGCGCAAGACGCAGGCTGCACCGATCGCAGACACCGCCGTCGACCCGGTATGCGGAATGCACGTAAGCGTGACCGGTGCCGCGCACGTTCTCAAGATCGAGGGCGAGACGCGATACTTCTGCTCTTCCGGCTGCGAGCGCGCCTTCGCCGACGCCGCACTGAGCAAACCTTCCGGGCGCTAAGCCGCCCCTCTGCTTCAATTATACAACGCATCGGGGGACTTGCAGCAAGACCCCCGATGTAGCCTATAATGGCGCGATGACCGAGCATCAGGTGATGATCGTAGGAGCGGGCCCAACCGGGCTCATGATGGCGGGCGAGTTGGCGTTGGCGGGCGTTGAGGCCGTCATCGTCGAGCGACGCACGGCTGAGGAACTCGCGAGCACGCGCTCGGGCGGACTGGGGCTGCATTCGCGCACGATCGAGATACTCGACCAGCGAGGAATCGCGGATCGATTCATCTCCCAAGGAAGGATCGCCCAGGTCGCGTCGTTTGCCGGCACGCCGCTCGACATCAGTGACTTTCCGACGCGGCACAACTACGGACTCGCGCTCCGGCAAAAACATGTCGAGCGCATTCTGGCCGGCTGGGTCGATGAGCGCTCGGTGCCGGTCTATCGTGGCTGCGAAGTCACGGGGCTGCGGCTCGATGACACCGGCGCTGACATCGACTTGTCGGACGGCAGTACCCTGCGGGCGAAGTATCTCATTGGATGCGATGGAGGCCGAAGCGTTGTGCGCAAAGCGGCCGACATCGAGTTCCCGGGATCGGATCCGACCGTAAGCAACTTGATCGCTGAAATCGAGCTGTCGGACGAAGCGGAGTGGGGCATCCGTCGCGATGCCATTGGAACCCATGCCTTGAGCAAACTGGAGGACGGGTCGGTCGGCGTCCTGCTGACCGAACCGCAGCTTCGGACCGGCGAGCCGACGCTGCAGGAGCTCAAAGAGCAACTCGTCAGCGTATTCGGTACGGATTTCGGGGCGCGCAATCCGAGGTTCATCTCGAGGTTCACTGATGTGAGCCGGCAGGCGGCTACGTATCGCAAAGGCAGGGTGCTGGTCGCCGGCGATGCGGCGCACATTCATCCTCCGGACGGCGGACAAGGCCTCAACACCGGCATCCAAGATGCGGCGAACCTCGCGTGGAAACTCGCACAGGTCATCAGGAGGACGTCGCCCGAGAGTCTTCTGGACACGTATCACGCAGAGCGGCATCCAGTCGGGGCGCGAGCCTTGCGGCAAGCCATGGCGGCGATCCCCTTTCGCCGGGAAAACGATCGCATTCACGCACTGCGCGAAATGCTTTCCGAACTCTTGAGCATGGATGGACCGCGCAAGCGCGTCGCGGGCGTGCTGTCGGGCCTTGACATCCATTACGACCTCGGGGAGGGGCATCCGCTGCTCGGACGCCGCATGCCCGATCTCGAGGTCGCGGCGGCCGACGGTTCGCTGCGTGTTTTCACCATGTTGCACGAAGCGCGCCCGGTGCTGCTGAATCTCGGGGCGCAGGGCACCCTGGACATCACTCCTTGGGCAGACCGCGTCAAACGGATCGACGCTCGATACGTCGGCGCGTGGGAATTGCCCGTGCTTGGCGCGGTGAACGCACCGACTGCGGTCCTGATCCGGCCAGACGGACATGTCGCGTGGGTTGGCGACGGCAGCGGTCGCGTACTTAACGACGCGCTGACCACCTGGTTTGGAGCACCCAGGGCCACATAACGTCTTCCGCTCTGCGAACTTCCGCTCTTTGGATTGCGTGAAGTAGCAAGAGCTTCTAAGCACGGACCACGAATCGCCGCTTCTCGAATTTTCGGGAAGGAGACCAAGAGCATGCACCT
>JAFAHD010000014.1 GCA_019237415.1 Vulcanimicrobiota bacterium
TATCGTGGAAGTGCATCGCGAGGCGATCGACATCGATGCTCTTGGTCAGCGATCCGATAAGGTCTACGACTTGGTTCGGCGTCGCCACGCCGATCGTGTCGCCGATGCTGATCTCGTCAATCCCGAGCGCGGCTAGCCGCTGCGCCACCTCGACGACTTTGGCCGGAGCGATGGTCTCGTCGAACGGTGAGCCGAAACACATCGAGATGTAGCCGCGCACCCACACCCCTTCTCTCTTGGCTCGCGCGAGCACCGGCACGAAGCGATCGATGGACTCGTCGATGGACGCGTTGATGTTTCGGCGGTTGAATTCTTCAGACGCGGCAGTGAACACCGCGATGTCAAAGGCGCCCGCCCGGAGCGCGCGCTCGAGGCCGCGCTCGTTCGGCACGAGCACCGGGTATCGGACACCCTTGCGGCGCTTGATCCGGCGCATCACTTCATCGGCATCGGCGAGCTGCGGGATCGAGCGCGCGCTCACGAATGAAGTCGCTTCGATGACCGCCAGGCCTGCGTCGCTGAGCGCATCGATGAACGCAGCCTTCGCGCCGGTCGGTACCTCGATGCGCTCGTTCTGCAAGCCATCGCGCGGACCGACCTCGACGACGGTGACGCGCCGCGGCATCGCACCTAGCATGCCGTCACGTTCGCCGCAACGCCCTCACCGCCCCGTGAGCAAAGCCGGCGCCCGGGCGTTTCGCCCGGGCGCGATCGTCAACGAAACCGCCGGATCGATTTACGGATTGATGTAGATGTGCTGGTTCTTCGGAGGCAGGTTCGGGTTTCTCCATTTCGTGCCGTCTGCGAACATGATATGCAAGGGCACGCACTGCGGAAGGCCGGTGCTGATCGGGAACGTGCTCGCCGGAATGCCGAATTTGTGTTTGATCTCCGCGTTCGGCGAGAACTTACCGACGTCTTTGACCTCGGCCTTGAGGATGCCGTTCGCGACAAGTCCGAACTGGATCTCCGTCATGACCTTGGGCGAGATGTTCATGTAGTCGATGCCGAGCTGCGGGCTTGTCGTCGTGATCGAAGGCTGATAGTAGTTCACTCCCCACGGATCGCCATAGTAGCCGCCGCGCCAGCCATAGGAGTAGCCGGGGTAGCCGTACCAGCCGCCGCCGCTTTGCGAGACGTTGAGCGCTGCATGGCAGGCGCTGACCTGAATGAGCGAATGGGCGGGGACGCCGTGCGGCGCGGGCGGTGCCCCCTGCATGGCGCCGGGCGACGGGTCCGCGCTTGCGGGAAGCACGAGCAAGCAAGATGCAAAGAATGCCAGGGCTGCGAGGGTGAGAACGCGCGGGAGATGCATGCGAAGGTCTCCTAACGGGCGGCAAAAGAGGAATTCGAAGCGATTTGCTTCGCGGCGTCGACCGTTCGAACACGGCCGCAATGTTCCTGTTTTCAGGCCGCTTCGATTTCGACGACGACGTCGCCGGCATCGACGCGGCCACCCATTTTGACGTTCACCGCGCGCACGCGGCCGTCAAACGGCGCCGCGATCGCGTGCTCCATTTTCATCGCCTCGATGACCACCAACACTTGATGCGTTCGCACGTGTGATCCCGGCTCAATCGCGATCTTCACGACCGTGCCGCTCAACGGCGCGGTCGCCCGGCCGGAGCCCGAGCCGGCGACCGCATGCGCGCCCGCGTGTGCAACGTCTTCGAGTTGCTCGAGCGCGAACATGCGGCGCTGCGGAGGATCGCCGATCGCCAACTCGATTCCACCGGAGGTACGCCAGGCGTGAAAGCCTTGCGTCTTCGCCCCGTCGACGATATCGAATCGCGATGGCTCGTCGCGCGCCACGATCAACGCTTCGCGCGTAGCTTCCCGAGCGCGCCACCCGTTCGAGCGCCAATCGAACGAGACATCGATCGGATCGTCGGTCGCGCCGACGAATGACACGACGCGCGGTTGCGCAGTCGGACGCCACGCGCCGAGCGATTGCAGCGCTCCAGCGGCTGCCAGCGCATCCACGCGCTCCGATCGCCCATCTTGCGCGACCTTCCAATGATGCGTCTCGAGAAATGCCGTCGTCGCCTTGCCTGCGGCGAAATCCGCCTCGTGCGCGAGCCATCGCAAGAACTCGATGTTGGTCGCGATCCCGGCGACGTGCGTCTCGTGCAGCGCTGCGTGCAATCTTCCGAGCGCCTCACCGCGCGAGCTGCCGTACGCGATCAGCTTGGCAAGCATCGGATCGTAATCGGTCGTCACGACGGAGCCTGCAGCGATGCCCGCGTCGACGCGAACGCCCGGTCCGGCCGGCGTCGAGAAGTCGAGGATGTGTCCGCTTGACGGCAAGAATCCGTTCGCGGGATCTTCCGCGTAGATGCGCACTTCGATCGCATGGCCGCGCGGCGCGACCTCGTCCTGCGACAAGCGAAGCTTCTCACCCGCCGCGATCAGGATCTGCTCGCGCACGAGATCGACGCCCGCCACAAGTTCAGTCACCGGATGCTCGACTTGCAGACGCGCGTTGACCTCGAGAAAGTAGAACGTGCCGGTTGCGTCGAGCATGAACTCAACTGTGCCCGCGTTTTCGTAGGAGACCGCAGCAGCGATACGCAGCGCAGCATCGCCGAGCGCCCGGCGCAGCTCAGTCGAAACCGCCGGCGATGGCGTTTCTTCGACGATCTTCTGATGGCGGCGCTGGATCGAGCAGTCGCGCTCGTTGAGGTGGATCGCGTTGCCATGCCGGTCGGCCAATATCTGCACCTCGATATGGCGCGGTGACTCCAAGTACTTCTCGAGGAACACCGTACCGTCGCCGAACGCCGAGCGCGCCTCGCGCTGCGCGCCTTCGAGCGCTTCGCGCAGGTCCGCGAGGTCGCGCACCAGGCGCATGCCCTTTCCGCCGCCGCCCGCGGCGGCTTTCACCAGCACCGGTGCCCCAATGCGCTCCGCCTCACGAGCGAACGCGCGCAGATCCTGATCATCGCCCAGATAGCCCGGAACCGTGGGCACGCCCGCGGCTTCGGCGCTCCGTTTGGCGCTGATCTTGTCGCCGACCGCTTCCATCGCCTCAGGGGTCGGCCCGACGAAGATGATTCCCGCTTGCCGGCAGGCGCGCGCGAAATCGGTGTTCTCCGAAAGAAAGCCGTAGCCGGGATGAATCGCATCGGCGCTCGCCGCGCGCGCGGCGGCGGCGATCTTGCCGATGTCCAGGTACGACTCGCGCGCGGGAGCGGGGCCGATGTGCACCGCCTCGTCACACTCGCGCACGTGCACAGCGCCTACGTCCGCGTCGGAAAAGACCGCGATCGAATGGATGTCCATCGAGCGGCACGTCCGCGCGATGCGCACGGCGATCTCGCCGCGATTCGCGATGAGAAGACGGCGTATGGGCTTGTTCGCGGGCATGCCGCGTTACATCCGGAAAACGCCGAAGCGCGTTCGCGGCAACGGTGCGTTCGCCGCGGCGGCGATTCCCAGCGCAAGCACGCGCCGCGTGTCGGCAGGATCGATGATGCCGTCATCCCACAGCCGCGCGGTGCTATGGTACGGATTGCCCTCGGCTTCGTACTTCTCCAGCGTCGGGCGCATGAATTCTGCACGCTCGGCCTCGGACATCGTCTGACCCTTCTTCTCCATCGCTTCGAGCCGGACGGTGAGCAAGACGCTGGCGGCCTGTGCGCCGCCCATCACCGAGATGCGCGCGTTGGGCCACATCCACAATTGGCGCGGCGAAAAAGCGCGCCCGCACATCCCGTAGTTGCCGGCGCCGAACGATCCGCCGATGATGACGGTGAACTTCGGCACGGCGGCGTTCGCGACGGCCATCACGAGCTTCGCGCCGTCTTTGGCGATGCCGCCTTCCTCATATTTCTTGCCGACCATGAAGCCGGTGATGTTCTGCAGGAAGACCAGCGGCACGCCGCGCTGGCACGCCAGCTCGATGAAGTGCGTCCCCTTGAGCGCGCTCTCCGAGAACAGGATCCCATTGTTTGCGAGGATGCCGACCGGCTGCCCTTCGATGTGCGCGAAGCCGCACACCAGCGTCTCACCGTAGAGCGCCTTGAACTCGTGGAACTCGCTGCCATCGACGATGCGCGCGATGACCTCGCGCACTTCGGACGGCTTGCGCCAATCGCGCTGCACGATGCCGTACAGCTCGCGCGGATCGTACTTCGGCGGACGCGGCTTTTGTAGGGGCCATGGCGACTTCTTGCGCCAGTTCAGATTGGCGACGATCTCGCGGCAGATGGCAAGCGCGTGGCGATCGTTGAGCGCATAGTGATCGGTGACGCCCGAGATGCGCGAGTGCACGTCGGCGCCGCCGAGATCTTCGGCGCTGACGACCTCGCCCGTCGCCGCTTTGACCAGCGGCGGTCCGCCCAAAAAGATCGTGCCTTCACCTTTGACGATGACCGTCTCATCGGACATTGCTGGCACATACGCGCCGCCGGCGGTGCACGAACCCATTACCGACGCGATCTGCGGGATGCGCTTGCTCGACATCTGCGCTTGGTTGTAGAAAATGCGGCCGAAGTGGTCGCGGTCGGGGAACACTTGGTCTTGCAACGGCAAAAATGCGCCGCCCGAATCGACCAGATAGATGCACGGCAGGTAGTTCTGCTCGGCGATTTCCTGCGCGCGCAGATGCTTCTTCACGGTGATGGGGAAGTAGGTGCCGCCCTTGACGGTCGCGTCGTTGGCGACGACGACGCACGGCACGCCCTCGATCTGTCCGAGCCCGGTGACGATGCCTGCGCTGGGCGCGTCACCGCCGTACATATCCCACGCGGCGAGCGCGGAGAACTCGAGGAACGGCGCGCCGGCATCGACGAGCAGGTCGACGCGTTCGCGCACGGGGAGTTTGCCGCGCGCGACATGCTTGCGCATCGCTTCCTCGCCGCCGCCTTTGGCCACAGCCGCATGGCGCGATGAGAGCGCTTCAAGCAGCGACGCGAAGTGCTCGCGATTGGCGGCGAATTCCGGCGACGAGGTATCGGCGCGCGATTCAATGACGGCCATCGTGCACGAGCCACTTACGTCTCGCAAGGGACGGCGCCTGCACGGGACTAACGAGCGTCAGCAGCATGTCCAGCGTCTTCGAATGCGTGCCCAACGTTTCGGAGGGCCGTCGCGCTGACGTGATCGCGGCGATCGCGGACGCAGCGGCGGGTCCAGGTGTCGTTCTCCTTGACACCCAAAGCGATGCCGCGCATAACCGATCGGTCTACACCTTCGTGGGCAGCGGCGACGGCGTGCTCGATGCCGCGGTGCGTCTTGCGGGCGCCGCGATCCAACACATCGACCTGCGAACGCACCAGGGCGAACATCCGCGGATGGGCGCCGTGGACGTGATCCCCTTCGTGCCGGTCGGCGGTGCGACGATGGATGACGCCGTCGCGCTCGCGCGTGCGTGCGCCACGCAGCTGTGGGAACGCTACCGTTTGCCTTCCTACTTCTACGAGTTCGCGGCGACGCGGCCGGAGCGGCGCGATTTGGCAAATGTGCGCAGAGGCCAATTCGAAGGACTGCTCGAGGCCGTCAAGGATCCGGCGCGCCATCCGGACACGGGTGAACCCGCGCTGCATGCGTCGGGCGGCATCGTCGCGATCGGCGCGCGGAATTTCCTCATCGCATTCAACGTCAACCTGGCGACCGGCGATCTTTCAATCGCGGAGCGTTTGGCGCTGGGCATGCGGCGTCGCAGCGGCGGCCTGCTCGGCATCAAGGCGCTCGGGTTCGCGCTGTCCGAAAACGTCGTGCAGGTCTCGATGAACGTCGTCGACGTGAACGCGATTCCGCTCTATCGGGTCACGGAGCTTATCCGCCGCGAGGCTGCCGCGTTGGGCGTGACGGTGTGCGGCTGCGAACTTGTGGGGCTGGCGCCCCTGTCGGCGATCGCCGAGTCGGCGGCATACTATCTGCACATGGATTCGATCGATCCGCGCACGGTGACGTGGTAGGACCGTCGCCCGGCTCGTCGTTCGCGATCGTGCATGCCACGGCGCTGACGATGGCGCCGCGCGCGGCGCGAGCCGACGGTAAGGCGACCGTCGGCGAAGACGATCTCGGCATCCTCGGCGATGCGACGATCGTCGTGCGCGACGGCATCATCGCCGACGTGGTTCATGGCCATGCGTCGCCCGCACCGCAGCCCGGACTCGACACCTACGACGTGCGCGGCGCCGTGGTCATGCCAGGACTCGTCGACGCGCACACGCACGCGTTGTTCGCCGGCGACCGCGTCGCCGATTTCGAGTCGCTCGCGCGCGCTGAAAAGCCGAGACTCGGCATCGCCTACACTGTCGCGCAAACGCGAGAGCTGGCACTCCCATCCCTGGAGGTGATCGGCCGCCGCAGACTTGGGCCGATGCGTGCGCATGGCACGACGACCGTCGAAGTGAAGACCGGGTACGCGCTCACCGCGGATGGCGAAGCGCTGCTGCTCGAGGCGCTGGCGGCGCTTGACGGCGCACCGGATCTGCCGCACGTGGTCGCGACCTTTTGCGGCGCGCACGCGCTGCCGCCGGAGTTCGCGAGCTATGACGCATTCGTCGACGAGCTCATCGCGCGCATCCTGCCGCGCGTCGCGGCGACCAATATCGCACGGTTTGCCGATGCTTTTTGCGAGCGCGGCTATTTCACGCCCGAGCAGAGCCACCGCTTCTTGGCGGCGTGCGCGGCGCGCGGCATGCAGCTGCGCATCCACGCGGACGAGCTGTCGGCCAGCGGCGGGGCCAAGCTCGCGGCCGCCCTGCACTGCGTGTCGGCCGACCATCTCAACTTCATCGACGCGGACGACATCGCCGCGCTGCGCGAGTCGGGTACGATCGCGGTGTTGTGCCCTGCAACCGCGCAGTACCTCGAACTCCCGCGGCTAGCGCCCGCACGTGCACTCATCGACGCAGGCGTGCCCGTCGCGTTCGCAACCGACTTCAACCCGGGCACATGCCCGTGCTATTCGCTGCAAGAGGTGGTGCACATCGCACGACGGCGCATGCGCGTGAGCGCGCCCGAGGCGATCGCGGGCGTCACCACGATCGCGGCGCGTTCGCTTGACGCCTTTGGCGTGGCCGGCTGCATCGTACCCGGCAGACCCGCGGACCTCATCCTGCTCGAGACGAACGACTATCGCGAGTTCGGCTACTACTTCGGCGTGAACCTCGTCGCTTGGACGGCGAGCGGAAAGAAAGCGCAGCATGTCGCCTGAGAGCATCACCGCGATCGCGAGCGTGCTCACCGCATTGATCATCGGCGCTTCTGCGATCGCCGCGGTCGTGCAGCTGCGCCACATGCGCGCGAGCAATCAGATCGCGGGGTTCCTGACGTTGCGCAACATGCTCGACGACGATGCACACCAGGCCGCGCTCAAGTTGATCCAACTCAATGGCGACCTCTCCCAAGACGACGGGTACCGGCACTACGTGGTCGACGTCGCGGAACGCCGGCCCGAGCCGGCCGAACAACGCTACGTCGATCACCGCTCGGCGGTGGTGATGATGGCCAATGCGATCGAGATCATCGGCACGCTCGTCCGCAATGGCATCATGGACCAACAGTTGTTCCTGCAGCAGTACAGCGGCCCGATCGACGGGCTCTGGCTGCGCTTGGAGCCGTACATCGCCCTGGAGCGCTGGGCGCATCACGACGACGCGATCTGGGAGGATTTCGAGTACCTGGCCTCGCGCTCGATGCAGTGGGGGCGCGATCACCCGAGCACCTTCCCCTCAGACGCGCCCAGGCTGCTGCCGGCCCAGGCAGGTCGCAAACAGCCTACGACCGCGCCGGCAGGTTTAGAGCCGGGACAGCCGGGGTAAGGCGAAATCGTGCGTGAGTCCGCGGGGCAAGAAACCTTCTACGCCCTCTATCCGAGTGCGTACGGTTCGGTCGCCGAGGCGCGCCACGCGGTCGCAGATTTCGCGATCGACTGCGGCTACGACTACGCGGATGTGTGCGACATCGCGCTGGCCGTCGGCGAGGCGTGCAACAATGCCACCGAGCACGGGCATGTCGCGAGCGGACATTTCAGCCTCGGTTGCGAGTTCGACGGCGTCGACCTCTTCATCGAAGTGACCGACACGGGCAACGGCTTCGACGTCCAAAACATGGTGCGGCCGATGCAGATGCCCGTGCCGACTCGCGGCATGGGCATTTTGTTGATGCGCACGCTGATGGACCGCGTCGAGCACGACTGCACGCGCGGCGGCACGACCGTCAGGCTCGTCAAGCGGCGCCGTCTGCGCTAGCGCAGCGTCGCAGAAAACCGCGTCTCGAATTCCTTCGGCGTCATCCGCGCGACAGATGCCAACTCTCCCAAGCGCGGCTGATCGAAATCGCTCTTCTCCAAACGGATCATGTACTTCCGGCCGACTTCATACGACTCGGTGTCGGTGTCGACGCGCCGCGTGCGCACGCGTCCGGTCTGCGGATCGATCAGCTCCTGCAAGTCCACCGGTGCGACCTTGCCGCCGCGCAACGCGATGAGCGCCCCCGAGCCGCCGTCTGTCAGGTAGCGCACTGCACCGTAGCCGAGCGTGCGTGTGTACTCCACGTCGAACGGCACGGGCTTGGCGCAGCGCAGCTCGTAGCCTATCTCCTTTTTGACGACGGTCGCATCGAAGCGCATCGCTTCAAGCCGCTCGCGCACGAAACCGCGCACCGCGTCGCCGACGTCGAGATCGCTGATGCGAATGTGTCCATATTGGTCGCGCGGCGCTCCCTTGAGGCCCTCCAGCGCTTTCTCGTCGAGCTGCTCGACGACGCCCTCGGCGATGATCGCGACGCCGTGGTCGTGGCCCATGAAACGCCGCTTGATCATGCTGCCGATGATGATGTCGGCGACCAGTTCGAAGGAGACCCGTTCGTCGCCGAATTCCTCGGGGATGATCGCGAGCGTGCCGCCCGCGGCGCGGCAGATGCCCAACGCCAATGCGCCGGATTTGCGGCCCATGCACACGGCCGTGTACCAGCGCGTCGTCGTGCGCGCATCTTCCATCAACGTCTCGACGATTGCGGTGCCCACCGTGCGCGCGGTCTCGAAGCCGAATGTCGGCATGTTGTCCGGCAGCGGCAAATCATTGTCGATCGTCTTGGGCACGGTCACGACTCGGATCTTGCCGCCAGCCGCGTGCGCGATCTGTGCCGCGCCGAAGGTCGTGTCGTCGCCGCCGATGCAAAGCAGATGGGTGATGCCGAGCGCGTCGAGCGTCGCGACGCAGTTGTGCAAGCTGCGTTCGTCTTTGGCGGGGTTCGTGCGCGACGTGCGTAGGATCGATCCGCCGGTCCAGTGGATGCGGCTGACGTCTTCGATCTCCAGCTGCGCCGCGTGCGCGGAGTCGCCGGCCGCCAGCCACTTGAAACCGTCGAAAAGGCCAAGCACCCGGTAGCCTTCGTTCGACGCTTCGATCGCCGCGGCGGCGATGACGCTGTTGATGCCGGGCGCGGGTCCGCCACCGACGAGGATGCCGAGCGTACCGGTCGTCATCCCGATGACGTCTCGCGTTCTCGCGACGCCTTGATTTGCGCCATCCTCGGCAGGTTCGGCGGATACGCTCCACTCGGATGCCGCGCTGTCCACTGGTGTGCCCGCACCGCCAAGTACTCGAAGTTCTCGAACGCGGACGGTCCGGCGCGCTCCCGGCCCGCCATCACCACCGGTTCGAGGTCTTGCCATGCGCGCATGATCTGAGCGCTGACGATGTCCATCAATGCGTCTTCATCGACCATGCCGTACTTTGCCATCACGCCGATCTGCTCCCAAAAATCCGCGACGAGCAACTCGGGGTGCTCGGTTCGGGGACTGTACGAGGTACGCTGATCGCGAAGGAACGTTGGGTCCTTGATCTTCTCTTGCAAGGTCGTGCGCATGTACTTGATGTGCTCTTGCATATCGGGCTTCGACCACATATCCATGATGGTCAGCAGCATGTTGAGTTGATTGCCGGCGCGCATGTGGCGCAGTTGGACAAGCGCGGCGATTGATGCCGTCGCGATGACGATGAACGTCGCGGCGGAGAAGACCGTGTTCCACTGCTCGAGGCTCATTGCGCGCTATCGCCCGGATACCCGTCGACCACTGGGAGGCGCGGAGCGTCCTTCGGAAACGTGTCTGGATGTTTCTGCTCCCAGATGATCGCCCGCGAGACCACGTACTCGAAATTGTCGTATGGCGACGATCCGCGCTTGCGGCGGATGATCGCGATGACGGGCATCAGTTTGTTCCATGCGGCGATCGACATGAAGCCGCCGGTCTCCATGAAGCTGGCCTCGTCGGTGTGGCCGAGCTTGATGAGCGTGCAGACCGATTCCCAAAAGTCGAGGTAGGCGACCTCCGGGTGCGAGATGCGATTGACGGGGATGTGCATCAGCTCCGCGCGGTAGGCAGGATCCTTGAGTTTTTCGTCCAGTTCGCCGCCGAACACGAATGCCTGGAGCTTTCGTGCTTCAGGACCGCCCCATTTATCGAACAAGCTCAGGGCCGTGGTGATCTGATTGCTCGAGCGCAGGTGGCGCAACTGGATAGCCGCGGCGATCGCCGTCGCAGCGATGACGATGAGCGTGCCGGCCGAGATGATCGTGTTCCAGTCCTCAAGCGGCATTCGGCATGTCCTCTAAGCGTTCACCCGCCTTGCGGCCGAGGATCGTCGGGGTACGGATCCGGCGTCGGCAAGCGCGGCGTTCCTTTCGGAAACTCGGAACCTGGATGCGCCGCCTCCCAAAGCTTGGCGCGCGACGCTAGGTACTCGAAGTTGTCGAATTGTCGCAGGTCGCCGTTGCGGCGCATGATCGCGATCACCGGAGCCAACTTATCCCAGGATGCGATGCAGATCAGGCCCGCCTGATCCAAGAACGACTCTTCGCTGATGTAGCGCATCTTCACGATTGAACCGATCGTTTCCCAAAGCCCGAGGTACGCGATCTCAGGGTGCGCGATCTGATCCGTATGATCGCTCATGAGGTCCTCGCGGTAGTGCGGGTCTGCCAGCCGCCGGTCGAGCTCTCCGCGAAAGACATAGTTCGAGAGTTCGCGGAACTCCGGCGTCGCCCAACGCTCCATGAGACCAAGGGTCGCACTGAGCTGATTGCTGGAACTCATGTGGCGCAATTGGATGACCGCGGCGATCGCCGACGCGGCGATGACGATCAGCGTGAAGAAAGTCGAAAGCGCCCCGAGTTCTTCCCAGCTCATTCAGTTCCTCAAACGAAAAGGCCCGACATCGATGCCGGGCCCCTTCCGTTGTGCTGTAGACCTGTCCCTGCGGGTGCTAGCCGCTCGCCGGTCCCGTCTCCGTCGGCTCGGGCGCCGGCGGTTTGAGCGGCTCGCCGATCTTGCGGAAAACCGTCTTGTCGTTCTCGACGTCGAGCAGGATGTGATCGCCCAGCTTGAACGTGCCGTGCAGCAGCTCTTCGGAGAGCGGGTCTTCGACCAGCCGTCCGATGGCGCGCCGCAGCGGCCGGGCGCCGAACGCCGGATCCCAGCCTTCCTTGGCGATCAGCTCGCGCGCCGCTTCGCTCGCCTCGAGCGTCATGTGCTGGTTCTCCAGCTCCTTGACGACCTTGGCCAGCTCGAGCGTCACGATCTGCTTGATCTGCTCGATGTCGAGCGAGTGGAACACGACGACTTCGTCGACGCGGTTGAGGAACTCGGGCCGGAAGATGTGCTTGATCTCTTCCAGGATCTTGTTCTTCATCCGCTCGTAGCGGACGGCCGCCGAGCCTTCCTCTTTGACCGGCCGGAAGCCGATGTCGCTGCTCTTCTGCAGTCCCATCGCGCCGATGTTGCTGGTCATGATGATGACGGTGTTCTTGAAGTCGACGGCGCGGCCCTGAGAGTCGGTCAGGCGGCCGTCTTCGAGCACCTGCAGCAGCAGATTGAACACGTCCGGGTGCGCCTTTTCGATCTCGTCGAGCAGCACGACTGAGTACGGACGCCGGCGCACCGCTTCGGTGAGCTGACCGCCTTCCTCGTATCCGACATAACCGGGCGGCGCGCCGACCAGCCGCGACACGGAGTATTTCTCCATGTACTCGGACATGTCGATGCGCACCATCGACTCGGCGTCGTCGAACATGAACTCGGCGAGCGTCCTCGCCAGCTCGGTCTTGCCGACGCCGGTCGGGCCCAAGAAGATGAACGAGCCGATCGGCCGCTTCGGGTTCTTCAAGCCCGCTCGGGCGCGACGGATCGCGCGCGAGATGACCTTGATGGCCTCGTCCTGACCGACGATGCGCTTGTGCAGCGCCTCGTCCATGTTGAGCAGTTTGGCGGTCTCTTCTTCTTTGAGCTTGCTGACCGGGATGCGCGTCCAGGTGGAGACGATGTGCGCGATCTCCTCGGGGCCGACGGTATTGGTCTTCTCGCCCCGCGCATTGCGCTTCTCGATCCACTCAGCTTCCATGGTCGCTTTCTTGGCGCGGAGTTTCTCCTCGCGGTCGCGGATTTGCGCCGCTTTTTCGAACTCTTGCGCCTTGATGGCGGCCTCTTTCTCGGCCTTGACCTTGCGGATCTCGACTTCGACTTCACGGATGTCGGGCGGCAAGGACGTCGACTGCAGCCGCACGCGCGACGCCGCCTCGTCCATCAGATCGACCGCCTTGTCGGGCAGAAAGCGATCCGAGATGTAGCGCGATGACAGCCGCGCCGCGGCCTCAAGCGCCTCGTCCGAGATCTTCACGCGGTGATGCGCTTCGTAGCGGTCGCGCAGACCTTTGAGGATCTCGACGGTCTCGTCCACCGAGGGCTCGCCGACCATGATCGATTGGAAGCGGCGCTCCAGTGCCGAGTCCTTTTCGATGTGCTTTCGGAACTCGTTGAGCGTCGTCGCGCCGATGCACTGCAGCTCGCCGCGCGCCAACGCCGGTTTGATGATGTTGCTCGCGTCGATCGCGCCTTCGGCAGCGCCCGCGCCGACCAGCGTGTGCAACTCGTCGATGAAGAGGATGATCTCGCCGCTCGCGCCGCGGATCTCGTCCATGACGCGTTTCATGCGCTCTTCGAACTCGCCGCGGTACTTCGTGCCCGCGACCAATCCTGCGAGGTCGAGCGTGATGACGCGCTTGTCGCGCAGCAGCTCGGGCACGTCGCCGTTGATGACGCGCTGCGCCAGGCCCTCGGCGATCGCCGTCTTGCCGACGCCCGGCTCGCCGATGAGCGCCGGGTTGTTCTTGGTGCGCCGCGACAGGATCTGCACGACGCGTTCGATCTCGGTGTTGCGTCCGATGACCGGGTCGAGCTTGCCCTCGCGCGCGAGTTGGGTGAGGTCTCGGCCATACGCGTCGAGCGTCGGCGTCTTGCTCTTGCCTTTTGAGGCGGTCTGCGTCTGAGTCTCTGCGCCGAGCAGCGACGTGGTCTGCACGCGCACTTTGGCCGGGTCGACGCCGAGGTTGGTCAGCACGCGTGCGGCCACGCCCTCGCCTTCGCGGATGAGGCCGAGCAGCAGGTGCTCCGTGCCGATGTAGTTGTGGTTGAGCTGGCGCGCCTCTTCAAAGGCCAGTTCGATGACGCGTTTGGCTCGCGGGGTGAACACCATCTCTTGCTGCACGGTCTGGCCGCCGCGCCCGACGATCGCCTCGACTTCAGCGCGAACCTTCGCCAGGTTGACTCCGAGAGTTTCCAACACTTTGGCGGCCAGGCTCTCGCCTTCGCTGATGATGCCGAGCAGGATGTGTTCCGTTCCTATGTAGTTGTTGCCGAGCCGTTGCGCTTCTTCTTGCGCCAGCACGATGCTGCGGCGCGCCCGCTCGGTGAACGGTTCCCACATTGACATTTGTCTTTTATCTTCTCCTCACGGCCGCCGTGGCGGCCGCTTCCAGGGTTGCGGTTGGTACAGGTGTTCGACGCCGGGCACCCGTTCCGCTCCTTTCGCGGGCTCGAGTTTTCACCCGCCACTACCTAAACGAAATATCGGTTGCAAGTGTGACGCCGTTCAGCTAGCTGCTCGTGAAAAGAAAAAGCCCCAAGGGCTCTCGGTCTTCGCTGTACTGCAACCCGCCGTGATTCGGTGGGAGTCGTATCGGCTTTCGCTTGATCGAGTCAAGCCCGATCGCTACGCCCGGGTTGTACAATCCGGATGCGGAAGGTGCTCACGCCGTCCGCTCGCCGATCGGTACGCTATAGAGCGGCCCCTTGAGGCTTAAGCGCATGATACGCCCGCGTCGTTCTGCGTGTCAAGGCAAGAACCGCCGGAAAATTAAGAAGTTTTCGCGAACTCTCTCGCATGACGGAATCTGCCCACTTCGTGGCGCTCGGTTTGGGTTCGAATCTCGGCGACCGGCAGGCGAATATCGCACGGGCGCTCGCCTTATTGCGCGAAGTTATCCACATGCAGCGGATATCGCCAGTGTATGAGACGGTGCCGGTCGGCTTCGCGCAGCAGCCGGATTTCCTCAACTGCGCGTGCACCGGCTGGACCAGCCTCGCGCCGCGCGAGCTGCGCGCGGCCATCGCCGGCATCGAGCGACGCGTCGGACGAGCCGCGTCGTTCCCGATGGGCCCGCGCGCGATCGACATCGATATCCTGCTCTACGACGATCTAGTGGTGCGCGACGAGGCGCTCACCATTCCGCATCCGCGCATGCGCGAGCGCGGCTTCGTGTTGGCGCCGTTGCGGGATATCGCGCCCGACGCCGTCGAGCCGGTCAGCGGCCGCACGATCAACTCGCTCGCGGCGGACGCAG
>JAFAHD010000085.1 GCA_019237415.1 Vulcanimicrobiota bacterium
CGCGCCTCGCGCGCAAGCCATGAGTACGGTCGCGTCTGCCCCCACGGAATCGTCCGCGCTGCGAGCAGCACGTCGCGCTCGAAATCGCGCGCCCAGCTGAGATCGATCGGCACGTCATCGCCGCCCGGCCGCTTGCGCGCCTTGACGAGCGCCTTGTGGATCGCGGCCGGCAACGGGCGATCGACCAATCGCAGCTTCATGCGCTTTTCCATCATGCGTTTGGTAGACGGCGCGGCATCGTCGACGAAGGCGACGCCGGCACTGGTCCAGGCGACGCGTAAACGCTCGCCGCCGACATCGGTGAGCGCCGTCCAGCAGCTGCCGCGAAAGCGCTGCTTCACCGCCCGTAGCGGTGCATGATCTCGAGCACCCGGTCGTGCGGCAGCGCGTACGCGGTGTTGCCGTCGCGCCCGGTCATGGTCTGCGCAGCGAGCAGCGCGTTGACGATCGCCTCGTCGGTCGCCTCGATGGTGGCCGCGAACACCGCATTGATGTTCCCTCGGTCCAGCACGGTCGGCGTGTAGGTGAGCGCTTTGCCGCCGTACGGCACGACGTTGGCCGTCGAAAACGCGAGGATGAGATCGCCGCTGCCCTCGCGCGAGGATCCACCCGTGCGCGCATAGCCGAGCGCGGCATGCTTGCAGATATCGAACAATTGATCGTGCAGCAGCGGCGCGTCGGTCGCGACGATCATGATGATCGAACCCTCTTGCGGATGGGGCTCGAGCGGTTGAAGGTCTTTGATTTCGGCACCCACCGGCACGCCGTCAATGCGAAAGTCTTGCCGCCGGCCGAACGTATTGATGTTGACGAGCACGCCGATCGTGTAGCCGCCATCCGACGCGGCGAGCACTCGCGACGCCGTGCCGATCCCGCCTTTGAACGCGAGCGCCACCGCACCGGTACCGGCGCCGACGTCACCCTGCGCCACCGGCCCTGCGGCCGCCTCATCGAGCGCGCGTCCGGCATCGGCCGGCATGTTGTGCCGGCCCGCCTGATCGTTGAGGAAGTCGTCGTTCACTTCCGCCACGACGGGCAGCGGCACGTCCTCGGTATTGCCGATGCCTGGGTATTGCTTGATCATCCACGAGATGACGCCATCGTCTACGCGCCCGACCGAAAGCGTGTCGGTCAGCACGATCGGCGTCTCGAGCCAACCAGATTCGTTGATCCACAGCGTGCCGGTCATTTCGCCGTTGCCGTTGAGCGGCCACGCCGCGGCGTAGATGCGCTTGTGCCAGATGTCGGTGCGCGGGATGATCGCGGTGAGGCCGGTGCGCACCGGTCCCACGCCGGGTACCAGCCTGCCCTGCCCTTCGATATGCGTGACCTGACCGACGCGCACGCCGGCCACGTCGGTGATCGCGTCGTCGGCGCCCGGCGGCAGCGTGCCGATCGTGATGCCAAGGCCGGGCGCCTTGGCGTATGGCCCGCTTGCTTGGAAATGGGGCGGCGCGAGGGTTGTTTGCGCGGCGGTCGCAACCGCGAGCAAGAGCGAGATGATGTAGGTCACAATCATGGCCGCGGCCTTCGGTGCACGCGCACGAGCGGCCTCGCGCGCGTATTGCGAGGAAGCGGCGATTCGAACGCCAAGACCACGCTTTGACCGTGCACCGAATCACACGACATCGATTCTTGGCAGGCGGCATTGCGCTTACTGCGCTTGGCGTCAGCCGCTGGGCGCGCGCCGAGGCTAAGAGCGTTCCATCCGCCGCGCCGACACCCGGGTTGCCGCAGTCGATCCGCGTGCATCTCTTCTCGGGACTAGGCGTGACGCGCGTGGAGATCAGCGGGAGCGCACCGCTGGACTTGTCGATCGGCTCCGCGACACGTTCCCTGCCGTCGATCGCCTTCGATGCGACAGGCGCGCTCACTGGCGAACTGACGAAGCTCAGCGTCGGCGACGCGCCCGTCACCGTTCGCTCGACTGCGCCACTGACCGTCAACGCATTCAGCGCGACCGCCAGTCTCGCGCTGCATCATTACGACAGCCCCATCGTGCTGCAGCGCTCCGGTGCCGCCGTGCTCGCGGTGAACTCGGTCGATCTCGAATCGTACGTCGGTGCGACGCTGGCGTCGGAAATCAGTCCGAGCTGGCCGCAAGAATGCCTCAAAGCGCAAGCGATCGTGGCGCGCACATACGCTGTTCACGCTGCCGTGCACAGCGCCGGCCGGCCCTACGACGTCACCGACGACACCTCGAATCAAGTGTTCGCCGGATTGGACGGCATCGTGCCGGTGTTCACGGCCGCAACGACCGCGACGGCGGGCATGACGTTGCAGGCGGCGGGCCAGCCGGCCGACGTGTTCTACAGCGCCACGTGCGGCGGCCATACCGCAGATTCACAAGAGCTGACCGGACGGCAAAGCCCGCCGTACTTGCAAGGCATACCCGATTCCGAAAACGGCGGAAAACCGTATTGCACGCCGTCGCCGTTCTTCGCGTGGGAGAACACGGTCAAAGCCATCGACCTCGCGCGCGTGGTCGGCGATCTGGCGGACATCCAAGTCAAAGACCGTTGGAACGACGGACGGGCGAAAACGGTACGCGTGGTGCGCACCGAAGCCGGCAGCTACGACATGGACGCGCGCCAGTTCTACACGCAGTGCGCGAGCGTCTTGGGCTACAAGGTCGTGCCGTCCACCATGTTCGAGGTCACGGAGACCGTCGACGGGTATTTGTTCAAAGGGCATGGCCTCGGCCACGGCGTCGGCATGTGCCAGTGGGGCGCGCGCGGGCGCGCGATCGCCGGCCAAACGGCAGCGCAGATCGTCGAAGCGTACTTCCCAGGCACCGCGCTCGCCAATCCGACTATCCACTGACACCGCGTGAGGAAAGCCACCGATGACTGAAAAGATCAGACCGTTCTTGTGGTATGACGACAAGGCGCACGAGGCCGCCAAGTTCTATTGTTCGATCTTCGAGAACGCGAAGATCCTGAACGAATCGGAGATGGGCTGCACGTTCGAGCTGGAGGGCCGTCAGTTCGTGGCCTTCAACGGCGGACCGGAATTCAAGTTCACCGAGGCGATTTCTATGTTCGTCAACTGCGAGACGCAGCGCGAGGTGGACGAGTACTGGGAGCGGCTGTCAGCGGGCGGGCGCAAGAGCCGCTGCGGCTGGCTGCAAGACAAGTACGGATTGTGGTGGCAGGTCGTGCCGTCGGTGCTCTTCGAGCTGCTCGGCAGCGACGATGAAGAAAAGGCCGAGCGCGTTCAAAAGGCGATGCTCGCGATGGACAAGCTCGACATCGAGGGCCTCAAGCGCGCGTAGGCGCCGCGTTTACGCTGACTTCGACGTGATCGTCAGCGTCTGTTCGTTGACGGTGTAGTTTCCCGCCGCCACAGCGTCGTTGGGCTTCGCGCAGATCACGCTGTTGTTCGGCCCGTAGATGACGACGAGGCCGGTCGGTCCGCACTGGACCTGCGTGAGCTTGTAGGCGCTGAGCAGCTCCGCACCCGGGCTGCTGGGTGTGACCTGGTATGACACGTAGGTCGTGTTGTTGTACGCAACCGAGCCGTAGGCGATCGCCGTTGTCGCTGCGCCGAGCGCAAACGCGCCCCAGAAACCGCCGCCATAATAGTACGGGGCGGGATACCACGCGTAGCCGCCGTTCCAGCCCCAGCTCGAATATCCCGAGTAGTACGGCGTCGTCACGCCGTGATAGGCATACCCGTTGTTCACGCTCGTGCCGGTGTGATACGTCTGCCCCCATGCGTTGGTGGCGGTCCCGGACCCGTTGTACGTGTGGTTGTAATAGTTGCCTGAGCCGGAGTCGCTATACGAGCCATACTCGCCGCTGCCGCTGCCGTTATGGCTGTAGTTGCCGGTATACGTGTTGCCGCTGGTGCTGCCGCTCTTGCTGCCGTACGGGTTTGACGCATTCGTGCTGTGACTGTAGTTCCCGGTCGACGAGTTGTAACTGCCGCCGCTCGAGCGGCTGGTGTCGCCGTAGCTCGATGAGCTCGTGCGGCTATACCCGCTGCCGGTATTGGTCACGCTCGTATCGTGACTGCCGCCGTACGCGCCGCTGCTCGAATGCGACGCGGTGTCGCCGCTCATATCCCACCCGCCTCCGCCACCGTGGTAGCCTCCGCCACCGTGGTAGCCACCGCCACCTCCGCCGCCGCGGGAGAAGGCGTGTGCGGCGCTGGCGGAGAGCGCAAGGATCAGAGCGATCGCCGCTGTCTGCGTGAGTTGCGTACTCTTCATTTCTGAATCCGATCCACCGTTCCGTTGAATGAAACAAAGGTGCCCGCTTTGCTCGTGATCGCGATCAACACGCCGTGCGGCTTGACTTGCGCGGATGAGTCGGGCAGTGATTGCATCGACGTGGTCGGGTTCAGCCACACCGATCCAGAGGTCAGCACGATTTGGCGTTTTTCGCCGTGTTGGAAGAGCGTCGCGTCGTACGGGAGGCATTTCACCAGTGCGCCGACCTTCTCGCATGCTGCTTTGGCGATGACGAGCGTTCCGACGCCGTCGCTGGTCGTGAGGGCGAGTTCCTCTCGCGCCAAGCGCACCGTCACGTTCGTGTAGGTCTTGACCGATCCGCTGTGTTGCGTCACGACGGCCGTCCCCGTCGCGTTCGCCGGACGCGGCGCAGCCACGCCTCCAAGGACGGTTGCTGCCGCCAATGCGATGATTGTGTATCTCATGGAGGTTCGGCCATTTTGGAAAGCGCGACCGGGACCCTGCTTCGAGAGAACCGCTGCTGCTACATCGAGGCGCGGCCGCTGGCGTCTTCCCACCAACGCGGCTTGGGCGACCAGCGTCCAAACCAATACACGAGCGATTGCCAGCGCCCGAACTGCGCGAAGCGCCGCCTGATCTGCTTCTCGGTGGGACGCTTGCCGCGGAACAACGCGCGTTTCGCGTAGGCGAACGTCGCACTGTCCACCGAGATATGGTCGTAGTGACCCAGCAGGTTCATCAAGAAGTGCGCCGACGACTTGCCCACGCCCTTGAGCGCGACGAGCTTCTTGAACAGGGTAGCCGCGTCGTCGTGCCGCGCTTGCGCATCGATCGCATCGAAATCGATGGCCCCCGACTTCTGCGCTTGCGCAAGCTCCATGATGTACGGCGCGCGGTAGCCGGCGCGCACGACATCGCGGAAATGCTGCTCGCCCGCGCGGACGACTCGCCCCGGCGACGGCCACGCCTTGAGCGTCGGATCCCCGGGATATGGGTCGCCTAGCTCGGCGACGCGGTTGATCATGACGACTGCTTGGCTCCAGAGCACGTTTGTGCCGAGCACGGTCTTGATGACGTCCTCCCACAGCGTCGGGGCGCGCATGACGCGGCCGCCGCCGTGTTTGACGACGTTCGCAAGGTCGCGCCGCCTTCGCGCGAGGGCGTAAAAACCGCGCAGATCCTCGTCGAGGTGCAGCATCACCGTCGCGCGGCGCGCCATCTCATCGGCGACGCCGGCATCGTTCGCACGCTCGCCGCTGACCTTGACGACGGCGTCGCGATATCCGCGCTTGCGCGACGGCTCATCCCACATCTCGAGCAATAGGACGTTCCCGACCATGAGCTGCTCGGCGCGCTGCAACACGCCACCGGCAGAGAGCCGGAATGGCAACGTCTGATACCAGCCATGGGAGATCGCGGTCGCGAATACCGAGAACGGTTTGCGAACGGGAATTCTGATCGTCGAACTGTTCAAATCGGTTGGGATACCGCAGTCATGGAGCGGCCTTCGCGGGGCCTCGCAGGCGCCTCCTAGCGGATGCGTGAAACAGCGCACGGCATGCGCTCGACGACCGACATCGAGACACCAGCAGCAGCGGGCATCGAACTTGCCAAACGCGTGCTCGACGGTGACGCGCGCGCCCTCGCGCGCGCCATCACCTGCATAGAAAACGACGGTCCCGCCGCGGCATCGCTCATCACCACGCTGTATCCGCGCACCGGTCGCGCACAGGTCATCGGCGTCACCGGGCCGCCCGGTTCAGGCAAGAGCACCTTGGTCGACTGCCTCGCCGCCGTGATTCGCAAGAACGGCATGACCGTCGGCATCGTCGCGGTCGATCCGTCAAGCCCGTTCACCGGCGGCGCCGTGTTGGGCGACCGGGTGCGCATGCAGCGCCACAGCGGCGACGCAGGCGTCTTCATCCGCAGCATGGCGTCGCGCAATGGCGTCGGCGGTCTCGCGCCCGCGACGCGCGACGTCATCCGCGCGCTTGACGCCGCCGGACGCGACGTCGTCATCGTCGAAACGGTCGGTGTCGGCCAGGTCGAATTGCAAGTCGTCAAGGTGGCCGACACGATCGTCGTCGTCACGGTGCCCGGCTTAGGCGACAGCGTCCAAACGATCAAGGCAGGATTGCTCGAGATCGCGGACATCTTCGTCGTCAATATGGCGGACCGGCCCGGTTCGCATCAAACGGTCTCGGACCTCAAGGCGATGCTCGCCCTGGGCGGCGCGGAAGAGCGGCGCCGGCGCTGGAAACCGCCGGTGCTCGAGACCATCGGCACGACCGGGCAGGGCGTCGAGGAGCTATGGCAAGCCTGCCAACAGCATCACGTCGTGTTGGAAGCCGACCAGCGCATGGGCCGCTCGCGCGACCACCTGCGCGACGAGGTCGTCGAGGCCGTGCAGCGCCACGTCGGCGAGTTCGTGAGCGCCGAGCTTTCGCGCGACGGCTCGATGGAGCCGGTGCTGGCTGCCGTCCTCGCGCGCGAGCTCGATCCGCGCGCGGCGGCGCGCAAAATCGTCGAGCATCACCTCGCTGCGACGAAAGGTCCCCGGAAAACGCGCCGCTGAGCGCGCGTCAGTGCGACATCTTCGTGCCGGTGCGTTTGAGGAAGTCGTTCGGCGCGAGGTACACGCGGCTGTGCAGATAATCGAAGTAGATGTCGAATGACCGCAGGATGTCGTAGCCGATGAGTCCGTCGGTGTCCTCGAGTTCGAACGTCGATTTGGCCCGCGTGAGCATCCCGAGAAAGCCTTCGAAGTGGACCGGTCCGAACTCGAACTCCTTGATCTGGATGGCGCTCATCGGGATTTGACCGCCGACGCCGCTCGCCGTGATGCCGTACAGATACCGATTGATGATCTTCCCCTCGCCCATGTCGGTGACTTGCGTGGGGTGGGCAGCCGCGAAGCCGCTGAAGATCACCATCCCGCCGGTCGCGCCGGTGTCGATGACGAAGTGCGAACCGAGCGCTCCATTGACGGACGCGGGGACCATCGGCACGCCGGCGTCGAGGTTCGCGTCGACGTAGCTTGCGTCGGGCGGCGCCACGAATGCATCGCCCGGCGTCAGCTCGATGACCTGGTGATCGTAGTCGACCTTCACGACGTTGTCGCTGATGAAATCAAATCCCAACAAGCCGACGACTTTGGTGCCTTGCTCGACGTCTTGCGCGAAGGGCAGGCTGGAGACCACGATGTTGCGCATGTGAAGCGGGCCGATGGCGAGATCTGGGATCACCGCCTTGGATTGTTCGAACGGCCCGGCCACCGTGGCGACCGATTTCCCGAAGGTGTGCAGACCCAGCGCTTTGCTGACTTCGTGGTCGATGACGATCTCGCTCGCGCCGGAATCCAGCATGAAGTCGAGGCCGCGGCCGTTGATCATGACGCGCACGATGACCGCGCCGTCGACGATGCGCACCGGCACCTTGATCGTCGTCGCGCCGGCCGGATACTCCAACAGCTCGCGCGCGATGCCGGCCATCTCGACATCGCTGGCGCTGACCGGCACGTTGACGTCATCCGCCGTCGTCACGTAGTCCGCTTCGTTTTGCGGGTGGCCGTCTGAGTAGTGACGATGCCACGCCTCCATGAAGCCATCGAGGCGGTGGTAGTCCGAATACGTCGCGACCTGGCGTCCGGTCGTGTAGATGCTCTCCTGGCGGTCGAGCAGATACGTCGAGGCGTCGATGAAGAGGAACTCGTGCCGGCCGCTGCTCGGATTGATCTCGACGACGTAGGCGTTGACCGGTTGGCTCACCGTGCCGAGCAGTTTCACGCTTGGATCGTCGATGCCGAGCTCGCTGCGTTCGAGCGCCGCGCCGCTGACCTGATTGCGCTGATGCAGTCCGTGCAGCAATGTGGTCAGACCGTTCTCGTTCTGCTCCCAGCGCTCGCCCTTGTACCGGCCCGATTGTGTCGTAAAACCGCCCAGCGTCTCGGTCGAGCGCCAATTCTCACGATCGGTGACCGTCTTGTAGGTTCCGGTGAGGCCATATTCGTTCACCGTTCCGGTTTCGATCTCGGTTTGGATCGGACTGGACGGCTTCCCGACCGCTTTGAGATGGCTGTCAAGGACCGTCTTGAGCGTGACGGATGTGGGCGCGATGCCCGGCGGTGCTTCTGCATCGGGAGCAGCTAAGAGCACATGCGGCGCGGAAAGCGCGACGCAGATGAGCAAGGCGAGCAGCGCGACGCGTCCTAGCGGCATTGTCGGTACCTTTGGAAATCGCCGGTGTCGATGGCCGCGTTCGGTGGTATCGCGTGCACCTCCCTTCGGCGTGCACGTGTTGGGAGGTCCGCCTCGCGCCGGCGCGGTACGAGTTCTAGACGTATGGCATACATCAGTGGCATGCGCGCTCTTGTCATCGGAAGCGCGCTTGCGCTCGCGCTCGTCACGCAGCGCCCCGCACAGGCGGCGGTGAGCGCGCTCGCCACGCAGAGCAACCCGATGATCCTCGACGTCGACGCGCGCGAGGCCGCGCGCGGCCTGCTGCGCACGCATTTTCGCGTGCCTGTGGCGCCCGGCGCGTTCACGCTCGTCTACGCGAAATGGATCCCGGGCGAACATGGGCCCACCGGGCCGCTCGGCGATCTTGCCGCGCTCTCGATCAAAGCGAACGACCATTCACTCGCGTGGACCCGCGATGCAGTCGACCTGTACGCGTTTCACGTCGACGTGCCGGCCGGCGTGAGCGCGCTCGACGTCGATTTCGACGTCCTGATGAACAAGCCGGACGAACCGATGGCCACCGGCAACGTGGCGA
The DNA here is from genome assembly GCA_019237415.1 of Vulcanimicrobiota bacterium. Taxonomy (GTDB): domain Bacteria; phylum Vulcanimicrobiota; class Vulcanimicrobiia; order Eremiobacterales; family Eremiobacteraceae; genus JAFAHD01. Next base: position 8,969 of record JAFAHD010000085.1, read on the forward strand.
TCGTCCACTGGGAGCGTGCATTGCTCTACCAGGCGGACATCAACGTGCGCGATGCGTACGTGAAAGCGAGTATCATCCTGCCGAGCAATTGGGACTACGGCACGGCGCTGCCGGATGCCGTGCGCAGCGGCGACCGCGTGGACTTCGGCGAGGTCAATCTCGAAACGTTGGTCGACTCGCCCCTCGATTGCGGCCGCTATGCAAAACACATCCCGCTGTGGCAAGGCGACAACACGCAAACCGTGCTCGACCTCTTCGCTGATGCGCCGCAGGACCTCGACATCCCGGACTCGATCCTCAAACCGTACAAAGCCGTCACGACGCAGGCCCTTGCGCTCTACGGCGCGCGTCACTGGAACGTCTACCACTTCTTGCTGACGCTGAGCGACACGATCTCGGAGGAAGGCATCGAGCACCACCAATCGAGCGATAATCGGGGCTCGGCGGACTACATGACAAGCGCCGATCGGCAATCGGTGGACGGCGACTTGCTGACCCACGAGTTCTCCCATTCGTGGAACGGCAAATACAGGCGGCCGGCGAGTCTGACGACGCCGAACTATCAAGAGCCGATGAAGACCGACTTGTTGTGGGTCTACGAAGGGATGAACCAGTATCTCGGCGAGGTGCTCGCGCTGCGCTCCGGGATCTACGAGGCGAAGAAGTATCCGGACATGCTCGCCTACCACTACGCCCACCTCGATATGGAGC
>JAFAHD010000057.1 GCA_019237415.1 Vulcanimicrobiota bacterium
GACCGACCGTCACGCCCAGCGCACCGGAGGGCAAGCGCACGTGCGCAAGCCTGGCGTCGTTGGGCAACAGCAATGCGCCGTGCGCGTCAGGCGTGAAATTGCCGGCGCGCGTGTAGGCAACCGCTCCCGAAGATGTGCGGACCTCGAAGAGCCCGTCACCGTCGATCGCCAGATCGAAATCGCTGTTCGTGACCTCGAGCTTGCCTTGGGAGAACAGTTTGGCAGAGCGCTGCGCGGTCGTCCCCATCCCGCGGCCATCAGCGCCGATCAACGTGGCGAACTCGGGTCTATCCGACCGAAATCCCGGCGTGTCGACATTGGCAAGATTCGCGGCGATGATGTCGAGGACGCTTTGCTGCGCGCTCATGCCGGACGCGCCTGCGGCCAGTGCGCGGTTCACGGGCGCACCTGCGGCAGTTCTGTCACCGCGCGTTTAAGCGCTTCGTCGGCCTGCTGCGCGGCCTTCTGATCGGCCTCGAACGCGCGCTCCGCAGCCACGAGCGACGTCATCTGCACGATCGGTTCGACGCCAGAGTCTTCCAAATAGCCGCAGCGGACTGCGGCAGTTGAACGCTGAGGTTTTCCATCCACCACATCGACGATTCGCAGGCGGTCGATGACGGCGCCGTGCGCGAAGATGCGCCCATCGGAATGGATGATTGAGCCACGCGGCAGATGGACAGCACCCAACGATCCTAAGACATGGCGCCCGCGCGCATCGCACAGCGCGCCGTCGGCGTCGAGCGTCATGCGTCCATCGCGCGTGTAGTCGATGCCGTGCTCGCCGGCGACCGCGAAGAATCCGGAGCCGACGAGAGCGAGATCGGTCGACACGCCGGTGTGCCGCAAGGGGCCTTGGGACGAACCCGCGACCTCGGCGCTGCGCATCGCGTCGCCGAATCCACCGACCACAGCCTGCCGGACGCGGTAGCCAGGCGTCGCGGCGTTGGCGAGGTTCTCAGCGATCGTGTCGAGGCGTGAAGTCTGCGTTCGCATGCCAGCGGCGGCGCTGGCCAGTGCGTCTGGAAGTCCCATCGCGTGCCTCCGTCCCAAGCCGCCGGCACGAGATGGAAGCCGCCGGCGGAGAGACAGAGGCTACGCTGGGTTCATTGACGCGACAAGAAGAGAATGTTGCCGAACTGTGACCGCCCCGCGGTCACCTATGAGGTCTCGAAATAACGCCCTTCGAGCTTCTCAATGCGGTTCTGGTGGTCCAGCAGTCGGGGACCGACGCTCCAACTCTCGATGCTGCCGACGCGACCATCGATGCTGGCCAGGTGGCTGTTGATGACCTCGAATCGCCTGTCGATGACGTCGAGGCGGTCGTCTAGGACGTCGAGGCGGCCGTCTATGACGTCGAGGCGGTCGTCTATGACGTCGAGGCGCTCGTCGATAACCGCCAAATGCCCGTCAACGCGGACCGACCAGCGCTCAATGCCGGACACTCGGCCCTCGAGGCTCGTTAGGCGGCCCTCGACCCCAACGAGTCGGACTTCGACCCGGTCTAGCCTTGCATCGACTCCGTCGAACCGTCTGTCGATACGCGCAAAGCCGAGCTCGGTCGCCTCTTTAACGCTAAGGACAAGCTCGAAGAGCTCTCGTCCAGAAGGACCTAGATTCTCGCTCACGCGCACGATATCACGCGCTGCACGTTCTGCGTTAAGGGCTCCTGCCCTCGTTCACGCTAACAGGCTCTTGCAGGTCATCTCTTTCGGCTGCGGCAGATCCATCAATACCAAAATCGTCGGCGCGACGTCGCATAGCCGTCCGCCTTCGCGCAGCGGACCTGGCCCATCGCCGACCATCACGAACGGGACCGGATTGGCCGTGTGCGCGGTGAGTTCTTTGCCAGTCTTCAGATCGATCTTCTCTTCCGCGTTGCCGTGATCGGCCGTGACCAAGAGCACGGCGCCGGAGTCGAGCACGGCTTTTTGGATCTTGCCGAGGCAATCGTCGACGACCTCGAGCGCCGTGACGATCGCATCCCATTTGCCGGTGTGGCCGACCATGTCCGGATTCGCGTAGTTCATGACGATCAGATCGTATTCGCGCGACTGAATCGCCGCGACCGCCGCCGCCGTGATCTCGGGCGCGCGCATCTCCGGCTTGTGATCGTAGGTGCCGACGTCGCGCGCCGACGGGATCAACGTGCGGTCCTCGCCCGCGAACGGCTCTTCGCGGCCGCCCGAGAAGAAATACGTGACGTGCGCGTATTTCTCGGTCTCCGCCACGCGCAGCTGGCGCAAACCGGCATCGGCGACGATCTCGCCAAGCGTGCGTTGCTCGAAGATGCGTCCGAACAGCACCGGATTGGTGAACGCGTCGTCGTACAGCGTCATCAGCGCGAAGATGAAGTCGGTGAACCGCTCGACCGGGAACTCGGCGAACGCGGGATCGGAGAACGCGCGCGTCAGCTGGCGCGCGCGATCGGGGCGGAAGTTGAAGAAGAGGCACGAATCGCCGCTGCGCACGATCGGCGCCGCCTCGCCGATGATGGTCGGCTTGACGAACTCATCGCTCTCGCCGCGCGCGTATGCCGCAGCCAACGCGTCCTCGACGTTCTGCGCGGTGAATCCGACCCCGCGCACGAGCGCGTCGTAGGCGATCTGCGTGCGGTCCCAGCGCTTGTCGCGATCCATCGCGTAATAGCGGCCGCAGATCATCGAAATCGCGGTGTCTGGCGCCTGCGCGCACTTCGCGCGCAACTCTTCAAGATAGGGCACGGCGCTCTTGGGCGGCGTGTCGCGCCCGTCCAGGAACGCGGCTACGCGCGTGCGCACGCCGGCCGCCGCGGCGGCATCGAGCAGCGCCCACAGATGCTTGAGCGACGAATGCACTCCGCCCGGCGAGACCAGCCCCATGAGCTGGAACGTGCCGCCGGTGCGCTTGACGTGGTCGAGACACTGCGCGAGCACAGGATTGCGTGCGAAGCTGCCGTCGTCGATCGCGCGGTCGATCCGCGTGATGCTTTGGAACACGACGCGGCCCGCGCCCAGATTCAGATGGCCGACCTCGCTGTTGCCTTGCTGGCCGGCGGGAAGGCCGACCGCCTCGCCGCCCGCGCCGAGCTCCGTGTGCGGCCAGCGCTCGAGCATGGCACGGTAGTGCGGCAACTTCGCCGCGGCGATCGCGTTGCCGCGCGTCTCGCTCGAGATGCCGAACCCATCGAGGATGCACAAGACCACGCGGCGCCTCGCGTCAGGGCTTGGCGTCATCCCACCCCTGGAGCCCATGTTCGATCAGCGCCGCAAAGTTCACCGGATCGACGCACGATGAGCCGACGAGTCCGCCATCGATGTTCGGCTGCGCGCACAACGCGCGCGCGTTGCTCGGGTTCATCGAGCCGCCGTAGATGATGGTCGTGTCGCTCAAACCGGGTGCTGCGTCGCGGATGCAGGCGATTGTCTCATTTGCGTTTTCGGGCGTATCCGACATGCCGGTCCCGATCGCCCACACCGGCTCATAGGCGATGACGATATTCCCACGCTGCTCTTCGGTCAGCTGCGTGCAGCTTGCTTGTATCTGCGCGATGACCCGCTCGCGGGTTTTTCCCATGCGATTCTCTTCGAGGGTCTCCCCGATGCAGACGATGGGGACGATGTCGGCGGCGATCAGCGCAAAGACTTTCTTCGCGACCATCTCGTCGGTCTCGCCGAACAGGCGGCGCCGTTCTGAGTGTCCGACGATGCAGTATTGGACGTTTTCGCCGGCCAGCATGACCGGGCTGATCTCGCCCGTGAAGGCGCCTTCGGTCTCCCAAAAGACGTCTTGCGCGCCGATGTCGATGTACGTGTCTGAATCGGCGAGCAGCAGTTCTTCATGCAGCGGCACGAGGTCGATGAACGGCGCGCACAACACCACTGCCGCGCGCTCGCGGAACTTGTCGGCCAATGGCACGAAGGCGCGCGCATACTCGCGCGTCTGTGCCGGCGTCTTGTTCATCTTCCAGTTGGCCGCGAAGAACGGCTCTCTCATGCGTTCGCTGCTGCGCGCAGTGCCGCCACGCCTGGCAGCTCCTTGCCTTCCAAATACTCCAGCGTCGCGCCGCCGCCGGTCGAGATGTACGTCATCTTGTCGGCGAAGCCCAACTTGTGCGCCGCGGCGGCGGTGTCGCCTCCGCCGAGGACCGACAGCGCGCCGGACGCGGCGATGGCATCGCCGACCGCTTCGGTGCCAGCCGCGAACGCATCGATCTCGAAGACGCCCATCGGGCCGTTCCACAAGACCGTTTTGGCCTCTTCGATGACGCCGGTGAACTTCTCGGCAGTCGTCGGACCGATATCGAGGATCATCTCATCGGGTGCGATCTCGCCGACGTCCGCGAAGCGGCTGTCGGCATCGGGCTTGAGCTCCTTCGCGACGACGCCGTCCTCCGGCAGCAACACCTCGACGCGCTCCGCGTTGCGGTCGATCTCCTCGCGGATCTTCTTTGCGGGACCGAGATCGGCATCGCGCAGCGATTTTCCGACGTCGAAGCCTTCGGCCGCGAGCAGCGTGTTGCCCATGCCGCCGCCGATGAGGATCGCGTCGCAGACCAGCAGCAGGCGCTCGATCACCTCGATCTTGTCCGACACTTTGGCTCCGCCGAGCACGGCCACGAACGGCCGGCGCGGGCGTTGGAGCACCTCGTCGAGCATGTCGAGCTCGCGCTCCATCAGCGGGCCCATATAAGAAGGAAGATAGGCGGTGACGCCGACCGTCGACGCGTGCGCGCGGTGCGCCGTGGCGAATGCGTCGTTCACATACAGGTCTCCCAGCGACGCAAGTTGCCGCGCGAACTCGGGATCGTTGGCTTCTTCTTCGGGATGGAAACGCAGGTTTTCGAGCAGCAGCACGTCGCCGTCGGCCAGCGCATCGACCGCGGCTTGCGCCTGCGGGCCGACGCAATCGGGCGCGGTCTTGACCGGCGCGCCGAGCTCCTTTGAGAGCGCCGCCGCAACGGGAGCCATGCGCAGGCTCTCGACGACCTTGCCGTCGGGTCGTCCGAGATGCGATATGACCACGACCCGCGCACCGCGGCCGCTCAGATTTTGGATCGTCGGCATGGCGGCGGCGATGCGCGTGTCGTCGGCGACGGCGCCGCCTTCGAGCGGCACGTTGAGATCCTCGCGCAGCAGCACGCGCTTGCCGCGGACGTCGACCTCTGAAATGCCCTTGGTCACCGCGCGGCGACCGGTTCTTTCGCCAGGATATAGGCCGCCAGGTCGGCGATGCGGCACGAGTAGCCCCACTCGTTGTCGTACCAGCTCAGCACCTTGACGAAGCGGTCGCCGATGACCATCGTCGACAAGCCGTCGATGACCGACGAACGCGAATCGCCGCGGTAGTCGGTGGAGACGAGCGGCTCATCGGAAAAGCCGAGGATGTCTTTCATCCGTCCGGCTTCATACTTCTTGAAGAGCGCGTTCAGCGCGTCTTTGCTGGTGGGTTTTTCCACGTGGGCCGCGAGATCGACGATCGACACCGTCGGCGTCGGCACGCGCAGCGAGATGCCGTCGAGCTTGCCCTTCGCTTCGGGCACGACCAGGTGCAGCGCCTTGGCGGCGCCGGTCGTGGTCGGTATGATGTTGATCGCTGCTGCGCGCGCACGGCGCAGATCCTTGTGCGGGAAATCGAGTATCACTTGATCGTTGGTGTACGAGTGCACGGTGGTCATCGTGCCGCTCACCAGTCCTAACTCGTCGACGATGACTTTGACGAGCGGCGCGAGGCAATTCGTCGTGCAGGATGCGTTCGAGATGATCGTGTGCTTGGCGGGGTCGTACTTCTCTTCGTTCACGCCGAGCACGACGGTGAAATCTTCGTTGGTCGCCGGCGCGGAGATGATGACGCGCTTGGCACCCGCGTCGAGGTGCGCCTTGGCCTTGTTGCCATCGGTGAAGATACCGGTCGACTCGATGACCAGTTCGACGCCGAGATCGCGCCACGGCAGCTTCGCGGGATCGCGTTCGGCGAGATACTTGATGGGCTGGCCGTCAATTGTGATCTGGCCTTCACCGGACGTCACCGTGCCGGGAAACCGGCCATAGGTCGAGTCGTAGCGGAAGAGATGCGCGGCCGTCTTCGTGTCGGTCAGATCGTTGACCGCGACGACCTTGATCTCGGGATGGCGCTCCATGATGGCGCGCAGGCTCTGACGGCCGATGCGGCCGAAGCCGTTGATGGCGACGAGCTGGCTCACGGGCTGGTGCCTCCGTTGCTTCGCGTTGGGGACGACGGACTTATTCGACCGAAGCTCGCGCGCCTTCCACGTGCTACGTCGCTAGCCGTTCGATCTCGCGCAAGCGGTACGCCATAGCGGCTTTTGACACAGGGGGCCGCGCACGGGCGGCGAGTTCGGCAAGCGTGTAATCGGGATGTGCGATGCGCAGCTGCGCCGCTTCGCGCAGCGTGCTCGAGATCGAACGGCCGCGCACGCCGCGCACGATGCGCAGCGCGGCCTGTCGCTGACGCACGCTGGTGGTCGCCGCGCGCGCGGCGTTCGCCGCTTCACTGTTGACCCGCCGCCGCGTCGCGTTCTTCGTGTAGCGCACCGCAAGCAGATCATCGAGCGCGAGCACTGCCCGCGCAGCACCCATGCGTCCCAACAGATCCGCGACGGCTGCGGCGCCTTTCAGGTAAACGAGCGGCCGCGCGCGACGGCGCGAGACGCCGGCGTCGATGCCCAGCGCGCCGAGCCCCTTTGCGAGCGCCCGCGCGGCGCCGTCGTCAGGCGGAACGAACTCCAGGTGATAGGCGCGGTGCGGATCGGATGCTGAACCGCACGCGAGGAATGCCGCGCGCAGCCAGGTGCGGCGGCAGCACGCGCGAGCCGGCGCGGCCGCTTCGGGGAGCAGCGGCGCGTCATGCGCCAACTCGATGGCGCCGTGCGCCACAGCTCGCCTCGGCGCACGCCCGGGGTGAGCGTGCACGGCGCCGATGCCGGCCAGCTTCGCGGCGCGCAGTGCCGCGCGCGCAGCTGACGCGCGCCGCGCGGAGATGATGCGCGTCGCACCGCCGCCCGAAAAGGCGGCCAGTGCGCGCACGAAGGTCGCAGGGCAGCACGCGCGGTCGAACGCAACGGCGGCGATCTCGTCTTTGGCGTCAGCGGAAAACACGGTGGCGCGTCCTAGAGAGCGGCGGATGATTTGGTGCGCACCTGCGCGTACTGCGCCTCGAGCTTGTCAGTGAGCGCTTCCAACGAGTACGGCCGCGCAACGTTCTTCGCGGACGCGATGCGTCGCGCGCGCTCGTCTTCGCCCGCTCGCACCAGCGCGACGATCGCCTCACCGAGATCCTGCGCGCGCTCGGGCGCCAACAGGCCGGATTCACCCGCGACGACCTCACGCGATACGGCGCAGTCGACCGCGGCGACGGGCACGCCGTGCGTCATCGCTTCGAGCAACACGAGTCCCTGGGTTTCCGTGGTCGACGCGAACACGAAGGCATCGGCAGCAGCGTAGTACGCACCGAGTTCGGCCTGCGGCAGCGCGCCGGTGAAGCGGATGCGCGGCGACGATGCAAGTCCGTTGGCGTGCCGGCGCAGCTCGACTTCGTGCGGACCGGAGCCGACGACGAACAGGCGCAGATCGGGGATGCGCCGCGCAGCGACGTCGAACGCGTCCAGCACGAGATCGACGTTTTTCTCCTTGCCCAGCCGTCCGACGAAGAGCGCGATCGGCCCGCCCCCCGCGCGGATCTTCGGCGCCAGTGCGACGCTAGATGCGAAGACCGAGACGTCGACGCCGCTGGGCAGCACCGCGATCGGCTGCTCGACGCCGTACGACGTCAGCAGTTCGCGGATGCCATAGGTCGGCGCGATCACGCGCGTCGCCCGATTGCAGAACTCGCGCGAGACCCAAACGGCCTGCGCGCGCGTGAAGCCGGGATCGACCGGCAAGTAGTGCGCGTACTCGGTCCACAGCGTGTGATACGTGAAGACCAACGCCATCTTGCGGAATTGCGCCAAGTACGCCCCGAGACAGCCGATGAAGAACATCGAGTGCACGTGGATGACGTCGAACGGCATGCGCGGCAGCGTCGCGAGCAGCTTTGCCGGCAGCGGGAACGCCATGCGGAACTGCGGATAGAACGGGAACGGCGACGAACGCAGCCGGAAGATGTCTGGGTCGTCGTCGACCGCACCTTCGTGGGAGGGTGCGATGACGATCACGCGGTGGCCGCGCCGGCGCAGCTCGCGCGTCGAGCTCACCAACGAGGTGACGACGCCGTTGATCTCCGGCAGATATGAGTCGGCGAACATGCCGATGGTCAAAGGCTGGATGCGCACGGTTCCCTACGCCGGACGCCGGCGGTCTTCGAGGACGGTGTACAAGGATTCGGGTTTCACGCGCGCACCCGGCCGTTCCGGCAGTGCGACCACGCGGACCCGCACGTCGCGCGACGCGTAATGGATGAGTAGTTCGTCGCCTACCTTCACCGCGTGCGACGGCTTTACCGCCCGGCCGCCGAGCTCGATGCGGCCGGCGTCGAGCGCCTCTTTGGCCTCCGTGCGGCGCTTTGCGAGCCGCGTGACTTTAAGGAACTTGTCGAGCCTCATGCTCTTTGGCGCGCTTCCACAAGACGTCGAGATCCTCGAGGCTGCGGCCGGCCAGCGCGGTGGCTCCTCCGCCAGCCATGCGCTCCATCGCAGCGAAGCGCTCGCGGAACTTGACGTTGGCGGCGCGCAGCGCGGCTTCCGCGTCGACGCCGAGCCGGCGCGCCAGATTGACGAGCGTGAAGAAGACGTCGCCGAGCTCCTCGCGGATGTGCGCGCGCTCCCCGCTTGAGACCGCGGTGCGCAGTTCGCGCATCTCTTCGTCGACCTTCTCGACCACGCCGTCCGTGTGCGGCCAGTCGAAATTGACGGTCGATGCCTTTTCCTGCAGCCGCTGCGCGCCGAGCAGCGAGGGCAGGCTCTTGGGGATGCCGTCGAGCAGCGACTCGCGATGTTTGTGGCCGGCTTCTTGCGTCTTGATGATCTCCCACGATTTCATCTGCTCCTGCGACGTCGAGATGCTGGCGTCGCCGAACACGTGCGGGTGGCGGCGGATCATCTTGTCGGCCAGTGCGTTGATGACGTCGGCCACGCTGAATTGACCGTGCTCCGCGGCGATCTGTGAATGGAAGATGATCTGCAGCAGCAGGTCGCCCAATTCGCCGCACAGCTTCTTCGGATCGGATTCGTCGACGGCTTCGACGACTTCATGCGCTTCTTCGACGAGATATGGCAACAGCGACTCGTGCGTCTGCTCCCGGTCCCACGGGCAGCACGCGCGCAGGCGCGTCATGATCTCGACCAGCTCTTCCCACGTGTGCTG
>JAFAHD010000038.1 GCA_019237415.1 Vulcanimicrobiota bacterium
GTCGTCATCTCGCTGCTCAACTCGTTCACCGGCGTCGCGGTCGCGGTGACCGGCTTCGCGCTGAACAGCACGGTGCTCATCATCAGCGGCACGTTGGTCGGCGCCTCGGGCACGCTGCTCACGATGTTGATGGCGACCGCCATGAACCGCTCGCTCGGCAACGTGCTGTTCGGCGCCTTCGGCGCCGCGCCGAAGGCGGCCGAAGCTGGACCTGCCGCCGCAGCAAGCGGCGGTACAGTTCGATCCGCGAGCGCTGAAGACGTCGCGACGATGCTCGCCTACTCGCGCTCGGTGATCATCGCGCCGGGCTACGGCATGGCGGTCGCGCAGGCACAGCATGCGGTGCGCGAACTCGCCGCCAATCTCGAAAAGCGCGGCGTCGACGTCAAGTTCGCGATCCATCCGGTCGCCGGCCGCATGCCCGGGCACATGAACGTACTGCTCGCCGAAGCCAACGTGCCCTACGATCAGCTGCACGAGATGGATGAGATCAATCCGCAATTCGAAGCAGCCGATGTCGCGCTCATCATCGGCGCGAATGACGTGACCAATCCCGCTGCGCGCAACGTGCAGAACAGCCCGATCTACGGCATGCCCATCCTGGACGTCGACAAGGCGAAGAATGTGGTCGTGCTCAAGCGCAGCATGAGCCCAGGTTTTGCGGGCATCGACAACCCGCTGTTCGAGAACCCGAAGACGATGATGCTGTTCGGCGATGCGAAAGACTCGGTACAGAAGCTCGCGGCCGAGGTCGCCGCGGCGTAGCTTCGATGCCGGGCGCAATTGACGGCGGCGGCACCGGCGACCCGTTTCGTGTTATCGACATGCTCGGCTTTGGGTATCGGCCGCGGACCATCGAGGGTGCCCTTCCCTTCGCGCAAGCGCATGCGAACCTCGCTGCCCTTGCGGCGCCGAGGGTCGTGCAGCTCGACACGCCATCGCTGATCGTCTCCTTGCGCGGCTCGGACGTGCAAGCGGCGTACGAGATCCAGCAACGAGAGTATCAGGGATCGGACGCGTTGACGCTCATGAGCTTGATGCTGCTCGTGCGGCCGGTGTTCCGGGGAACGGTGATGGAAGCGCCAGACGGATCTGCGGTCATACGCGGCGCGTTCGGGCTGAATTGGACCGCACGAGTGCTCGGCATCGCCGCCCTCGTCGTCGCGCTTGCCTTGGCCACGGCCGCCGCGCTGCACGAGCCTATCGGATTCGGCGTCGTCGCGTGGGTCGTTGTGTTCGGATTCTTGCTCGTGGCGGCACTCACGAGGTTTCACAGCGAGGACGACGACCGCCTTATCCTTCGCAACCTCGAACACGCGCTCAATGATCTAGACTAAAGACGGCTTTCGTAGCGGTGGTCGGTGCGGCCGGGCTGGTCTTCGCTCGGCCCCGTCCACACTCGCTTGAATCGTAAGGATTCCAACAAGCCGATCGACGCCGTATTTTCGACGTCGACCCATGCCTGCACCAGCGGTGTCTCGTACGTATCCCGGATCTCGGCGATCATCGCGGCGACGGCTTCTTTGCCGTATCCCATCCGCCAGAACGGCGTGAAGATCGTGTAACCGATCGTCGCCAGTCCTGCGCTCACCGTCGCCTGAACAAGCCCTATATATGCCGCGTCGTCGCGACGGCGAACGGCCCAATTCAGCCAATGCGACGAACCGTCATACGATTGACGCTCCTCCCACAGCGCGAAGCGCGCACGAACGTTTTCGAGCGTTTGTGGCGGTTTGCGCGGTTCGTAGCGGTAGAGCAACGGATCGCGCATCGCCTCGAACAGCGGCGCCGCGTGGGCTTGCGTGACGGGCTCGAGGACGAGGCGCGTGGTGCTAAGCGACCGCAAATTCCGCGTCACGCATGGCTTTGAGGCCTTGGTACCAGTACAAGCCTGCGAGCCAGCCGGCTTGCGTGCCATACAGCAGGATCGGCGTGATGATCTGGACGCCGATAGCGTACGCGCGGTCCCATTCGACGTGGAGCACGCCCAAGCTGATCAGGAGACTTGAGAGACCGCCGACGATGAGGACGCCGACGAAGAACGGCAACACGATCGCGATCTGCGTGAGCACGCCGAACAGAAACGTCTGCCAAAAGCGTCCGGTCGTCAAACCCCAGGATTGACCGATACCGCCTTCCGCGCCGAGCCCGTCGAAGACCACGGCGGCCGGCGCCATGGAAAGCTTTGTCGCGAGATAGAGACCAGGCCAAATGAGCGCGATCGCGCCAACGCCGGCGCCGAGCGCCGTCGCAAGCCCGACGACGATGAGGCGGCCAACCGTTGCTCCCGTCATCCGATAGTTCGGATCCACTGTGCGCGCTGCGTTCGCGGCGGCGAAGAAACTCCAGACGGCGTCAGACAGGTCGGCTATCCGGTCGCTCAGCTGGAACCATGCCACTGCGACGTCGATGATCGTGATGGCGATGATCCACGGCCACGAGCGCAGCGTGATAGCGATCGCCCGGTCGAACGCGGCGCCGAACAGCGGACCTAACCGCGGGTACGCCGGGGCTACCCGCATCTACAACGTCTCGATCGCGATGTCGTCGTTCGTGTAGATATCGATGCGTCCGGCGACGTGCAGCGCTTCTCTGACGATCTCCTCGGCGCTCAGAATGGTGTTCTTGATAAGCGCGAGCGCCGCCGCTTGCGCATACGGGCCGCCGCTGCCGATCGCGGCGATGTTGTCGTCGGGCTCGACGACGTCGCCCGTCCCCGACAAGACGAAGAGATGCTCGTTGTCGCCGACTATCAACAAGGCCTCGAGGCGCCGCAGATAACGGTCTTGGCGCCAGTCCTTGGCCAGTTCGACTGCCGCGCGCGTGATGTTGCCGCGGAACTCCTGCAGCTTTGCTTCGAACTTGTCGAGCAAGGTGATGCCGTCTGCGGCAGAGCCGGCGAAACCGGCCAGCACTTTGCCGCCGCCGACCTTGCGCACTTTGCGCGCGTGATGCTTCATGACCACGCGGTCGAGCGTGACCTGTCCGTCACCGCCAACGGCGAGGTGGCCGTCGCGCAACACCGCGACGATCGTGGTAGAACGGATCATGCGACTCCTATCGTGTCGACTTCTTGTGCGATGCGATCGATTTCTTGGAGCGCGCGTTCGGCAAGAGCGCGCCGGCGCGCCTGCTTGTCGAGTCGCGGTCCTGGCAGCGGCTCGAAATACGCGAAGGTGACGTTCTGCGGTTGGAAATCGTGGCTCGTGCCGTCACGCAGATACGCGAGCAACGCGCCGATGGCCGTGCGCGCAGAGGGGCTGAAAGGACGCTGGTCGCCGCGTGCGCGGCGCGCCGCATTGCGCGCAGCCACGATGCCGGTCGCGGCAGCCTCAACGTACCCTTCGCAGCCGGTGACCTGGCCGGCGAGGAACACGTTCGGCGCTCCGTTGACGCTGAGGTCGGCCGCAAGCACGCGCGGCGCGTCGACGAACGTGTTGCGATGCATGACGCCAAGGCGAAGCCATTCGGCGTTCGCAAGGCCGGGCAGTTTTCCGAACGCGGCCTTCTGCGCAGGCCACGTCAGGCGCGTTTGGAACCCCACGAGATTGTACGCGGTGCCGGCCGCGTTCTCGCGACGGAGCTGAACGACCGCGTAGGGCCGTTTGCCGCTGCGCGGATCGATCAAGCCGACCGGCTTGAGCGGCCCGTACCGCAACGTGTCTTCACCGCGTCGCGCCATCTCTTCGACCGGCAGACACGCCTCGAAGTACGGAATGCGTCCGTTGGCGGCGTCGGTCTCGAAGCCGTGCGGTTCGTGTTTGTCACCGCTGACCAAATCCAGGACGAGCTGCACGTACTGCTCGCGGTCGAGCGGGATGTTGAGGTAGTCCGCCCCGTCGCCCTTGCCGTAACGCGACGCCTCGTACATCTGCCCGCGATCGATCGAATCGGCCGCGACGATCGGTGAAGCGGCATCGAAGTAGTGCAGGCGTGGGCCGCACAGCCGTTCCAAATCGCCGGCAAGGGTCGCGGATGCGAGCGGGCCGCATGCGACCACACTGATGCCATCGCGTGGAATCGCGCGCATCTCCTCGCGGCGCAGCTCGATGAGCGGATGGCCGCAGATCTTGGATTCGATGTGGTCGGCGAAGCGCTCCCGGTCGACGGCGAGCGCGCCACCTGCCGGCACCGCAGTCGCGCGCGCGGCTTCGATCACGAGCGATCCCAGCCGTGCCATCTCTTCCTTGAGCAGACCGACGGCATTCTCGAGCGATGCTGCGCGCAGCGAGTTGCTGCACACGAGTTCGGCCAGACGGCCGCTGACGTGCGCGCCGGTCTGCACGTTCGGCCGCATCTCGTACAACGTCGCCGGCACGCCGGCTTGTGCCAGCTGCCATGCCGCTTCGGAACCGGCAAGACCGCCGCCGATAATGGTCACATGCTCAGGCATCGCGCGCGTTGATTCGGTTTGGCGGGTGCGCTACCCCGTTGGGCGTCGCTAGGCCGAGCGCTTCTCTTGTTCTTCGTGCTCGACGACGAGGCCGGACGAAACGCCGTTGCTCGAGGCTTCGGGCTGTACGTAACCGTGTTCGTGGTGCGCATCCCTCGCGCACACGACGCGGCCGCCGTTGCGGCCCCATTTGCGCACCAAGAACGATCCGCACTCCTTGCACGCGGAACCGACGATCGGCGGATCCCAGGCGACGAAGTCGCACGCCGGGTATTTCTCGCAACCGAAGAAGATGCGGCCCTTCTTGCTCTTGCGCTCCAGGATGCGGCCGCCGTCTTGCGGACAGACGACACCTGAATCCTTGACGATCGGCTTGGTCGTCTTGCATTCGGGATAACCCGTGCAGGCGATGAATTTGCCGAAGCGGCCGTTCTTGATCTTCATCGGCCGGCCGCACGCGGGGCAGGTTTCGTCGATCTCTTCCTCTTCTATCTCGACCTTCGGGAAGAACTCTTCAGCGCGCGCCAGATCCTTCGCGAACGGCGAGTAGAAGTCGCGCAGCAGCGAGACCCAATCGTCGTGACGCTCCTCGACCCGGTCGAGCCGCTGCTCCATCTCAGACGTGAACGTCTCGTTGAAGATGTCGGGGAAGAACTCGACGAGCACGTCGTTGACGATGATGCCCACCGGCGTCGGCATGAAGCGGCGCTGCTCGAGCCTCGTGTAGTGCCGCTGAATAGTATCGACGATGGTCGCGTAGGTGCTCGGCCGTCCGACGCCTTTCTCCTCGAGCGTCTTCACGAGCGACGCTTCGGTATAGCGTGGCGGCGGTTCGGTCCAGTGCTGCGCTTTGAGGACCGCGCGCAGGTCCATCGCCTGGCCCTCTTCTACCGGCGGCAGATGCTTCTTGCGCTCGTCTTCTTCTGTGGCGTCCTCGTCGGGCGTCTCTTCGTAGATCTTCGTGTAGCCGGCGAACTTGAGCACGGTGCCGGTGGCGCGCAGGCCGCAGCCGTCCGCTTCGATCTCGACCGTCGTCTGGTCGTACACCGCGGGCGCCATCTGGCTCGCCACGAAGCGCTCCCAGATCAAGCGGTAGACGCGCAGCTGCGACGGATCGAGGAACTGCTTGAGCCGCTCGGGCGTGCGGTTCACGTCCGTCGGGCGGATCGCTTCGTGCGCGTCTTGCGCGTCGGCGGAAACTTTGAATTGCTTGCCGTTATGGTACTCGGCGCCATACGTGTGATTGATGAACTCGCGCGCCTGATCCATCGCAAGGCTCGACAGCCGCGTTGAATCGGTGCGCATATAGGTGATGAGACCGGTCGTACCTTCCTCGCCGACGTCGACGCCTTCATAGAGGCCTTGCGCGATCTGCATCGTGCGCCGCACGCGCATCTTGAGACGGCGCGATGCCTCCTGCTGCAGCGTACTGGTGGTGAACGGCGCGGCCGGCGAGCGGCGCACCTCGCGCGTCTTGACGCTGGTGACGCTGTACGAAGCCTTCGAGAGCCGCGCTTCGAGGCGCGTCGCGTCGGCTTCGGTCGGGATGTCGAACTTGTCGAGCTTCTTGCCGTCGACGTTCACCAAGTCGGCGAGCAGCGTGTGTTCGGCGTCGTGGTGGCCGCGCGGCCACAACCGCGCCGACACGGTCCAATACTCGCGCGGCTTGAACGCTTCGATCTCCCGCTCGCGGTCGACGATGAGCTTGACGGCGACCGATTGCACGCGTCCGGCGGACAGGCCGCCTTGGATCTTGCGCCACAGCATGGGCGAGATCTTGTAACCGACGAGCCGGTCGAGGATGCGGCGCGCCTGTTGCGCGTCCACGCGATCCATGTTGATCGACCCGGAATGCTTGAGCGCCTCTTGAACGGCGCTCTTCGTGATCTCGTGCAGTTCGATGCGTCGCGCGTCGGGCAGTTTGAGCACTTCAGCCAAGTGCCAGGCGATGGCCTCGCCCTCGCGGTCGGGGTCGGTGGCCAAATAGATATGCGACGCCTTTTTGACGGCGCTGCGCAGATCTTTGATGACCGGGCCCTTGCCCTTGATGGTCACATAGGTCGGGCTGAAATCGTGGTCGACGTCGACGCCCAAACGGCTCTTGGGCAGGTCGCGGACGTGGCCGACCGAGGGCAAGACCTGATAGCGAGAACCGAGGAACTTCTTAAGCGTGCGGGCCTTGGCCGGCGATTCGACGATGATAAGGGACTTTGACAATCCGTCTCCGTTAGTGCAGCGCGTGCGACTCGCGCCCTAATTGTTTTGCGAACCGGGACGTTCCCGGCAATCGCTCAAACGTTCCCTACTATACACTACGTCGTCAAGCCCCGTCAAATACGGGACACGCCAAGATAGGCTGACACCCCCTTCATCGCGCGCGCGACGTCGCGGGCTGGCGCATGAAACCGACGAGTGCAAGTATCAAGCCGGAGAGGATGTGGATCCACGGATCGTTGCCGCCCAACGGCACGAACCCGAAGCCGTCCGGGATGAAGAATCCAAGCAGTCCGAGCACGACCAGCACGATGCCGGCGGTCTGACAAAAACTGACGGCGCGCGCGAGGTCGGTGGACGCCGCGAGTCCCCAGAAGCCGATCACCAGATGCACGGCATTGTGTATCAGATTGATGCTGGCAAGGCCGAGTAAGACGCTGGGCGCCATGCCGAGCGTACCGCCGATGCTCGGTACGAATCCGGCGATGCCGACCAACAAATAGATGATGCCGAAGACGAGCGCAACGGTTTTCGCCATACCTGCCACTCTTTCGAAGACGTTTCGATAGGCGCGTTTTGAAAGCGCGCCGCAACATCCTTAGGAGGCCGGGACAGCAGGCGCAGCAGTACGTTTTGTGATGTCGGGCTGCTGGCCATGCAGCTCTTCGACCTTGTGGCAGGCGACCAAGTGCTCGCCGTACTTCTTCAGCAACGGCTCTTCGATGAAACAACGTTCGTATGCGATCGGACAGCGCGTGTTGAAGCGGCACGCTTTCGGCGGGTTGACCGGCGATGGGATGTCGCCAGTCAGGATGATGCGCTCGCGCCGCGCTTCGACGCGCGGGTCGGGTATCGGGATCGCTGACAACAGCGATTGCGTGTACGGATGGAGCGGACGCTTGTAGAGCTCGTCGCGGTCTGCCATCTCGACCAGTTTACCGACATACATCACCGCGACGCGGTCGGAGATGTGGCGCACCACTGACAAATCGTGGGCGATGAACAGATAAGTCAGCCCGAGCTGCGCCTGCAGATCCTGCAGCAGGTTGACCACCTGCGCTTGGATGGAGACGTCGAGAGCAGACACCGGCTCGTCTGCGACGATGAACTTCGGGTTGACCGCCAGCGCGCGCGCGATCCCGATGCGCTGGCGCTGACCGCCCGAAAACTCGTGCGGGTAACGGTTGGCGTGGTATGGCGCGAGCCGGACAGTGCGCAACAGTTCGTTGACGCGCTTTTCGATGTCGGCCTTGCTTGGATGCGCTTGTCCGTCAATGCCATGGATCTGCAGCGGCTCGCTGATGATGTCGCCGACTGTCATGCGCGGGTTCAGACTGGCGTAGGGATCCTGGAAGATGATCTGCATGCGCCCGCGCAGCTCGCGCATGCTCAGCGCTTTGGAATCCCACAGCGGCGCGCTCTGCGGCAGCTTCGTGATGTTCTTGCGCTCGAAGAAGATGTCGCCGCCGGTCGGATCCAGCAGCCGCAGGATGCACCGGCCGATCGTGGTCTTGCCCGACCCGGATTCGCCGACGAGCCCGAGCGTCTCGCCAGGCTTGATCGAGAACGAGACGTCATCGACGGCTTTGACGTCGGCGACATGCCGCGAGAACACGCCGGCCGTGATGGGAAAGTATTTCTTGACGTTGCGGACCTCGACGATCGCGTCCGTCGCGCCGTTTGCGCCCGGCAACGTCTGGTCAGCCACGCGCCGCCTCCTTGGCGGACGCGCTCGCGAGCTTGAGCCTATCGGCCTCGAGGCGGATGTCGAGCCCGGGTTCTTCCTTATATAAGGTACAACGCGCGACGTGACCGCCGCCGAAATCGACGATCGGCGGAGGGTTGACGGCGTGATCGGGTAGCGCGTACGGGCAGCGCGGCGCGAACACGCAGCCTGCCGGCAGGCGCAGCAAGTTCGGCGGCTGGCCTTCTATCGGCACCAGGCGGCGCCGCTCGTCGAGGCGCGGCAGCGATTCCAAGAGTCCGAGCGTATACGGATGTTTGGGCGCCGCAAAGATCTGCTCTGCGGTGCCGTACTCGACCATAGTGCCGCCGTACATCACGAGCACTTTCTCACACACCTCGGCGACGACGCCCAAGTCGTGCGTGATCAAGATGATGGCCGAGTTCAAGCGCTTCTGCAGATCGTTCATGAGGTCGAGGATCTGCGCTTGGATGGTGACGTCGAGCGCCGTGGTCGGCTCGTCGGCGATCAGCAGCTCCGGGTCGCATGAGAGCGCCATCGCGATCATGACGCGCTGGCGCATGCCGCCCGAGAACTGGTGCGGGTAGGACTTCATGCGCTTGTCCGGCTCGGGGATGCGCACCAGCTCGAGCATTTCGACCGCGCGCTTGTACGCCTCCGACCTGCTCTTGTGCTGATGCTGCTGAATCGTCTCCATGATCTGGTCGCCGATCGTCAGCACCGGGTTGAGGCTGGTCATCGGGTCTTGGAAGATCATCGCGATCTTGTTGCCGCGGATGTTGCGCATCTGCTGCTCGCCGAACTTGAGCAGGTCCTGGCCGTTGAAGAGTATCTCGCCTTTTTCGATTCTGCCGGGCGGCATCGCGATCAAGCGCATGATCGAGAGCGCGGTGACGCTCTTGCCCGAGCCGGACTCGCCGACGATGCCCAGCGTCTTGCCGGGCTCGATGTCGAACGACAACCCGTTGACGGCGCGCACGACGCCGTCGTCGGTCGAGAACGTGACTTCGAGGTCCTTGACGGAGAGCAGCGGCATGCCGGACCTTGGTTTTACCGGGTGATCCAGAAGAACGCGAACGCGAGGATGAACCACGAGTACGCCGCAAACGTGGTGAGGCGCGTGATCTGCTGATCGAGCCCAAGGCGTCCGTGATAGGCAGCCTCCGCGCGACCGCCGATCGTGCCGGATAATCCCTCGGTCTTGGTCGTCTGCGCCGACATGAGCGCGATCAGCACGACCGTCGCGATGAGGAACAGGTACTCCACCGTGGTGCCGAGCCACGGATAGTTCTCCGCGATCGTTGCGTTGTGAAACAGAATTTGCGGTGCAGCCGGAGGCAGCGTGCCTACCGGGATCGGCGTCGGCAGGGATGCGGCCGGCGTCGCCGCAGCGGCTGCGGGTGTCGCCGCCAGCAGCGTGAGGATTGAGGCTAACAAAGGATCAGTCTGCTCCCGTCAAAGGGTTGTGGTTTATCTAGGAGGCGCTTCGTCCGTCCCGCTCGCCGCCCCTGTGCGTCAACATCGGCGGCGTGCTACTTGGCCGTCGCTGGAGTTGTCGCGGGAAATGGCCCGCACGGGAACCAGAGCGAGAATTGCGCGGCCGCTTGCGAACTGACCCCGTAGTGAATGAAACCAGCCTTGTCCAGGCAACCGCCTCCGCCGACGATCGCGACCCAACGGCCGTCTCGTTTGGCGAATACCCTTTCACCCCCACTGCGCGAGAACCACGTGAGCACGGCGTATTCTTCATAGATTTTCACCGAGCTGATCGCCTCGCCGGTCTCAGATAGCACTGTTTCGCGGATCGCTGTGATGTCTTCGCTCGAGCCATGGTCCGCATCGTTCCACCGTCCCGGCGGGAGCGCTCCGGCCACAACGCCGTGCAGCAGCGCTCGAGCCACTGGCGCCGAGATACCGTGATTATGGAGCGCGGCCGACGTGAAACCCGGCGGGTCCGAAGCTGCATCGATCACCTGCCAGCCAAATGCGAATCTTTGCAGCAGGATCTGGCCATCGCTGAGCCGGCCTTCGATGTTGCCTGCGCGATACTCGACGATGGCATATGGGTCTTCTTGCGTTTCGACACTGACCTTAGCTTCAGAGTTGGGCACGAATGCTCTGGCCGTGGAGAGCACGCTCGATCGGTCGACCGCCGGCGGTGACGCTGTGGCTTGAGTGATGCTCAGAAACGAGATGACCGCGAAGAGGAACATCGCTTCATCTTATTTCTCGTGGCTGGCGTGGCCTTTGTCCACGCGTGCGAGAAACTCGACGATGTATGGCTCGATGACATCGAGCCCGCGACCGACGGTGATGAGGTGCTGCCCCTCTTTCAGTACGACGACGTCTCGATAGCGGCTGCCGACCGACGCGTCGATCAGCGCGGCATTGGCGAACGGCACGGTCATGTCACGGATGCTGTGCAGGACGAGCAGCGGCGTGTGGACGTCCGGCAGTCCGTTGCGCACGCGCTCGACGACCGACAAGAACGTGCGCACCGCATGCGCGGGAACCGTCGGATAGCCGATCGTGCCGAAGTATGCATTGGGATTGACCGGCAGATGCACGCGCGCGTGATGGCGCGCCACCAGGTGCACGCCGCCGTAGACGTGCGACGGCATGCGCACCGGCGTGTTGACTGTGACGACGCCTGCCGGCCGCCGGTGCTGCGCGATGTGCAGCGCGAGCGCGCCACCCATCGAAAAACCGACGACAAAGTTCTTGTGAAATGTGGTGCTCGCGCGATCGAACCAGTCGAGCGCGCTGTCGAGATACTCCTGTTCGCCGACGCGATCGAGCTCGAGCACATCGCCGTGGTGCCCCGGCAACGCGGGCGCGCGCACGCTGTATCCTTGAATGTTAAGACGGGCACCCAACTCGCGCACCTCATCGGGGCTTCCTGAGAATCCATGCAGCAACAAAACGCCGCGATCGCCGCCTGGCAATTCAAAACCGTCCCATCCCGGGTTGCGAGCGGTCACTTTACAGCGCTCCGCGTCCGCGCGTATAATTGCTGGCATGCAGAGCAGGCGCGCCGCCGCACATGGCAGCGAGACCATCGTGGTCGGCATGCGCGGTCATCGCGCAACCGTCGAATTCGCGAAAGCCCTCTCCACGATCTTCAATCCGTTCATCGCCGCGTCCGTGCTGTTCATCATCGTGTCTCACGCGTTTTCGGTTTCGACGAAAGAGTTTTGGGTCTTGTCGGCGGTCAGCGTCACGGTGTACACGGTCGCGCCGCTCGTCTGCCTGCTGTTCTTATACGTCACCGGACGCATCTCAGATTTCGACATGTCCGACCGCTTCGAGCGCGAGAAGATCTTCCTCGTCATCGTCGCGATCGATCTGCTGGCTGCGATCGGGTTTACCCTCGCGAAAGCGCCGGTGCAGATCATCGCCATCGCGTGGGGCTACTGGGCCACCGCGCTGGCGATCATGATCATCACGCGCTATTGGAAGATCAGCACGCACGCCTTCGGCATCGCAGGGCCGTTCGCAGTCATGTTCGTGCTGTTCGGGGCGCTGCCGCTGCCCTATGTGCCGCTCGTCGCGATGGTGTGCTGGGCGCGCGTCTATCTCCGAGCGCACACGGTGGCGCAAGTGGTGGCCGGGGCCATGGTCGCGGTGGCCTCAACGCTCGTCTTCTTCCGCCTCTTCCACCTGATCTAGGAAATCGCGCTGCTGCGCTCGAGCGTCACGTGCGCGAGGTCGTCGATGCGTCCTGCGCCGAGCGCCTTCGCGCGTTGCGCGAACAGCAACTCGTCGCCGCTCACCTCGACCTTGAGCAAGCCGCGGCCGCGCGGCGTCGCCGGCAACAGCGCGGCCGCGGCGGCCGCGCACGCATCGGCGGGATCGACGAGTTTGACGCCCGGACCGAGCGCTGCAGCGAACCACGTGCGCAAATGCGGAAAGTGGGTGCACCCAAGGATGACGGCGTCGCAGCGCGCCGCGACGAAGGGCGCGCACGCGTCGAGCACAGCTGCCTGCGCACGCTCGGTCGACGACTCGCCGGCCTCGACGATGGGGACGAGCGCGGGCGCGCCGACATTGGTCACGCGCACGGCATTCGAGAGAGCGCGCAACGCCTGCTCGAAACATCCGCTCTCGATCGTCGCGCGCGTGGCGATGACGCCGATGTTGCCGCTCGCGCTGGCTTCGAGCGCCGCGCGCGAGCCGGTTTCGATGACGCCGGCGAAGGGCGCGGATGCGGCCGGCCACCCGCAGCGATCGAACGCCGCGCACGTCGTTCCCGATGCGATGACGATCGCCGCGGGATCGAAGATCGCGAAGCGTTCGACGATACGCGCCCCGAGCGCGGCGACGTCCTGCAGCGTGCGATCGCCATACGGCACGTTCGCCGTGTCAGCGAAGTAGAGGACGTCGCTGTCCGGCGCGAGCGCGCGCAGCGCGCTCAAGACGGTCAGGCCGCCAAGACCCGAATCGAGCATCGCCACGCGCCGGCTCGCTGCGCTCACAACGGTGCGTTGGGACCCCCGGTGAACTCCATGATGCCGTTGGCGATGCCTTGTGCGAGCTTATCGAGGAAGGCGGGCCGGGTGAGCTGCTCCGCGTCTGCCGAATTGCTCAAGAACGCGGTCTCCACCAGCACTGCCGGCATGTCGGTGTGCTTGACGACGTAGAAATCATTGCGCTTGACGCCGTCGTCGGCGATGCCGTCCGCCAGCACCACCGAATTCTGCACCGCTTGTGCGAACGTCTTATCGGCCGGCCGCCAATAGTACGTCGTCGTCCCGTTGAGGCTGTGCGCGACGGACGAGTTGACGTGCACGCTGACAAAAACGCGCGCGCCCGCGGCATTGGCGACGTCGCAACGAGCCTGCAGCTCTTGGTGGTCGTCGCCGTTTGGATCCCCGACTTCATAGTCCGAGTCGCGCGTCATGACGACGCGCCAACCCATGCGCTGCAGGTCCTGTTTCAAGCGCAACGCGATCTGCAACGTCAATTCTTTTTCCACCAACCCATAGCCGCTGTTCGAGGCGCCCGGGTCGTTTCCGCCGTGACCGGGATCGATGGCGATCAGGTCGCGCTGCGTGGCCGTGTGCGTGATCGGCGGCGGCGTCGCGACCGCGACCCAGGCGACCGTGCCGACGCCCGCCCGCGGCGCATCCGACGCAGGCGGCTGGCGCTCGATCTCGATGCCCATCTGATTGGCGGACTGCGCGACCGGCCCGATGTTCACATCGATTGGCTGCGTCGGATCGATCGCGATGCGCACCACCGGCTCGGGATCGAGTGCGAATTGCGAGACGTGGATCTCCTTGACGAACGGCAACGCGGAGGTCAACGTCTGCGTCGGTCCTTGCAGCGTCACGCCGTGGATGTCCAGCCAGAAGCGGTTGTCAGGATCGTCAAGACGGTGCCACTCGAAATTCACCGGACCACCCGACATCGTCAACGTCAGGCGCGTGCCGCCGGCGGGGATCTCCGCGACGCTGAGCGCGGTGACGCGGATCTGTATCGGCGTGGGCGTTGGCGAGGGCGATCCTATATCTGTCGCTTCCGGCTGCACCGTGATTCCGGGCGACCCTGAGGGCGCGGGCGCAGCAGCGGCCGGTGTTGCGACGGGAGCGGAGGACGGCGCGGCACTCGGCGCTCGCGTGGGAGCCGGCGTCACGGGCGAGGCCGTGCTCGCAGCCGGCGCCGCGCCCGCGCTCGGACGGGATGATGGCGTAGCGCTCGGTTCGGGAGTTGGCGTCGCCTCGCTCGTCCGCGTGACGTGGCCGACCGCATGCGAGTCGTCGGCGAGATGCAGCGCGCTCTCGTTTTTCGCGAGGACCGCTTCGACTTCGGGCGCGCCGCTCGCGCGATGCGCGGCGAACTTCACGCCATGCACGACTCCTACGGTCACGGTCGTGGTCGGATAGCCTGGCGGTCCGTTCTCGGTCACTTTGATGGAACGTCCATCGCGGCCCGACAGCGGCTGCGTTCCCAGCGCGTCGGTACCAAAACCCGGGAAGATGACATTCAGCTCGCTCTTGTGCGAGTCGTAGGACGTGCGGTACGCCGCCGGCGCGGACGTCGTCATTGCGATGACCGTGCGCTGACCGTCGCTGTGCGCTTGCACCGCAAGCACCTGCGGCACGAAGACATAGCCGCTCGCAAAGCCGCGCACGCCTAACTGCAGTGCCTTGCCGAGCGGCAGCAGCGGCAGATAGAGATCATCGCCTTTGTAAAACGGCGCGAACGGCATCGCGACGGACGTGCCGCCGACCGAGAGCGCGGCGCTGCCGACCGTCAGCGTGATCAGCGTGCCGTCGGCGCGCGTGACGACTGCGAAGCGCGTGCCGGGCTGCCATGTCATCTGTGCCTGCACGAGATCCAGCATGGTGCGCACGCCCGGGTCGTTCGCCGGCGCGACCGGATCGTTGTATGCGATGCCCAAGTTCTGGAACGCGACTTCGCGCCCAGCGACGTACACCTTCGCTTTGGTCGGCACGACAAGGACGCCGGCCGCTTGCGAAACGCCCAGCGCTAGACCGCTCAGCGCCATCGCGGCGCAGAGCACCACCGCCCCAAAACGGATCACTGCGCGAACGACTCCCTCGTCAACGGTTCATCGAGTTCCATGTGACCGCCGGGCAGTGCGGCGCGCTTCTTGCCTGCGAGCAGGACTTGGACGCGCGCGATGCCCTCGACATTCGTGAGCGTGTATGTGAGCGATTTGAACATCGCTGATTCGTCTTCGGCACCGCCGGTATACGACTTGGTAAGCGGTCCGCCGAGATCGACGGTCGCCATGTCGCCCTGCAATGAGACATCGAGCGTCGTGCCGGCCGGGAAAAGGACGACGGCGTCGCGGCCGGTCGAAGGCCCCGCCAACAGCTGGGTGACGGCGTAGTCGGCCAACCCGGGGCCGCGCAGGTTCGGGTCGACGGTGTACTCGACCGGCGCCAACGCTTCGGTTCCTGCGTCGACGAAATCGACGGTGAAATGACCTGGCGCTTGGACGACCTGGGCGGGCTTTTTGGCGCAGCCAGCCGCACAAGCGAGCATCGCCGCCATGACGGCAGCGATGACGGACCTCGCGATTGGACTTCGACCGCTCATTCCACAGCCTATGGTATCGTATCCATCCGTCGATGGCAAGAACGGATGTTCGGTGCCGGGTTCGCCCTGTCTTACCCGCGCGCCATCAGGACGACGCCGGCAAATGCGCACGCGACGCCGGCCCACTGGACGGCGTGCAAGCGCTCGTGCAGCACGACGCGCGCGAGCATCACCGTGCTGGCAGGGTACAGCGATGCGATCACGGCGGCGATGGATACCGGGGTGTGAAAACGCAGAGAGAATAAATAGAACACGTTTGCGCCCATGTCGAGAACGCCGGTAAGAAGCGTCTGCAGGATGGTGCCGGGCGCGAGCAGCGGCCTCGGGCGCAGCGCCAGCACGATAAGCCCAGTGCAGATGAGGAACGTCGTGCGCGACGCGACCAGGGGCCACGCGCTGCGCGAGCTGGCGGCGAGCAGCACGTAGACCAAGCCGAAGCCGATGCCGCCGACGATTGCGAGCAGCAATCCCGCGCGCTGCGGTTCCGCATTGCCAGCGACGTCCTCGTCGCTGTTGCGCGACACCAGCGCCACGGCGCCCAACGCCAGCGCGATGCCGGCCGCCGCCATCAGCGATGGCCGCTCGCCGCGCATCACGCCGTAGATGATCGGAACCGCGGCAGCGACGACCGCGGTGATGGGCGCGATGACGCTCATGCGCGCGATCGCAAGGCCGCGATACAACGCTGCGATGCCGATAAGGCCGACGACGCCGATCAGCACCCCAAGCTCGAGATCTTGCACGCGCGGCGGACCTGATGCAAGCACCGGCAGCGAGATCAGCGCAGTGGCCAGGCCTGCGACGCCAGACACGAACACCACCGCCCAAACGACGTTTCGTTTGGACGCGAGTCCGCCAAAGAAATCAGCGGCGCCGTATACGAGCGCCGCCGCAAGCGCGAGCGCGATTCCCATGGTGCGATCTACATGTGCGTCGAGTGAATGTGGTGGAGGCGATCGGAGTTGAACCGATGTCCGAGAAGACCCCCACGAAGGCATCTACAAGCTTATCTCGGGCTTTATTCTCGCTGCCGCGTACTCTCCCGAGCGAGATTACCGCGGCCGCCAGCCCCGATTCATTGTCCGATTCCGTCGCGGCGCCCGAAATCGTAAGCCGTCTTGTTTGACAGCCGCGGGCCCGTGCCGGCGCCGTTGCCCCGCGGCCGTAGCTAACCTAGATTAGGCAGCTAGTGCGTATTCGCTGTTCGCGTGTATACGGTTTCCGATCGTTTAAGGAGAGCTCGGAACTCCGCTTGCTTCCTTCGCCAGGGCACAACCCGTCGAGACCGTGACGCCCCCGCGACCGGCCTATTGTACCACGGGCCGCTGTTACGCGTCTACGCCGTCTGCTGGCGCGGCTGCCGATCCTCTGGTTCCCTGATGATGAGCGACAGGAGCCACGAGATGATCGTCATGACGATCGAACCCCAGAACGCAGCCCAGTATCCGGGCACGGTGAAGCCTGGAATCCAATGCAGTCCGCCGACCACATAGAAGATCAGCGCGTTGATGAACAGCGTACCGATGCCAAGCGTCAAGATGATCAACGGACAGGTCAGCGCCATCAAGATCGGTCGAATGATCGCGTTCGCGATGCCGAGTATCACCGCGACCTCAACCGCCGGCAACCATCCATCGCTGTGGATGCCCATGATGTGCCACGGCCAAAACGAGATGGCCAGCACCGCCAGGGCATTGATGATGAACCTGATCAGCAAGTGCATGGGCCGCCGGTTCCCCCGCGGTCCGGCTGCGCCCTGCCGCCTTAGAAGCCGATCCCCAGGCCTACCGGGACGTTCAGTCCGGTGCTTATCGTGATGGCGGGCGCGCTTGTGGCTGAAAACGGCGGCGCATAGATCGTGATGTTGCCGGCGTTCGACACGTACAACGCGCCGTTGGCGTCCGTGGCCAGGTAGGTCGGGGCGTTCACGCCATTGGTGATCGCGAACGCAACGGGGCTCGCGTTTGTGATGGGCGCCTTGAACACGAGCACCGAGTTGGTGCCCTTGTTGGCGACGTACATCGAGCCCGCTGCATCGAAGGTGATCGCCTGCGGAGCGTTGAGTCCGCTCACCGTCACCGCGGGCGCGCTCACCGTGGTGGCGGGCAGCGAGTACGCCGTGACGTTGTTGCCGGCGGAATTCGCGACCCAAATGTCGGCGACGCCGTCAAACGTCACGCCCGTCGGCGCATCCATGCCGCTGCAGAACGTGAAGGCCGGTGCGCTCGAGTTGGAGAGCGGCGGCGCGAACACCGCGACGTAACCGACGCCGCCGCACGCCCCGCCGTTCAGGCTCGCTTCGTACAGATTCAAGCCGTTGTCGAGCGTGAGGTCTTCCGGCGTGCCGACACCGTTGGTGAGCACGAGCGATGGGGTCGTGCTCGTTCCCACCGGCGGCAAGTACGCGGTGACGTTGGGCGCGGATGCGTTGGCGATGAACAAGTCGTCAGATGGATCGACGAGGATCCCGCGCGCGCCGTTCACTCCGTTGGCGGATGTCAGCGTCGAATTGGGTGCGCTGCCGTTCGCCAATGGATAGATGTAGGCGACGAGCGTCGATGCGGCGCCGCCGCTCGCGAAATTGGCGACGAACAAGCGCTGATGCACGTTGTTTTGCGGGGGCGGAGATGTGCCGTTACTCGTGCAAGCGGCCAGCCCGAACGCAATGAGTGCTGCTGCGGCCAGCCCTACCGATACGTGCGCGGCGCCGGGCGCCAAGGGCGGTCGAAAGTCGCTCATGTGCGCCCGCTTCGCGGCCATCATCTGAACCTTCTTCTCCGATTCTCTGAGAATATGATTAGCTTTCGCGGTGAAGCACGTCGAGGATCGAGTCCGCGAGCGCCTTGGTGATGCCTGGAACGGCGGCGATCTCGTCGGCAGATGCGCGCTTGACCGCGGCCGCGGAGCCGAAGGCACGCACGAGCGCGCGCTTGCGCGCGGGCCCGACGCCCGGCACGCCGTCCAAACCCGACGCCACCTGGCGTTTGCCGCGCAGCGTGCGGTGGTACGCGACCGCGAAGCGATGGGCTTCGTCGCGCACGCGCTGCACGAGATGGAGCGCCGGCGAATTGCGCGGCAACAACACGGGCTCGTCCTCGTCCGGCAGATACAGCTCTTCGAATTGCTTGGCGAGCGCGGCGACCGGCACGGCGACCAAATCCAGCTCGGTGAGGACTTGCACGACTGCGTCGAGTTGCGAACGGCCGCCGTCGATGAGCAACAAGTGCGGCCGCTTGCCGAACTTCTTGCTCTCGCCGGACGTTTCGACGCCGGGCGCGATATAGCGCAGCCGGCGGCGCAGGAGCTGCGCCATGTTTCCCGGATCGTCGTTGGCTTCGACGCCTTGGATCTTGAAGCGGCGATAATCGCTCTTCTTCGGTCGCCCGTCTTCGAACACGACCATCGAGCCGACGACATTGGTGCCTTGCACGTGCGAGATGTCGTAGCATTCGATGCGCGAGGGGACCGCGGGCAAGTGCAGCGCCGCGGCCAGCTCTTCAAGCGCGACGGCGGCTCGTTCGTCCGCCACCGCGCGATCGGTCAGATATTCCTTGAGGTGTTGCTCCGCATTGCGGCGCACGGTGTTCATGAAGTCCGCACGCTGGCCCCGGCGCGGCACAAGGCAGCGCACGCGCTGGCCACGGCGCAGCGAGAGCATGTCGCACAACGCTTTCTCGTCGGGCACGTGCGCTTCGAGCATCAGCTCCTGCGGCACGTTGGGCGCCGTTCCGTAATATTGCGCGACGAAGCTGGCGAGGATCTCATCGGGTGAGCGCCCCTCGGTGCCCTCGACGATGAAGTGCTCTTGGCCGACGAGTTTGCCGGCGCGCACGAAGAAGATCTCCATGGCTGAGAGGCCTTGGCCGTGCGCGCCCGCGACCAGGTCCATGTCGATCTTGCTGCGCCACACAACTTCCTGGCGGGCCATGACGCGTTTGATCTCGGCGATTCGGTCGCGCAGACGCGCCGCGAACTCATACGAGAGATTCTCCGCAGCCGTGTGCATCTGCGCCTCGAGCTTGTCCACAAGCGCGCCCTGGCGGCCTTCCAGGAAGAGCACAACCTCGGCGACGATGGCGGCGTAGTCTTCGCGGCTCTGCAATCCCGCGCATGGCGCCATGCAACGCTTGATATGGTATTGCAGGCACGGCCGGTGGTATTTGATGCCGATGTCGTCGAGCCGGCAGGTGCGTAAGGGGAACACGCGGCGGATCAAGTTGATGGAATCGCGCAGCACCGCGGCGTTCGTGTACGGTCCGTAGTAGCGGCTGCCGTCGTCGACGAGCTTGCGGGTGAAGATGACGCGCGGATAGGCTTCGGCGAGCGTCACTTTCAGGTATGGGTACTTCTTATCGTCCTTGAGCCTGACGTTGAACGGCGGCTTGTGCTGCTTGATGAGGTTGGCCTCGAGCAGCAGCGCTTCGGCCTCGCTCTTGACGATGATGGTGCGCACGCCCTCGACGCGCTCCACCATCGCATCCGTGCGCACGTGGTGCGCCCGGCCCGGCTGGAAATACGAGCGCACACGGGAGCGCAGGTCGATCGCCTTGCCCACGTAGAGCACGTCGCCATTGCGGTCGAGCATCTGGTAGACGCCCGGCTCGGCCGGCAGCCGCTCGAGCTGTTCTTGGAGTGTGGTCACGGGATATGGATTGTTACGCGACGGTGGAGCGGCCGGCCTTTTCCATCCGCGCGCGCACGACGAGCCATACGACGACACCGATGACCAGCGCGACGAGCAGCCCGATGCCGATCGGCTTGATCTGCTCGATGATCAGATCCCAATGCTTGCCCAGGTGGAAGCCCAGCGCAGCGAAGGTCGTGCAGAACAACGCGGAGCCGAGCGTCGTGTACGCGACGAAGACGCCGAAGTTCATGCGCGTCACGCCGGCCGGATAGGAGCCGAAGGCGCGCACGCCGGGCAGCAGCTTACACACCAGCACCGCGCGGTTGCCGAAACGCGCGAACCACGCGTCAGCGGCCTCGAGTTCGCGCTGGGCGATGAAGAACGTGCGGCCAAAACGCGTGAGCAGCGGCCGCCCGCCGTAGTAACCGATCAGGTATGCGGCGATCGCGCCCAGCGTGTCGCCGCCGACGCCGACGAGCACCACGGCGAAGAACGTGAACTTGCCCGCGAACGCGAGATACCCGCCGAAGCCCATCATGAGCTCGCTCGGCAGCGGCACCCCGATCGCTTGGCCGAACATGCCCGCGAACAACCCGGTGTAGCCGAGGCGCGAGATCAGGTCGAGGACGAACTGCGAGATCTCCTGGATGATGTGCAACGTCGCCCTACGCTAACGCGGCGCCGTGGACCGCGACGTCCATGTCGCGAGCACACGCGCCGCGACGCCGCCGCCGTCGGCGACGATCGCGTGCAGAAGGTCGACGGGCCCGATGAGTTCGCCCTCCGCGTGCTCGCTCGCCAGGCGGTCGAACAGCATCTTCACGCGCGGCGTGATGATCACGCCTTCCCACGGGTGCTCGCAGGGCGGATCCATCGCCGCGCGCAGCGCACCCTTGATCTCCCATGGCTGCGCGCCGATCGAGCGGAAATATTCGAGCGCATCGGGCGGCGGCTCGATCGCCATGGCAAGTAATAGGTGCTCCGTGCCGAGGAAGTAGTGGCTCGCATTGCGGCATTCTTGCTCGGCCAAATGGATGACGGCCTGCGCTGCTTGACTGAAACGCGTGAACACCGCGATCTCCCGGTACGGGTGGAATGTGAAACCCGCCGACGACAACTATCGGGGCGACAGGACTTGAACCTGCGAACCTCTCGGTCCCGAACCGAGCGCTCTACCAAGCTGAGCTACGCCCCGCATGCCGGCCGCTTTCCGTTCGTGCGCCCGCACAGGCGCTCCTTGCCGCGGTCCAGAATCGCATCGTTGCAGGAAAACGCATGAAATATTTGATCGTCGGGTGCGGGCGCGTGGGATCGACGCTGGCGAAGCGCCTCGCGCACGCGGGCCACGACGTGACGGTGGTCGACGAGGTCTCGAGCGCGTTCAAGCGCCTCGGCCGCGACTTTCCCGGCAAGATGGTCTTGGGCACCGGCATCGACGTCGATGTGCTGAGCCGCGCCGGCATCGAGCAGGCCGACGGATTCGCGATCTGCACGCAGGGCGACAACCGCAACATCATGGCGGCGCTCATCGCCAAGCATCACTTCAAGGTCAAGACGGTGGTCGCGCGCATCTACGACCCGATGCGGGCGGCCATGTACCGCGACTTCGGCGTGCTCACCATCTGCCCGACCACTGTCGGCGCGCATCTCATGACCAACGCGCTGCTTCAAGAGTCCTATCGCAAGCTTCCCTACGAGCGGCACGACGTCGAAGTCGTCGAGTTCGTGGTCACCGATGCGCTCGCCGGCCGGACTGTGGATGAGCTGACGATTGCCGGTAAGACGCGGGTTAGTGTCGTGGTCCGTGAAGAACGCAGTTTGATCCCGTCCGGCGATCTGCGTCTGCAGGCCGGCGATCGCGTGGTCGCGATCGTCGCGCCCGAGGCTGAGGCGGAGCTGCGCAAGTTGATCTCGCCCGCGAAGGCGGCGCGCTGATGTTCATCATCGTGGTCGGCGGGGGCAAGCTGGGCACGTATCTCGCGCGCGCATTGCTTGAAGCGCATCACGAGGTCGTTGTCGTCGAAAAGATCGAGCGCAAGGCGCAGGTGCTCGCGCAAACGCTCAACGCGGAGATCGCCCAAGTCGGCGACGGCTGCGATCCGCTGGTGCTCGAGGAGGCCGGTGCCGGGCGTGCTGACGTCGTCATCGCTGACACGGGCGACGACGAGGACAATCTCGTCATCTGTCTGGTCACCAAGAAGCGTTTTTCAAAACCGCGCACGATCGCGCGCGTCAACAATCCGAAGAACAAGCAGATCTTCGAAGAGCTCGGCATCGATTCGGTGGTGAGCGGCACGGAAATCGTGATGAACATGGTGGCCGAAGAGGTCAACCGCGCCCGCGTTTAGCCGAAGCCGCGAGTGAAATTCCCTAGCCGGACAGATGGAAACGTCTGGCGCATCCACTCGAACCAGTGGCGCATCCCGATTGGCTGCTTCTCTGGACGGCCGACGGCCTCGAAATAGACGTCGGGGTCGACGTTGAGCGTGCGCGTCTGTACCATGTCGACCGGATTTTCGCTAAGCATCGACTCGAATGCATCAATTTCGTCCGGATCGTCAGTCACACCAGGATGCGTGAGCAGGTTGAGGGATATCGAAAGCCCGCGCTCTCGGGCAAGCCAGATGCTCTTGACGACATCGTCAAGCGCATAACCGCGCGGGCGATAGTACGCGGCGTATGTCTGCGGCCGTGCTGCATTGAGGCTGACGCGGATCGACTGCAACCCGGCATCGATAAGCTCCTCAAGCGCCCTTGGAACGCTCGCGTTTGTGTTCAGATGAATCGTGCCGGCATTCGTGCGAGCGCGGATCTCGCGGATCGCCGCCGCAATGCGCGGCGCCGCGAGAAGCGGCTCGCCTTCGCAGCCCTGTCCGAATGACACCATCGCTCCAGCTTCGCCTTCCAGATGCGGCACGGCGAGTTCGACCATCTCTTGGACCGCTGGCAGCGTGCGGACGCGTTCTTGCGCGCTCTTGACGCCGGCATCTGGCTCTTGTTCGGAGATGCAGCCGATGCAGCGAGCATTGCACGCGGGAGAAACCGGAATCGCCGCTTCGCCGTGGCGCAAGAACGCGTTCTGCGCGGTGTAGCAGCCGTACTCGAGCGCACATCGCTCCAGCTGCGCGAGCAGGGGGCCGGCTTTCATCTCGCGCCGGCGCGCGGCGATCGCGCCGCGCAGTGCCGACGCCTCGTGCGCGCCCGGCGACCACAATTCCAAATGATCGGTGCGCATCGCAGCGGCGTGCAGCGCGCCCTCGTGCCATGCGACCGCCGCGTAGCCGTACAGGGGGAGAGGCGGGGCGCCTAGGCGCGTTTCGTAGGCCGGCAACAGCGTGCGGGTGTAACCCAACGGCAATGCTGCTGCGACCGCATCGACGCGCTCGCCGTCGATGTCGTGTACGGCTACCGCTGCTCCATCGCGGTAGCCCACGACGCTTCGTCCGGGCAGCGTGAGCAACAACGAGCCGGGCGGCAACGGTATGAATTCGCGCGCGTCCGCCGTCATCACGCAGCCGCCGTCCGCCGCAGCAGCAAAATCGGGAATGTCGAGCACGCTGCCGTCAGCGCGCGCGAAGACTGCGGCTGGGGCGGCCGTCCTCGTTTTCATGGGGCGGTCGGAATGATGCGGCCGTCCGGACCGACTTCGATTTGCAAGTCGAACAGGAGTTGTGCCGGGCCCGTGAGGTGTGCGGGCTCGCCGTCGCCCGGCCAGTTCACTACGACTTCACCGCCCTTGGTCGCAACCTTCACGGGGGAACGAACCTCGCGATGGGCGACCGCAGCGACGGCCGCTGCACACGCACCGGTCCCGCAAGCCCACGTCTCGCCGACGCCGCGTTCGTACACGCGCATCTCCACGTCGTTCCCCGTCATTCGTGCGACTTCGACGTTCGTCTCCGATCCGTTGCGCGAGAGCGTGCGCGCGAGCGCCGTCAAGTCGATCGATTCGAGCGGCTCCTCGACGAACACGACTGCGTGTGGATTTCCGATGTTGACACGCGTGACGGTTCGTCCTTGGCCGCCGATTTCGACGCGCTCGTCTCCCGCGATCACGCGCGGGACTCCCATCGCGACGCGCACCATGTCCTCGTCCTGCGGTTCTACGCGCACGACGCCCTTCGCCGTCTCAATGGCGAGCGCCGAGCGCTTCCCGCTCGTGCGCGCTACGTAGTGCGAGACGCAGCGGATGCCGTTGCCGCACATCTCCGCTTCGCTGCCGTCGGCGTTGAAGATGCGCATGCGCAGATCGGCGGTCGCATCGCCGGCGACGCTCAGCACGAGCAGGCCGTCTGCGCCCACGCCGAAGCGGCGATCGCACAAGTTGCGAGCCAGCGCTGGGTAGGGTAGCCCGCTGCCCGCGCGATCATCGAACAGCATGAAATCATTGCCGGTACCCTGGCACTTCGTGAGGGCGATGGTGGGCATACTCGGGTTAAGCGAGCGGTGTTAGCTTGAGACCGAGTGTGGCGCACCGTCCGCATTCGACGCGGACGAGGTCTCAGCGTTGGCTTGCGGGCGCGGCGCGGAATTCCCCGCGGCATTCGACGTGAGGTCAGACCCGGAGAACTGCACCGGCGCCTGCGGCGACACCGTCGAGACGGCGTGCTTGTACACCAGGTGCGGTTTGTTATCGTATTCGAGGATGATCGTGAAATTGTCAAACCCGCGCACGTAGCCGCGCAGCTGGAATCCATTGCGCAGGTAAATGGTGACGGGCGCGTTCTCTCGTTTCACGGCAAGCAGATAGGCGTCTTGCAGAGGCAGATGGGTCTTCACTGCTGGAATTCGTTCACGTTGGCAGCGCTAAACCCCTTGCACGCTCGAGCAGCGCGCGCGGCGTGCGCTCGTCGAACGCGTCGAAGCGCGCCGCGTCTGCGATGCGGCGAAACCACGTCTGCTGCCGCTTGGCGTAGGCTCGCGTGCGCCGTGTCGCCGCGTTGCGCGCCTCGGCCAACGTCGCGGCACCGTCCGCGTACGCGAGCGCTTCGGAGTAGCCGATGCCCGTGAGCGCGGGCGCCGCGCCGTACGAGCGGCGGATCGCAGCAGCCTCTTCGAGCAGGCCGCCCTCGAACATCGCATCGACGCGCGCCGCGATGCGCGTCGCAAGCCTCGCCGGCGCCGCTTCGAGGACGACGACGTCAAGGTCAAGCGCCACTGGGCCGTCATCTCGCGCATCTACGAATCGTCCGGAGCGTTGTTCTCTCGCCGCGAGCGCCTCTTCGAGCGCGCGCAACGTGCGGTAGCGGTCGCCCGGCTCGACGCGCGCCGCAGCCTCGGGCGCGATGGCCTCCAGCCACTCGCGCAGCGCCTCGTGTGGATGCAAGGCGGCCTCCGCACGCACGCGCGCGCGCAAATCATCATCCGCGATCGGCCGGTCGAGCGGCATGGTTCCTGAGAGCGCTTCGACATACAGCCCGGTGCCGCCGACGAGGATCGGCAGCGCACCGCGCGCCGCGATCGCGGCGATCGACGCGCGCGCGTCGGCGACGAAGCGGCCTGCGCTGTAGCGTTCGCCCGCCGCAATCGTGCCATACCCATGGTGAGGTGCACGCGCGAACTGCTCGGCGCTCGGCCAACCGCTCCCGATGCGCATCCCAGCGTAGATCTGACGCGAGTCGGCGTTCACGATCTCGCCGCCGACCGCTTGCGCGAGGCGCGACGCGAGCTCAGATTTTCCCGATGCAGTCGGACCGCACAGCGCGAGCGCTCGTAACCGGAGCACTGGAATCAGATCCGACCGAACGCCTTTGCGAGCGACGCGGCGTCGACGCGCAGCATCGTGGGGCGTCCGTGCGGACACGTGTGCGGATCCGCGCAGCGTCGCAGCTGCTCGATGAGTGCCGCTTGTTCTTGCAGCGAAAGCGGTTCGTGCGCGCGCACGACGGAGTGGCAGGCGATCGTCGCGAGCAGCCGGTTGCGGTGCGCGATGCCCTCGCGCGGCGCGTCGTCAACCGACAGATCGTCCAACACGCCGGCGAGATCGAAACGGCGCTTCTCGTAACCCGCGGGCAGCGCACAGATCCGAAATGCGCCTTCGCCGAACGATTCGATCACCACGCCGGCGTGCGCCAGCGCGTCGAGGTTCTCGTACAGCACCGCGGCTTGCGCGTCGGTCAGTTCTGCGATGGTCGGAAAGA
The DNA here is from genome assembly GCA_019237415.1 of Vulcanimicrobiota bacterium. Lineage (GTDB taxonomy): Bacteria > Vulcanimicrobiota > Vulcanimicrobiia > Eremiobacterales > Eremiobacteraceae > JAFAHD01. The sequence goes on from JAFAHD010000038.1 coordinate 26,148, forward strand.
GCAGCGGCGCACCCGCTTCGAGATCGCCGGCTTTGTCGAGGATGGCCTCATAGGCGACCCGCTCGTGCGCGGCGTGCTGGTCCACGATAAGCAATCCCTCGGCATCGCCTGCGACGATGAACGTCTGATCGATCTGGCCGTAGATGCGGACGCCGCCGCTCGCGCTTGGCGCCGCCGCAGATCCTGCGTCCTGTGCGCGTGGAAGCAAGGCGAGCAACGATGCAGTCGCAGCAGGGTGCTGCCCAAGCCCGCCTTCAGTCGACCGCGTCGCGGTCGCGCCGACGTCGAGCGACGCCGGAGCGCGTGCGAACGCGATGGCCGGCACCTCGCGCGACGGATCGGTCGCGCGCAGCGTCCGCGCGACAGCTGTGCGCACGGCATCGAACACCTCGTTGCCGCGCGCGAAACGAACTTCGATCTTCGTCGGGTGCACGTTGACGTCGACGTCTTCCGGCGGCAATTCGAGCGCGAGCATGCCGAACGGGTAGCGTCCGGTCATCGCGAACGAACCAGCGCCCGCCAGCCACGCGGCGCCGAGCTGTGCGCTGCGCACAAGCCGTCCGTTGACGAAGAACACTTGGGAATCGCGATTCGGCCGGTCGTTGCCCGGCGTGCTGGTAAAGCCGCTGACGAAGATGCGCACCGGCGCGTCGCCGCTGGAAAGCTCGCTGAGCGCGCCGCGGGATCCGGAACCGAAGACCATCTCGAGGCGCTCGACCACGTCGTGCACCGCCGGCAGCGCCCACACATCTTTGCCGTCGTGCCGTAACCGGAACGCCACCTCGGGCCAGCCGAGTGCGATGCGGCTCAAGAACGCGCTGATGCGCGCGAACTCTGCGCGAGCGCTCTTCATGAACTCGCGCCGCACGGGGGTGAGCGCGAACAAGTCGCGCACGACGACCTTCGTGCCGGGCGGCGCTGCGCACGCGCTCGCTTCGCTCACGTCGGTGCCGCGCGCTTCCATGCGCGCGCCCATCTCGACGCCGGCGGGGCGCGAGATCAGCTCGACCTTACCGGCGGCGGCGATGCTGGCAAGTCCCTCGCCTCGAAAGCCGAGCGTTTCGACCGCGAACAGGTCGCGAGCGCTCGCGAGCTTGCTCGTCGCATGTCGCGCGAAAGCGAGCGGAAGCTCCTCGCGCGCGATCCCCACGCCGTTGTCGCTCACCGCGATGGACGTGCGTCCGCCGTCCGCGATCTCGACCAGCACCGACGAGGCGCCCGCATCGAGGCTGTTCTCGACCAGCTCCTTGACCACAGAAACGGGCCGCTCGATGACCTCACCGGCGGCGATCTGAGCGATCGTCGCGGCGTCGAGCTGTTTGATGCGAGCGTGCATGCTGCGCAACGGTTCGCTTCAGGGAAGCTACAGTCCCTGAGCGCGTTACATCCGGATGGGCAACGTCTCGCGCGTCGCGAGTTTCACGTTGTTGCGGCCCGACTGCTTGGCGGCGTATAGCGCTGAGTCGGCCGCTTTGACCAGCTGCTGCTTGGTCGAAACGTCTTGCGGGTAGCCGGCGACGCCGACCGACACCGTGATCTTGGCCGTCGTCGTCTCCAGCGTGAACTCGTTCTGCTCGATCGCCTGGCGCAGCCGTCCGGCGACCATCGCCGCTTCTGCTTTGATCGTCTCGGGCATGAGGACGACGAATTCATCGCCGCCGTAGCGGCAGCAGATGTCGATCTTGCGCGCGTGCATCCTGATGACTTCGCCGAGCTGGCGCAGCAGCTCGTCGCCTTGCGGATGGCCATACGTGTCGTTGACGTGTTTGAAGAAATCGACGTCGAGGATGAGCAGCGCGAGCGACTGCTTCGTGAGCTGCGCTTTGCGGAACTCGGACTCGAGTCGCTCTTGATAGGCGCGGTTGGTGAGCAGGCCCGTCATCGAGTCCGTCTCGGCGAGCTCGAGCGTCTTGCTGTGCAGGCGCGCGTTCTGGATGCCGACCGCTGCGAGCCGCACGAGCCGGTCCACCAAGCGCTGCTGCTCAAATGTGAACGCGCCGACCTTGGGCGCGATCAGCATGACCGCACCGATCGTCTGGCGCTCGCTGACGATGGGGACGACGAGAGAGCCGTGCGCCGCCTTTGGCCGCGGCAGCGACGCCTCGCGATAGTCCTTTTGGATGTCGGGGACGATCACCGCACGCTGCTCAGCTGCAGCAAAACCGACGATGCCTTCACCGAAGCGCAGCTTGCTGCCGCGATAGAAATCGGAATACGCGCCCTCGACGGCTTCTTCGACGAGCACTTCGTCCTGCGTCTCTTCGTCATCCGAACGCGTGATGTAGATGACGACGTTGCTCCACGGAACCGATTCGCGGAACTCGCGCAGCATCACGACCAGCTGCGTGAGCGCCTCGCTCAGCGTCACCTTGGTGCCAAGATCGGAGCCTGCGTCGAGCACGCGCATGATCGCGCGCGTCTGTTGCTCAGCGCGGCGCCGGCCGAGCAAACCGTGCGCGGCGCTGATGAACGCGATCAGCGGCAGCGCGACCGTGTAGCCGATGATCTGCAGCATGTCGACCGGGTGACCGGCGTCGTCGAGTGGATGGCCGAAGTAGATCGCGAACGTCAAGCAGCCGGCGGACAGCAAGATGAAGGCGACGGCCGCGACATCGGAGAGCGTCGCGGCATCGAGACCGACGATCAGCGGCAGCGCGCTGATGCCCGAGTACCAGCCGACCGATGTCGCCGCGGCGACATCGAGCAGGATGATGAGCGCCTGCGAGATCTCGGGCAGGTCATCTTTCTTGTCTTGCGGCTTCTTCGAAAGCCGCGGCATCGCAGCAAGCGCGGTCGCCACCAGCGCGTAGCCGAAGAGTCCCGCGATCAGCCACAGCGGCGCGGGCACGCTCATCGGCGCGAGCGCCACCTGTGCCACCGCCAGCCAGCGGGCGACGGCGACGATCATCGGAAACGAGATGCTTCGAAGAATCTGCCTGCTCCAGTTGTGTGCGGTCGTTTAGACCGCGGCAGTCGCGCTCACTCGACTGGCCGGACGTCTAGCGCCAGCTGGGCGTCGGGCTGACCGGGATCGGCGCGGCGCCGGACGGGCGCCGGAGCAGTCCCCGGCCTCTGCTCAATATCATCGGCAATTTGCTGGGCC
>JAFAHD010000040.1 GCA_019237415.1 Vulcanimicrobiota bacterium
CGGCATCGTCATCATCGCGATCGACGAGCTCTTACGCGCGAGGACGAAATATCAGCTCGCGCCGCTGGCGGTCGGACTCGGCATCTATCTTCCCGCCACCGCTACATCTGCGGCGGCGCTCGGCGCGGTCATCGGCTGGTTCTATAACCGACAGGTTGCGAAGATGCCGAACGGCGACGTCGCGCGGCGCTTGGGCGTGTTGGTCGCCTCCGGACTGATCGTCGGTGAAAGCCTGTTCGGCGTGCTGTTCTCCGGCATCGTCGTCGCGACCAAAAACCCATCGCCGCTGGCTCTGGTCGGCGACTCGTTCCACAACTGGTCGGTTGCGCTCGGCCTGCTTGCGTTCGCGGCGACCATCCTCGCACTGTATCGTTGGAGCGCTCGTCTGGCAGAACGCTGATCAGCCGGCCGCGATCGTCCATGTGAGCGTGACCATCAGCGCGATCGAAAAACCGCACGCGCTCCAGAAGAGCGCGTCGGCGCAGCGCTGGCGAGCCGCGCGCTCTTCGTAGGCGTATGGGGCATCGGTCACCTCGGGGATGAGGAGCGCCGCGAACTTGCGGTTCACTGGAGCGCGATATCCTCCGTCTGACCGAGATTGCCCGTTTGGTCGCTCGAACGTTGAATGTCTTCGTGGAATCGGACGACGAGATGCGCCACCGGATCATAGTCGCCGGTGATGCTCTGTTTCACGGTCTGTGCCGCCAGAGCAGAAACCGCGTTCATGGTGACCACGACGACGTTATGGCCCGCGACCTGATCCGTTCCTGTCACCGCGAACGTCCATGTGGTTTGCGTCGTGGCGTCGGCGAGCCGCCACGCATCGCCGGTCTTGAACGTCGTTCGCTTCGAGCAGCCGAGCGCGAATTCGTTGAAGTCGGTCACGTGGCCGTGCACCAAGCCGCCGGCGTAGTTCGCATTGAATTGCGCCGCATCGGCTTGCTGCTGGGCACGGCTTTCGCCGATCTGCGGGGCTGACGGAGCCACGTAGTCCGGCACGATCGCTCCATCTGCCAAGATCGTCGCTTGCAGATCCTTGCCGTTCATGCCGAACGATCGAGCCGTCATCGGGTTCGTGCCTGGCGGCAGAACCGTCACGGCCGTGCCTGATGCGCGTGCGGTTCCGTCCTGCTTGACCGAATCGATATGCAGCGTCAGCGTGACGGCGAGCTTGTTCGCGAATGCCTGGTTGGACTCAAACGTTCCGCGCACCATCGGCGGCAGGTTTGCCGGCTCGCCCGACGTGGTCGACTTCAGCGTGTACACCAGTTGGTCGCCGACGGCGCGGTCCGCCGCGTGCGCCGGCGTTGCGGCGCAGACGATCCCCAGCGCGATGAATGCGGAAACATGTCGTAGCGATAGACGCTTCATGTCAATGCTCCTCTGTGAAACCGGGTGGGGGTGAAAAAAGCGAGCGGTCTTCGATGGTCTTGAAGTTGCCGAGCTCTGACGCGATGATCAGATCGCCCGCAATGCTCGGATGGACTGAAAACGTGCGGTACAGCACGAGCTTGCCCGGCTCGAAACTTGAGGCCGTGGTCGAGGGAGTGCACGCGCTGGTGAGCAGCGCGATCGGGTCGGGCGCCGCCGCCCGCGCGTTCACCGGATCGGGCAGGTCGGACACGTACTCGACGATGTCGATGTTTGTCCGGCCGGCTTTGCAAAAACCGAGGTCCTGCGACGACTCGACGCTGCCATGCAGGTGATAACCCCGTACAGGCCGGTGCTCGATGACGGTCGCAGCCAAGCGCGTGACGACGGGCGCGTCGACGATTGACGCCGTGGGAGGCGGCGTGGCGTCGACGGTGTACGTCGTGATGTTCGGATCGACGCGTTGTTCGGCGTAGCTGTGCGTTTCGTAGTTCACGTGGAGCGTCACGCCCTCATCCGGTTTGGAGATCGTCGCGACGTTGCCGGCCTTTTCGCGCATCCAGTCGCCATAGAACGCGAAGGACGTGAGCCTGCCGGCTGCCATGATCGCTCGGCTCTGCCGTTGCTGTTCCTCCTGCGCGTGCTGTTGCGCCGCATTGCTCGCGGCGCCGGCCGCCATCGCGGCGCCCGTCGCGATCAGCGATCCAACCCCTGGGATCGAGCTGATGAGGCCGGTGAGCAGACCCGTCGCTCTGGCCGTGTTGGCCTGGCCGGTGGGGTTCGACATCTTCATCGGGGGAAGTTTGGCGATCAGATCGGCGTCAGAGGCGAAGTTGTCCGGCGGGGGCGGCGTGCCGGAGATGATGACCTTCGTGATGGCGTCATATGCCAGATTTGCTTGGGCAGCGGCGGCGGGCTGCATGCCGCCCGCCGCCAAGGCCGCGACGCGCGCGCACAACGCGATCCATCCAAGCACTCGCATGAGGATGATCCCTCGTGCCGGAGGTTCTTCGCCCTGCGCGCCGGTGGGTTGATCCTCTCCGCTCGGCTCTGCCGGCGGGACCGGTGGGATCTCAGGCGGGTGCTTGCTCATCGTCATCTCTCCCAATGGAAAGTATGCGATGCGGCGGCGGCGCGGGCCATCCGGGATACCACGCAACGGCCTCGAACGTCCCCCTATCTCACCTTCGTTGGGAGCCGGCGATGGCGGTCAGCGCACTCGAAAGCGATTTCATCGGCCGAAAGGACGAGCTCGACCAGCTTAAGGCCGTCTTTCGCGCCGCCGCCGGCGGCAAAGGCTCGACCGTCTTGATCGCGGGCGAAGCCGGCATCGGCAAGACCCGCCTGCTCGCGCACTGGCAGCGCTGGCTGCTCGAGCAAAACGCGCGCGTCGGAGCCGGCGACTGTCTAGACTACGCGCAAGCGCCCTATGCGCCGTTCGTCGACGCCCTGCGCGCGCTGCTCGCGACCGATCCGGCCGCGCTCGAGCACGCGCTTGCCGCGCGCAGCATCCTCTCCGAACGCATCCCTGAGCTCGGCGGGAGCCGCGATGCACGGCGCGGTCAGGTGAGCAAGCGGCAGCTCTTCGACGCATTCGCCGAGGCGATGCGCATCATGGCGGAGCGCGCGCCGGTGGTCATCGGCATCGAAGACCTTCATTGGGCCGATCAGGACTCGCTCGACCTCATCCTTCATCTGTCCAAGTCAACCGCGCGCGAGCGGTTCGTCGTGGCGGTCACGTATCGCGATGAGACGCCCGAAGACGGGCCGCTTGCCGCCGTGCTCGCGCGCTTGCTGCGCCGCGCCAACACGGTTTCGGTGCGGCTTGCGCCGCTAGAGGCGATTCACGTGCGCACCCTCATGCAACGCGCGCTGCGCACGCACCCGTCGCTTGATAGGCCGGCCCTTGCGCGCCGTCTGGAACTGGCCGAAGGCAATCCGTTCTACGCTGAGGAGCTGCTGCGCCATGCGATCGAGGGCGGCGGTCCCGACGTGCCGTTGACGCTGCGCGCCGTCATCCTCGAACGCCTGCGGGCATTGCGCGGCGACCAACGCTTGGTGCTGGCGCACGCCGCGGTCATCGGCCGCGACTTCGAGCCGTCGCTCCTGGCGGCCGCGTTGTCGTACGACGTCGACGACGTCGTGAAGGCGCTGCGCGTGGCGCGCGATGCCAGGTTGATCGTCGAGGTGCCGGCCCAGCCGGTCTCCTATCGCTTTCGACATGCGCTCGTGCAGCAGGTCTTGCGCCGCGAACTGCTGGTGCCCGAAATGCAGGCGATCCACGCGAAGGTGGCGCGCGCACTCGAGGCGCGCGCCGCTGCTTCCGGAAGCCGGGCGATGGAGCTCGCCCACCACTACTGGGAGGCGCACGATCTCGAGAAGACCAGACAGTACGCCGAGCTCGCCGGCGACGCCGCCAGCAATGCGCTGGCACATGCACAGGCTGCGATGCATTACGAGCGCGCCGCCGAAGCTGGCGCGGCGCTGCCGAGAGACGAACGCTCGCGGCTCTATGAGAAGCTGGCGTTCTCGCTGCTAGAGGCCGGCATGGTCGAGCGTTCGCTGCGTGCCTTCGCGCTCGCGCTCGATTGCCTCAAAGACGCGCGTGATGCCGAGCGCACGGGCAATCTGCACCTTGGCATGTCTCGCGCGGAACGGTTGTTCGGCGACAGAACCGCCGCGCTCCGCCATGCCGACGCCGCGCTCGCGCTCACCGCTTCATTGACGCGAAGCCTCGTGCGTTACCGCGCGTTCGTGTTCAAGGCGACGTTAGCTGCCAACGTCGGCGATCTGCCGGTGCTGCTCGCCAATCTCGAAGAGGCGCAGGCGTTCAGCGGCGAGCCCGACCTGGGCCGGCTGTCTCGCGTGCACGCGCTGCGCGCGCAGGCGTCATCGATCCAGGGCCGGTTCGACGATGCGAAGCGCGAGATCGACACCGCGATCGAGCTCTCGCGCGAGTCGGCCGACGGCGTCACGCTCTCCGTCAACTACAACGACGCGGCGATCATCCACGACGAGGCGGGCGATCTGGCCACCGCGCTCGCGATGTGCGAGCGCGCCATCCAAGCGGCTCAGGAACGGCTGCTGACGCACGCGCAAGCGGTCGCCTGCGTGAACCGCGGGCTCTACCATCTGCTGCTGGGCGACCTCTCGGCCGCGCGGCGTTCAGTCGAATCATCGATCGCGGCCGCCGAACTCGACGATCAGCCGCTGCTCGCCGGCGCGGCCTGCGCTGTCGGCTGTCTGATTGCGGTGCACCAAGGCGACGAATCGTTCGCCGCGTCGCCGTTCGACGAAGCGCTCGTCCGTCAGACGATATCGTTCGGCGGAGGATATGCGCTCTTGGCATCGGCGGCACTCGCTGAGATACTCGCGCGCCAAGGACGGATGGATGAGGTGCCGCAGCTGCTGTCCGACGCCATCGCCGGCGTCCGAGCGCCAAGCGGCGATTTGTGGATCATCCTACGGCCTGCGCGTTTCGCGCGTCCGGACGACCTGGTGCGGTTGCGCGCGCTTATCGCGCAGTGGAGCACCCGCCAGTCCTCACCGCGCGGCGCGGCGTATCTCGCGGTGCTGGATTCGCTTGCCGATCGAGCACGTGGTCAGGACGGCTCCGCGCGAGCGCACGCGGCAGAGGCGGCGACGACGTTCTCCCAGATCGGATATGCGCTCTTCGAGGCATTCGCGCTCGAACTCGCGGGCCGCCGGCGAGATGCCATTTCCGCGTATCGGCGCGTGGGCGCGCACGGTGACGTCGCGCGTCTCGATCGACAATCCGAGCCGCGCGGGCGGCGCGATCGGCACGCGGCCGAGCTGAGCGGCCGCGAACGCGAAGTGGCCCGGCTCGTCGGCGCCGGCAAATCGAACAAGGTCATCGCGCGCTCTCTCTCCATCAGCGAACGAACCGTGGAGAATCACCTCACCTCGATCTTCAAGAAGTTGGGCGTGTCATCACGCACCGAGTTGGTCGCCAACATGACGCAAGCTGTCATGAATTGATGGGTAAACTGTCTGGGACCCTATTTTGCACCCGCAGGCGACTTTGAGGAAGGACCCACGATGAGCACGCAGGCCAAATCGAAGACCGGCACTATCACGGGCCTAGACATCATGGCCTACTACACGCAAGAGCCGCAGAAGTCGATCGAGTTCTACCGCGACGTGCTCGGCCTCCAACCGACAGAGGTTGACGACCAGGGGCGCGGTGCTGAATTCACGCTCGCCGACGGCACGACGTTCGGCGTGTGGAAGCCCGATCGCGAGGATGGCGACTTCGCTTCGGGCGCCATCGTGATGTTCGCCGTGCCGGATATCCATGCGGCGGTCGAAGAATTCAACTTGCGCGGCGCCGCGCTCACCGAATCCTTCGAGACGCCGGTCTGCCACATGGCTATGGGCAAGGATCCCGACGGCAACCAGTTCATCATCCACCAGCGCAAGACGAAGTAGGCGCGTCCAAACAACACGAGGCTACGACAAAGAGCAGGCCGCAGTCGGTGAGGACCGCGGCCTTCGCGTGCGTTCGTGCTTTGTGCGTTACTTCGGCGAGGGCGACGGGTTCTGACCTTCCCGCTCCTTGTGCCACTGTTGTTTGAGCTGTTCGTATTTGGTGCGCTGCGCCGGCGTGAGGATGGCGAGGATCTGTTCGTGGAGCTGTTTGCGCGCGGCAGGATCTGGTTGGCTGCCCTTCGGGTGCGCTTGCTTGTAGTTGGTGATGAGCGTCTTGATCTGGGCCTGTTGCTGCTGCGAGAGATCGAGCTGTTGGATCATCGCGGTCCAACCGCGATGATGGTGGGGAGCCGCCGATGAGGCAGGCGTCGTGCCCGGCGTCGCGTCCGAGATGGAATCGGCGAGCGAGAGCGCTGGTGCACCGACGGCCAGCGCACAGAGCGCGGCGACGAGCAGAGATCGGTAGGTCTTCACTGGTGCTATGAGTCTCCTTACAGATAATGACAACCCGTTGACCGGGTTCGTCGAGCCCATAGTATGGGCTGAAGACTAAAGCAACCTGTGAGCGACATTAGAACGAGATGTGTCGCGGCCTACTGCGTCCTTTGCCCGGACTGCGAGCGAGCGAGGCTGATGAAGTGCATGGCCTTTGCCGGATCGACGCCTTGCCGGCTCACCCAGTGAGCGGCGCCGTCCTTGAGCATCTCGAAGCGCTTCCAGATGAACTCGGCGCCGATCACGCGCCGATGGATCTCGACCACTTCGTGCAGCATCACCCACGAGCTCAGGATGCGCCCAAAAGCGGCCTTGTACAGGATATCGCCCTCGATCAGCCCTTCCTCGACATACGTGCCGACGCGGTCGAAGAAGCGCAGCAGCACGAGTTCCTTGTGCACTTTCGGATCGCCGAGCGCGCTCAGGTCGATCTCCTTGCGGAACTGCGGATCTTTGAGCTTGTCCGGAAGTTCGTAGGTGACGAACACGCGCGCGTCGTCGACCAGCGGTGAGTCGAGCTCGGCGAAGATGCCCATCGCGCCTTCGAGCTGGGTGGCGCGGCGCAACTCATCGAGTTGACGAAAACCGACGACGACCGTCACCAAGATGACGACCGCGGTGGCGAGGCTGCCGATCGCAGTGATCGCTTCCCAGGTCACAAGCTCAACCTCCTAGTGTGCCGCACGCGGCGATGACGTCGACGTGATACTTCGACGCATGCACCTCGATCACGAAGCCGTGGCCGATGATGTCGTGAATCGGCGCGGCAACCGTCGTCACTGAGCGGCCGCCCACCACCGGATTGAGCGGATAGCGCGGGAGCACATCGAACTCGCCGCCGCACTCGCCCTGATGGATGTGCGCTGGATGAAAAGCGCCGGCCGGATCGTTGACGAGCGCGACGACGACCTTGGTTTTTTCACCCATCGGCGTGAGCGTCGCCGTGCCATGGATGCGCGCGTTGGATTCCGACACAAGTGTGATGACGATGGGACTCGGCGATGGTGCGGACGAGGGCTTGGCGCCCACGAGCGCCAGCGCCGCAATCGCAGGCAATACTGCTCGCCAGCGCCAAGAAGCGGCGCGGCCCATCCGTAGTGAAAGGTTGGCTGGCATGATGCGTTCCTTGGCGTTCAGTCTGTGCTTTGCATGCACGCTCGTGCTTGGGGCGTGCAGTTCCTCGTCGGTCAGCCCGCCGACGCCATCGAGCGGCGTCAACCAAATCGTCATCTCCGATGCGTTCAATAACCGCATCGTGAGCTTCACCGACATGAACGGCTCGAACTGGACGACCTACGGCACGGCCGGGCACGGCGTCGGGCAGTTCCAGCAGACCTTTGGCATCGCGTTCGACGCGACGCATCGCATCTACGTCGTCGACTTCATCGGCGGGGCCCAGCGCATCGACCGTTTCAACGACATGACCGGCGCGGGCTGGACGACGTTCGGCAGCCCGGGCAACGGCGTCGATCAGTTCGGCAACCCGACCGGCGTGGCGCTCGACGGCACCGGCCGGATCTACGTCTCCGATGCCGATGCAACGCAGCGGATCGCTCGCTTCGACGACATGACGGGGACCAATTGGACGACCTTTGGCGCCCCAGGTGCGGGCACCAATCAGTTCGACAATCCCTTTGGCATCGCCATCGACGGCACGGGCCGCATCTACATCGGCGACACGGCCAACAACCGCATCGTGCGCTTCGACGACATGACCGGCACCAACTGGACGACCTACGGCACTGCCGGTGCGGGCGTCGGGAACTTTGCGGAGCCCACGGGGATCACCGTGGATTCAACGGGTCACATCTATATCATCGACGGTATGAACGACCGGATCGTGCGCATCAACGACATGACCGGCGCCGGATGGGTCTCGTTCGGCTCCAGCGGTGCAGGCGTCAATCAGTTCAATTTCCTGCTCGATTGCGCCGTTGGCGGAATTGCGATCGGGCCGGACGGGCGCATCTACATCGTCGACGGCGGCAACAATCGCGTCGTGCGAATCAACGACATGACCGGCGCCGGGTGGGTCAGCTTCGGCACCATGGGTCACGGCACGAACCAGTTCGACGTGCCGTCCGGAATCGCGGTGCGCTGAACTGACGTCCGCGTCCGCCTATTGCGTGGCTGGCGAAAGAACGAGCCGGAAGCCGATGTGATTGGCCGAGCTTGACGGCTCCGTTTGGCCGCGTCCGCCCACTTCGTAGCGCGAGCAGTATTGATCCGTGCACAGAAACGAACCGCCGCGCACCGAGTGTTTCGGCACGCCCGGTTCCTGCGGATCGTAACTGTCGACCGGACCTTGCGGATTGATGGCGATAACGCCGACCTTGTTCAGCTGCTCATAGTAATCCGCGCGATACCAGTCGCTGTTCCACTCCCACACGTTGCCCGACATGTCGTAGAGCCCATAGCCGTTGGGCGGGAACGAGCCGGCCGGCGTCGTGGTCGGGTCGTTGTGCTTCGCGGTGCTCTTGTCAGGGAAATGGCCGTGGTACGTATTGGCCATCTGCTTTCCGTTTGGCGCGAATTGCGAGCCCCACGCGAACTGGCGGCAGTCGAGTCCGCCGCGCTCCGCGTACTCGTACTCCGCTTCGGTCGGCAGACGCTTGCCGGCCCACTTCGCATACGCGACCGCGTCCTCGTATGCCATCTGCACGACCGGATAACTGCCTTTGCCCTCGATCGAAGTGTTTGGACCTTCGGGGTGGCGCCAATTCGCGCCAGGCTGATAGCGCCACCACTGCGCGTCGTCGTTGAGCTCGACGGGATGCTGCGGGGGCGTGAACACGAGCGAGCCGGCGACGAGCTTGTCCGGCGGCGCGTCCGGAAAATCTTTCTGCGACGGCTTGCGCTCGGCGACCGTCACATAGTGCGTCGCTTTGACGAACGCGGCGAATTGATTGTTCGTGATCGGCGTCTTCGAGATCCAAAAACCGCTGACGCGCACGCGGTGCCACGGACGCGCATCCGCGAACTTCGAATTGTTGGAGCCCATCGAGAACTCACCGCCGGGGATCCACACCATGCCGGCATGCACTTCGCCGGCGGGCGCAGGTTCGTGCGAATACACGCCGGCCTGGCACTGCGAGCCGTCGGGTGCCGCGGCCGCGAACATCCCGGCACTGCCGCCGGCCGGCGCTGCGGACTTGCTGCACGATGAAACGAGAAGGCCGAGTTGGCAGAGAATCGCCGCCAAAGCGAGGAAGCGGAACATGAGGTTTGGCGTTCATTCGACATGCTTCGCCACATCCCCGCGCGCGATGTGATCGCATGAACGCTACTTTCAGCTTAGTGTGATACGGCCAGATGCTCTTGCTGGACTCAAGCGAAGGAACGGACATGAGACGGCTTTTGGGAGGCGGACTAGCGGCCGCCGTGCTTGCCGGTGTCAGCTTGCTGATGATGCTGCCGGCGCAGGCAGCTTCAGCGCTGTCGGCGATTCCAGTCGGCAGCGGTGCTACATATCATATCACGACGCAATCGAGCTCGCCCCAGAAGGGTCCGCAAAGCGCCAGCCACTACGTGAACTTCAAGCTTTCTCGGGATTATTTCTTTGGCCGTCTATCACGGTGAGGCCAAACGTTGTCTAGGGCTTATGCCGTTGCTCTCGCCTCATTTGCTCGATCGAGGCGAGCGACGATGAGATTGTAGATCCACGCCAGCATCGCGCCGGCGATCGCTGCGACCACGATTGTGG
>JAFAHD010000033.1 GCA_019237415.1 Vulcanimicrobiota bacterium
CATCTCGCCAAGCGCGCAGCGCCGTAGCGGTTGGAACGGACTCGCCCCTTTGCTCGTGTGGGCGATCGTGCTCGCGCTGCTGCCGTGGTTCATGCGGCACATCCTCAAGAGCAACGTCGCGCTGGCGACGAACATGCTGATCTTCGCGATCGCGGCGCTGGGCTTCAACTTGCTCTACGGGCACACCGGCGAGCTGTCATTTGGACACGCGGCCTTCATCGGCGTCGCGGGTTACTTCGCGGCGTACACGATCCTGAACAAGGGCTGGACGTTCTGGCCGGCGCTGCTGATCGCATTTGCCGCGACGATGCTGCTCGCGTTCGTCCTGGCGCGCGTGATCGTGCCGCGCAGCACCGGCATCTATTTCTCGATGCTCATGCTGGCGGTCGGACAAGTCCTCAACTTCGTGGGCGAGCGCTGGAACTCGGTGACGGGCGGCGACGACGGACTGCAGGGCATCCCGCGCCCATCCTACATCTTGCCGCACAGCCCGCTCAACATGAACAACGAGTTCCACTTCTACGTCCTGGTCGCGGTCGTCGCGTGGCTGATGACGCTGCTGATGTGGCGCATCGTCTACTCGCCTTTCGGGTCGGTGCTGCACGCGATCCGCGAGAACCGCCAGCGCGCCGAGTTCTTGGGCTACGACGTCATGCGCTACAAGATCAACGCGTTCGTGCTCTCAGCGATCCTGCCGGCCATGGCGGGCGTTCTCTTGGCGTACTACGACGGCGCGGTAAATCCAGGCGAATTGAACTGGACCGAGTCCGGCGACCTCGTCATGATGACGCTCTTGGGGGGCGCGCCGACGTTTTGGGGGCCGATCCTCGGCGCCGGTCTGTTCAAGTTCATGCAGCAGTATGTGTCGAACTTCACGCAGTTCTGGGAGGGGTACATCGGCATCGTCTTCGTCGGCTTCGTCCTGTTCGCGCCGCAAGGCATTTGGGGGCTGGTCGAGGCCGGCTGGCGTCGAGTGCGCGCGAGGCGGGCGGCATGAGCGTCATCTTCCGCACCGAGGGGCTCTCGAAATACTTCGACTCGCTCAAAGCGGTCGACGGCGTCGATTTCGCCGTGGAAGAGGGATCGATCCACGCCATCATCGGGCCGAACGGCGCCGGCAAGACCACGTTCTTCAACATGCTCACCGGCAACTTCGCGCCGACCGCCGGCAAGATCTTCTTCCGAGAGGAAGACATCACGGGATTGAAGCCGCACCAGATCACGCGCAAGGGCATCGGGCGTTCGTTCCAGATCAGCAACATCTTCGGCGGCCTGTCGGTGTTCGAGATCGTGCGCGTCGCGGTGAAGGCGACGTATGGCGACGCGCCCGGTATCATCGTGCGCCCGAAATGGCTGCCCGAGGTGGACGAGAAAGCGCACGCGATCATCGAGCGCGTCGGCTTGACGGGGTTCTCCCACCTGCAGGCCGCGACGCTCTCGCATGGCGATGAGAAACGGCTCGAGATCGGTCTCGTGCTCGCCGTCAGTCCGAGTCTGTTGCTCTTCGATGAACCCACGGCCGGCATGTCGTTGGATGAATCGAAGCAGACGATGGGCATGCTGCAAGAGCTCGCGAAGCAGCACACGATCGTCTTGATCGAACACGACATGGATCTGGTCATGTCGCTCTCCAAGAAGATCACCGTCTTGCAGAACGGACGCAAGATCGCGGAGGGCGCGCCGGCGGAGATCAAGGCCAATCCGTTGGTCCAGCAGGCGTACCTGGGAACTGCGATCTGATGTTCCTCGAAGCGCGCGGCCTCAATACGTACTACGGCAAGAGCCATATCCTCCAAGATGTGTCGATCGACGTCGACCGAGGCGAGGTCGTCGCGCTCATCGGCCGCAACGGCTCCGGCCGCAGTACCACGCTCAAGACGATCGCCGGCGTGACGCCACCGCGCCGCGGCAGCGTCACGCTCGACGGCCGCGACATCACCGGGCTGAAGCCGTATACGATCGCTCGCCACGGCGTCGCGTATGTGCCCGAAGAACGGCGCATCTTCCCGAATCTCACCGTGCTCGACAACCTCAAACTCGCCACGTTGGCAGGCCGCAAGGGGAAATGGGATTACGAGCGCGTCTTCGCGTTCTTCCCGCGTCTCGAAGAGCGCAAGACCAACGAAGGCAAGGCGCTGTCCGGCGGCGAGCAGCAGATGCTCACCATCGCTCGCGCGCTGATCCAAAATCCCGAGATCATTCTGCTCGACGAGCCGCTCGAAGGCCTCGCGCCGGTCGTGGCGCAGGCGATCCAGAAGGCCATCATGGAGATGAAGACCGAGGGCATGACGATGCTGCTGGTCGAGCAGAACGCGCGCGTGGCGCTCGCCGTGTCCGATCGTGCGCACGTGCTCTCCGACGGCCAGATCGTGGCATCAGGTCCTTCGGCGAAACTGCGCGACGATCAGGAACTGATCCAACGCTACCTGTCGGTCTAGCGTTCTCGCCTCGCCGCATCGGCGGCCGGCTCTTCGCTTTTCTCATGTTCGCGTGCATCTCGCTTGCGCCGGCGTTAGGTGCCGTTGCGCCGTCGAGCGTGCGCATCGCATTCGTCCCGATGGACGACCGGCCCGCGACCGAGCAATTCCCGCAAGCGACCGCCGCGATCTGCGGCGCGCAACTCGTCGTGCCGCCGCACGAGTTACTCGGGCACTTCACCGAAGCGGGCGATACCGGTGCGCTGGGCCGCTGGCTGGCGGACCTCGACACGACAAGCCTGAGCGCACTCGTTGTGTCGGCTGATATGCTTGCGTACGGTGGGCTCGTCGCCTCGCGAACTGCGGCGACGCCGCTAGAGGACGCGCGCGAGCGCGTGCAAGAGCTCGCGCGGTTTCATGACGCGCATCCCGCGCTGCCGATCTACGTGTTCGGCACGATCATGCGTCTCACGCCGACCGA
Organism: Vulcanimicrobiota bacterium; assembly: GCA_019237415.1. Taxonomy (GTDB): domain Bacteria; phylum Vulcanimicrobiota; class Vulcanimicrobiia; order Eremiobacterales; family Eremiobacteraceae; genus JAFAHD01. The sequence continues at coordinate 2,899 of JAFAHD010000033.1, forward strand.
GACGCCGAAGAGCGAGGCCTACCTCGAGCCATTAGCTGCCTATGCGAGGGCGGCGGGAGCCGTTTTACCGGGCGCCGATCAAATCGCGGAACTCGCGCGCGTGCGCGCCCAGATTCCCGACGCAGCGTTTTGGGACTACATCGGCGCGCGCGCACGCGACGTCGAAACCGACGAATCGCTTATCACGCTTGCGGAACAGGGTTCGTTGCGGTGGCTCGCCATCACCCAAGATGATGCCGGATACCCCGATGGTTTGCAGATCGACGACCAACGGCGTCTCGGCGCCGCCATCGAGCAACTCGGCGTCCGCGATCGCGTGTTGATGAGCGCCGGCGCCGACGAGATGGGTATGATCGCCGTGACGAGAGCAATAGAGGACGCCACAGGATGGCATCCGCGAGTTCGCGTCGTCTACTCCGGTCCCCGCGCCCCGAGCATCACCGATCCGCTCGAAGATGTGCCGGTCGGACGCACGATCGAAAACCTGGCGCGTGCGCTCGCCGCGCAGGGCGATGCCGACAAGCCCGACTTTTCGCTCTACGTGCTTGCGCCGTCGACGCCGCCGGACAACCGCGGGGCCTTCTTTCGGTTGCTCACAACGCAGTTGGCTGCAGACGCGCCGATCGCCGTCGCGGACCTCACGTTCATCGACGATGATCTCAGCGAAGAGCGACTCGCGTTCGAAACGTTGCGCGCGCGCGGCGTCGCGACCCGTCCTCTTGCGTTTGCATCGTGGAACACGACCGCGAACTCGGCAGGCACGGCGCTCGCAGCTGGGAGCTGCGCCGCGCTCGCCGCGCATTTCGGGCTCGACACCGCCGGCGCGCGCCAAAAATTCCTGTTCGATCGTTACGTCGATGACTATGCCTACCGCTTGCTCGTCCGACCGCAACTCAACGCCGAGCTACGCCAAGCCGGTATCGATACATATGCGTTGGGACCACACAACGAACAGGCCGAATCGATGATGCGCGCGCGACTGTGGCCGATCGCGGTCGACCTGTTCGACGACACGTTCGCGCCGCAGGGCTGGAGGCAAAGCGAGTTGTCGATGTACTTGCCGTGGCAGCGGACGTTTGAAGTCCGCATCGAGGCGCATTTGGCGCGCGAAGGCGAGCATTAGGTATTTCGCTAAAAAAGAAACACCGGCCACCATAGCAGCCGGCGCCAACGTGGACCCGTCAGTAGGATTATAGCGGATTGTTTGATGAGGCGCAAGTTCAGCGGCGGCGCTGGACCCGTCGACGCCGCCTAGATCCGCTTGCGCGGAAGCTGGAGGCGACGGGAGTCGAACCCGCAGCGCGAGACGTGACGGGTCCACGCTGGCACCGGCCCGCCCCCAACTTGATCTCACATCACGCGGCGCGATTGAAGCGTCAAGGCGAATACAAGTTATAGAGAGGAAACAGCGTCCATGTCGGTTCTCGACAACCACGATTGTCCGATCTGCGGCCAAGGCAGACTGAAGAGCAACGACGTGCCATATCAACTGACCGGACCGTCGTCAGCAACGGCGCAACAAGCGATATTGAAGCTGCAAGCGTTCCTGTGCCCGAACGCCGAGTGCGGATTCGTCGCTCTGCGCCACGTGGAGTAGGATCGCTAGTCAGATCGAGCCGGGATCGGCCAACGGTTCTCGATTTCGATGCGCGGTACTCCCTTCGGATACGTGGTGGGATACTTGCGCAGGAACTCGCGCGCACGGACGGTGAGGAATTCGAAGTTATCCCACAGGCCGATGTCGTTTGTGACCGCGCGCATGAATGCCATGTACGGTTCGAGCCTCTTCCACGTTCCGACGGCGCTGTTGCAGTATTGGTCGAGGAAGAGCGTCTCGTCGACGACGCCGTTCTTGACGAGGTTGCCACACTGTTCGTAGAAATTGCCCACCAACGTCGCTGCTTGATTCAATGCGATGTATTCCGGTGGGACATTCGGCATGGCGAACCCTCGCAGGCGAGATTCGATGTATGTTCGGAACACCTCGTCGTTCATGGCTTGCGCGAGGCCATGATTGATCGCGTAGAGCGCGTCGCGAAATCCGCTATCCTGGAATCTGTCACCGATCGTGAGCAAAGCCGTGATCTGATTGCCGGCGCGCAAGTGGCGTAATTGGACGAGCGCGGCGATCGCAGCCGTCGCCACGATAAGGACGGTGAGTAGCGTGCCGGTCGTATTGAGAACCTCGAGCGACATTACGCCCCCTTTCTCCAGTCACGATGCGGGCTGACAGACCTCGATCAGCACGTCGCCTGCGGCGCTCGGATGGATGAACGCAATGAGGTTCCCGTGCGCGCCTTTTCTCGGACGCTCGTCGATCAGGCGCACGCCGGCGCGCTTGAGCCGCTCGAGCTCGGCTTCGATGTCCGCCACGCGGTAGGCGAGATGATGCAGTCGAGACTCCTTGCCGCCGAGGAACTTGACGAGTGGCGAGGTGGCAGAGAGCGGCCGCAGCAGCTCAATGGTCGAATCGCCTGCGCGCATCCCGATGATTTCGACATCTTGATCGTCGACCGTCTCACGATAGCGCTCCGTGAAGCCAAGCGCCGAATAGAGCGCGGCGCTGCGTCCCAAGTCTGCGACGACCAACGCCACGTGATCAAGCGGCTGGCCGGCACCGGCTGGCGAACTGGTCACCTAGAGCGCCGCCGCCGGATGATACACGGAAAAGACTTCGCGCAGCGCATCGGCCACCTCGCCGAGCGTCGCGCCGGCATCGACCGCCTCGACGAATTCGGGCATGAGCGGTGCGCCGGCAGAGGCAGCGCGTTTCACGGCCGCAAGCTGCGCGGCGACGCGCTGTCCATCGCGGTGCACGCGAAACGCCGCGAGCCGTTCGCGCTGTTCGCGCTCGATCGAAGGATCGATGCGCTGCAGCTGCGGCTGCGCAGCTGACGCATCTTCGCCCGCGAACTTGTTCACGCCGACCACGATCGTGTCGCCCCGCTCGAGCTTGGCTTGCGCGCGGTAGGCGCTGTCGGCGATCTGCCCTTGCATCCAGCCGCTTTCGATCGCCGCCACGGCACCGCCGCGCGCGTCGACCTCGGCGATGATGCCGCGCGTCGACTCCGCGAGTTGCGCGGTCAGACGCTCCACGAAATACGAGCCGGCGAGCGGATCGGCGGTGTCGGGGACGCCGCTCTCGTACGCGATGATCTGCTGCGTGCGTAACGCGAGCTTCGCCGCGGCTTGCGTCGGCAGCGCAAGCGCCTCGTCCATGCTGTTGGTGTGCAGCGATTGGGTGCCGCCCAACACCGCAGCCAGCGCCTGCAGCGTCACGCGGACGACGTTGTTCTCCGGCTCCTGCGCGGTGAGCGTGGAGCCGCCAGTCTGCGTATGGAAGCGCATGAGCCACGATTTGGGCGAGGTGGCGCCGAAGCCGTCGCGTACGATCTGCGCCCACAACTCGCGCGCGGCGCGGAACTTCGCGACTTCCTCAAAAAAGTTGTTGTGTGCGTTCCAGAAGAACGACATTCGCGGCGCGACGTCGTCAACCGGTAAGCCCGCCTCTTTTGCAGCGTGCAGGTATGCTTTGCCGTTTGCCAGCGTGAATGCGAGCTCTTGCGCGGCGGTCGATCCGGCTTCGCGGATGTGATAGCCGCTGACGCTGATGGTGTTCCATTTGGGAACGTGCTGCGCGCAGTACGACATCAGGTCGGTGACCAGCCGCATTGACGGAGCCGGCGGATAGATGTAGGTGCCGCGCGCGGCGTATTCTTTGAGGATGTCGTTCTGCGACGTGCCGGAAAGCTTGTCAAACGGCACGCCGCGGCGGCGTGCGACGGCCAGGTAGAGCGCAAGCAGGATCGCCGCGGGTGCGTTGATCGTCATCGAGGCGCTCACCTGATCGAGCGGGATGTTCGCGAAAAGCGTCTCCATGTCGTCGATCGTATCGATGGCGACGCCGGTGCGGCCGACTTCGCCGGCCGCAAGCGGTGCGTCAGAATCCAGGCCCATCTGCGTCGGCAGGTCGAACGCGACGGACAATCCCATTTGGCCGTGCGCCAATAAGTAGCGATACCGCTCGTTGGATTCTTTGGCCGTGGCGAAGCCCGCGTACTGGCGCATCGTCCACAGTCGCGCGCGGTACATGTCGCGTTGGATGCCGCGGGTAAACGGGTATTCGCCCGGCGCCGCTTGGTGCGCTAGGTCGAGGTCGGCGACGTCGCGCTCGAAATAGACCGGCTTGATGGGGATGCCGCTGTCGGTCTCGCGTTCGTGCATCGCCAGGTAGTTCGTCCTCCGGCCCGTACCGGCCTAGTCGATGCAGCAGACCTCGAGTTTGTTGCCGTCCGGATCTTCGAAGAACACGGCGTAGTAATCGGGCCCGTACGCCTCTTCCGGTCCCTCGACGTTGCGCGCGCCCAGCCGCGGCAACAGCGCCGCGACCTGATCGACCACTTCGCGCGACGGCGCTGCGAACGCGACGCGTCCGTCTCCAGGCTTAACCTTCGCGGCCTGCGTGAAGGCGAACCACTGCTCGGTCCCGTCGTGCCGGCTGTACGATATCCACTCGTGCTCGGGCTTGGTCTCGCCTCGGTGCAAGCCGAGCAGGCCCAGTATGTCATCGTAGAACGCCATCGCGTTCGCGCGGTCGCTGACCCGCAGATCGACGTGGCTATAGGCGAACGGAAGCGACATCAGACCGACTCCTCAAACGTCAACAGCGGCGCTCCGGTCTCGATCGTTTCACCGGCTTTGGCGGCGATCGCCGCGACCTTGCCGGCGCGATGCGCGACGACTTCGTTCATCATCTTCATCGCCTCGATCACGGCGACGACCTGGCCGTCGGCGACGTCGTCGCCGGGCGAGACGTGGATCTCGGCGACGATGCCGTGCATCGGCGCGCTTACGGCCGCAGAATCGGAAGCCGTCTTCTTGGCGGCCTTGAATTTCGGCGCGCGCCGCGCAGCCGACAAGCGCGCGCCGTTGAGCCCCTGCACGCGCACGGTGAAGCGCTTGTCGCCGACCTCGACGACCAGTATCGACGGCTCGGCGTCGAGTACGACGGACTCCTGCGGCGCGCGGCCGTACGCCTCAGCGATCTGGCCGGCATGTTGATGGCGAAATTCATCGACCGTCGGCGTCGCGTAGTCGCCGCTGGCGAACGCGCCGCCCGCGACGAGCAACCGCAAGAACGGGATAGTTGTGTCAACGCCTTCGATCACGTACTCGCGTAGTGCGCGCGACATGCGCTCGCGCGCTTCATCGCGGTCGTGGCCCCATGTGATGAGCTTGCCGATCAGCGAATCGTACTCTTGCGGGATGACCGTGCCAGTTGCTGCAGCGGCGTCGACTCGTACGCCGGGGCCGCCCGGCTCGCGATACACCGACAGCGTGCCGGCGCATGGCCGGAAGTCGTGCAGCGGCGACTCCGCATTGATGCGGCATTCGATCGAATGGCCGCGCGACGAAAGGTCGGATTGCGTGAACCACAGACGTTCACCCGCCGCGATGCGGATCTGCGCCTTGACGAGATCGAGCCCCGACGTCATCTCGGTGACGGTGTGCTCGACCTGGATGCGCGTGTTCATCTCAAGGAAGTAGAACCGGTCGCCCTCGACGAGGCATTCGATCGTGCCCGCGCTGTCGTAACCGATCGAGCGCGCAAGCTCGACCGCCGCATGATATAAACCGTCGCGGACCGCCGGAGCGATGCAAGCCGGCGTCTCTTCGACCAGCTTTTGATGGCGCCGCTGCATCGAACAATCGCGCTCGCCCAGATGGACGACGTTGCCGGCGCGATCGCCGAGGATTTGGACTTCGATGTGTTTCGGCCGGGCCAAATACTTTTCGACGTAGAGCGTCGCATCTTTGAAGTAGGCCGACGCTTCGCCGGCTGCCATCTGAATCGCATGCGCGATGTCGGCCTCCGAATGAACGACTTTGAGGCCCTTGCCGCCGCCGCCGGCCGCGGCTTTGACGGCGATCGGGTACCCGAATTTCTCCCCAAGCGCCTTGACCGCGTCAACGCCGTTGACGGGCTCGACTGTGCCCGGCACGATCGGAAAGCCGGCCGCTTGTGCCGCACGCCGCGCTTCGATCTTGCCGCCCATGCGCTCGATCGCCGATGCAGAAGGCCCGATGAACGTCAAGCCATGCTGCGCGCACGCACGCGCGAACGACGCATTTTCAGCGAGAAAGCCGTAACCCGGATGCACGGCATCGCAGCCCGCGCGCGCGGCGACATCAAGCAAGCGCTCGACGTTCAGATACGATTGCGACGCGGGTGCTGGTCCGAGGCGATACGCTTCATCGGCTTCGGCGACGTACACCGCCTGGCGATCGACATCCGAATACACCGCGACGCACGGGATCGCCAGCTCGCGGCACGCCCGGATGACGCGCAGCGCGATCTCGCCGCGATTGGCGACGAGGATCTTCTTAAACGCCGTCATCGAGCGAGGCCGTCATCGAGCG
>JAFAHD010000034.1 GCA_019237415.1 Vulcanimicrobiota bacterium
GTTGCGTGACGACGCGTACGCGCTCGACAGAACGCGCCGCACGGAACGCGCGCAGGACGCGTTCGAGCATCAGCGTGCCTGCGACCGGAAGATAGGCTTTGTTGACCGCGGTGTAACCCGCATCTTGAAAATCGCGCTCGAGCGTGCCGCCCGCCAGCGCGACGACGGTGTACGAAGGCTCAGGCATCGGCGAAGCACGTCGCCGTCGCCCACTCCCCCTCTCCCGTGCGCAGTTGTTTGCGCGCCGCAGCTGCAGCGGCGTTGGTTTCGAAGAAGCCGGCGACGCACGAGCCGCTGCCGCACAACAAGGTAGCCGCAGCTCCCGCAGCGCGCAATCGCTGCCGCGCTTCGGCAACAGCCGGGAAGATCAGCTCGACGACCGGTTGGAAATCGTTGTACAGCAGCGAGCACGCGCGCGGAAAGTCGCGCGTCTCGATCGCCTTGACCAACTCGAGCAGATCGGTTTCGGACGACGACGATGGACCGCCCGCGCGACCGGCATCGAGCAGCCGATACGCCTCCGCCGTCGGCACGCCGGCCGGCGGACGCAGCAACAGCAAACCCCATGGCGGCGCCGGAAGCGGCAAGTGCCGCACGATGTCGCCCGTGCCCTCGACGATCTTGAAACCGGCCACCATGCACGCCGGGATGTCCGAGCCGACGCGCGAGGCGCTCGCCACGTGCTCTTCGGAGATCGGTTTGCCGCGCTTCTTGAACAGATCGCGAAAACCGCGGATCACCGCTGCGGCGTCAGCGCTTCCCCCGCCCAAGCCGGCCTGCGTCGGGATGCGCTTGCGGATGCGCACATGAAATCCGTCAAGATCGATGCCAAGCCGCATGGCGGCAAGATACGCGAGGTTCTCACGCTCGGGGATGTCGACGCCCGGAACATCGGAGCTGCCCTCCATCAGCACGCGAAACGGACCGCCGCGCCCCGAGATCTCGACCTCGTCGCCGAAGACCAGATCGCCGATGAGCGAGCGCACGCCATGGAGGCCGCCGGTTTGGAGGCCCAGCACTTCGAGGCGCAGGTTAAGCTTGGCCCGTGCTAGCTTCACGAGCGCCGTGGCGCCGGTCATAGCCCGCTGGCTTCGGACGCCCGAAAAGCCCGTCCTTGTCCCACTTCGGCCCTCGATTTCGAGGAGAAGCAGCGGATGTGCCGATAAGTACCATATAATAGGGAGAAACCGTGGACAGTTCTAACGGCCGCCCGTCGACGACCCTCGACCTTGATAGCCTCCTGCGCCAGATGCTGGCGATGGGCGCTTCCGACCTCCACCTGAAGGCCGCGGCGCCGCCGATCGCGCGCGTCCACGGCGTCCTCACACCCTTGTCCGAGCGCCCGCTCTCGCTGCCCGAATGCGAGAACTTGATCTTCTCGTCGATGACGCGCGCGCAGCAGCAAGAATTCCTCGAGACCAAGGAAGTCGACTACGCGTACGGTTTGCACGGCCACGGCCGCTTCCGCGTCAACGCGTATTTCCAGCGGGGCACGATCAGCGCCGCGTTCCGAACGGTGCGGCTCGACATCCCGTCGTTCGAAGAGCTGCGCCTGCCGGCGAGTTTGCGCGACCTGTGCGAACATCCGGACGGCATCATCCTGCTGACCGGTGCGACCGGTACCGGTAAGTCGACGACGCTGGCCGCGATGATCGACTACATCAATTCGACGTCGCGCCGGCACATCGTCACGATCGAAGACCCGATCGAGTACATCCACGTCGACAAGCTGTCGATCATCTCGCAGCGCGAAGTCGGCATCGACACCGAATCGTACACCATCGCGCTCAAGCAAGCGCTGCGCCAAGACCCGGACGTGATCCTCATCGGTGAGATGCGCGATCCAGAGTCGATCATCACCGCATTGACCGCCGCTGAGACGGGCCACCTTGTGCTCTCGACGTTGCACACGCAGAACACGACGCAAGCCCTCGAGCGTATCATGGACGCGCTGCCGGAAGCCAACCGAAAGATGTTCATGGTGCAGTTGGCGACCTCGCTGCGCGGCATCATCTCGCAGCGCCTGCTGCAGCGCATCGACGGGTCTGGCCGCGTGCCGTCGGTCGAGGTGCTCATCGCGACGCCGACCATCAAGAGCCTGATCATGGAAGGCAAGTTCTCCGAGATGTACGGCTACATGACGACCGGCCGCATGGAGGGCATGCAGACGTTCACGCAGTCGCTGCTCGATCTGTATCAGAGCGGTTTGGTCACCGAGAAAGAAGCGTTCTCGAAGGCGGACAAGCCCACGGAATTCCGGCTCGCGATCGAAGGGCACATCACGAGCGGCGCAGATCTGCAGGGTTCGGCCACGTTCTAGGCCGTCCCGCACCAGATCAAGAAGGCGGCTACGGCCGCCTTTTTGGCGTCAAGGAGCGTCGATGTGGCGTCGCGGTTGTCCCTAGTGGGGTTACGGCGCTCGCTGCGCCCCTTTACAATGTAGGTAGTGGCGCGTTCGTAGAACGCGCGATGTTCGCGCGACGCGCAATCGAATGAGGATTGATCATGGCAGACAAGACGGATAAGAGCGACAAGCAAGACAAATCACAAAAGCATAAGGGCACCGAAAAAGTCAAACGCGGCCTAGCGCAGATGCTCAAGGGCGGCGTCATCATGGACGTCACCACGCCCGAGCAGGCGACCATCGCGCAGGAGGCCGGCGCCGTCGCGGTCATGGCGCTCGAGCGCGTGCCCGCTGACATCCGCAAAGAGGGCGGTGTTGCGCGCATGGCGGCGATCGAAGTCATCCAGCGCATCATGGACGCCGTGACCATCCCCGTGATGGCAAAAGCGCGCATCGGCCATTTCGTCGAAGCGCAGGTGCTCGAAGCACTCGGTATCGATTTCATCGATGAGAGCGAAGTGCTCACGCCGGCCGACGAGCACTACCATATCGATAAGCGCCCCTTCACCGTGCCGTTCGTGTGCGGTGCGCGTAACCTGGGCGAAGCGCTGCGCCGCATCACCGAAGGCGCGGCCATGATCCGCACCAAGGGCGAAGCCGGCTCAGGCAATATCGTCGAGGCGATCCGCCATCTGCGCGAGGTCACGGGCGACATCCGCCGGCTCACCACGCTGTCCGAAGAAGAATTCGTCGCTGCCGCCAAGGATCTCGGCGCGCCCGTCGAGTTGGTGCGCGAGGTCGCAGAAGCCGGCCGCCTGCCGGTGGTCACCTTCGTGGCGGGCGGCGTCGCAACGCCGGCCGATGCCGCGCTGTGCATGCAGCTCGGCGCCGAGGGCGTGTTCGTCGGCTCGGGCATCTTCAAGAGCGCGAATCCTGCGAAGACCGCCAAGGCGATCGTCGAGGCGACGCACTACTTTGACGACCCGAAAGTCGTGCTCGAAGTCAGCAAAGAATTGGGCGCGCCGATGCCGGGCTTAGAGATCAGCCAGATTCCGAAGGAACAGTTGCTGGCCGGCCGCGGCTGGTAGGTTCGCATCGTGAGCTCACCCGTCATCGGCGTGCTCGGCCTGCAAGGCGACGTCGAAGAGCACCTTGTGATGCTTGCACGCCTCAAAGTCGACGCGCGGCGCGTGAAGACCGCGCACGAGTTGGCGGACGTCGACGGGTTGATCATTCCCGGCGGCGAGTCGACGACGGTCGGCGCGATGCTCAACCGATTCGGGTTGACCAAGCCGCTGCTCGAGCGCGTCGGCAATAGCATGCCGGTCTGGGGCACGTGCATGGGCATGATCGTCATGGCCGAGCATGTCGTCGACTCGGAGCAGCCAACGCTCGGCATCTTGCACATCGACGTCACACGAAACGCGTTCGGACGACAGGTCGAAAGCGCTGAAGTGCCGCTCACGATCGCCGGTCTTGGCGGCAAGCCGTTCCCAGGCGTGTTCATCCGCGCGCCGTGGATCGAGCGCGCACGCGATAATGCAAAGATAATGGCCTCACTCGACGGCAAAGGTGTGATGGTGCGCCAGGGCAACCTGCTTGGGACCTCATTTCACCCTGAATTGACCGACGATCCGCGCATCCACAAGCTGTTCCTCGACTTGGTCGAACGGGCCCGGCCCGCGCTGGCCGCCCGCTAACCCAGCAGGGCGACCTCCCCCCACACGCTTAAAAAGTACCTGCAATGGTAGCCGCTTGTCGGGAGCACGCGTCGTGACCGACGTGCTGGTCCTCAACGCGACCTACGAGGCGCTCAACGTCACGTCGCTGCAGCGCGCGGTGAAGCTTGTCTTCGCGGGCAAGGCCGAGGTCCTGCACGATAACGAGCGCCTGCTGCGCGCCGCGACCTTTGCGATGCGCATGCCGTCGATCATCCGCATGCTCTACTACATCCGCCGGCCGCGCCAGCAAGTCGCATTGACCAAGAAGAACGTGCTTTTGCGCGACGACTACCGCTGCCAGTACTGCGGCAACAAGGCCAACGGGCCGATGACAGTCGATCATATCGTGCCCAAGAGCGCGGGCGGCGCATCGACGTGGGAGAATTTGGTGTGCGCGTGTCTGACGTGCAATAACCGCAAGAACAACCGCACCCCCCAAGATGCGAACATGGCGCTGCTGCACAAGCCGCGCCGGCCTAAGTACATCCCGTGGATCCAGGTCAAGCGCCACACGGTGCCCGGCGAGTGGTACAAATTCTTGTTCCTCTACGACGTCTCGATCGAAGAGCGGATCGAATCCTGAACGTCGCCGAACTGTGGCGCTACCCGGTGAAGTCATTCCGGGGCGAGCGCGTGTCCAGCCTCCGATTCGGCGAAGGTGGTCCGCAAGACGACCGTCGCTTCATGCTGGTCGACGAAAGCGAGCTGCGCCGCGGCAAGCGGCTGACGGCCCGTGAAGTGCCCGCGCTGCTCGGCTTCGCCGCTTCGATGGACGATGGCGCGGTGGCCGTGGTCGCACCGGATGGAACGCGGGTCCGTTCGGACGGTGCGGACTTCGAGACGCGCGTGTGCGAACTGGTCGGGCGCCCTGCAAGCCTGCACGAGGACACGCGCGGCGCGAACCACGACGACTCCGACGTGCTCGTCATCAACATGGCGTCCGCGCGCGCACTTGCCGCGGACTATGGCGAACCGCGAACCTACCGGCGCTTTCGGCCGAACATCGTGCTCGATAGTAAAGAGGCGGCGCCATACGAAGAACTGCAGTGGATCGGCAAGCGCTTTCGAGTGGGCGAAGTCGAACTAGAAGCGGCCGCTCCAAACCTGCGCTGCTCGATACCGACGATCGACCCCGACACGCTCGACGTGGATCCGAAG
>JAFAHD010000046.1 GCA_019237415.1 Vulcanimicrobiota bacterium
CCGCGCATTCCGACGCTGCCGGGTTTTGAAGGAGCGCCGGGTGGCGGCACCAAGAGCGCTTCGATCTGGGATGGCGTGCGCGTGAGCGGCATCGTGCAAGCCAACGGATACTCTGCCATCATCGAGGCCGACGGGAAATCGTACGTCGCAAGACAAGGCGATTCCATCGCCGGTAAGTTCCGCGTCGTGGCCATCGGGCCAGGATACGTCACGCTTTCGTCCGCTGAAGGCGTGCGCAACTTCTCACTGGGGGGTTAACCATGCAAGGGCACTATCGGTCGATCGCGACCTGGGTGACGGGAGGGCTGCTCAGCGCAGGCTGTCTGGCATTTGCGATGCCGGGCGCCGGCGCAGGCAATCCAGTCACCGACGTCCATTACGGCACGGTCGACGGTGCGTTCCAGTTGACCGTGGTTACCGGCAGCGCGGTGTCGACGCAGGTGCATCGCTACTCGGTCGACTCCGCAGCGAACGTGCAAGACCTGGTGGTCGACGTGACGCCGGCCTCGTACGAGGGACGCACGAAGGTCATCGCGTTCTCTGACGGCCAGATCCGTCAAGTGCGCGTCGGACAGCTCTCGCCTTCGGTCATGCGCATCGTGGTCGAGTCCAACGGAGCGGCGAAGTACGACCTGAACCAGGGCAATGCCCATTCCGTGACGTTGGCCGTGAACACGTCGCAAACCGCGCACGCGCTCGATCCGGATGCGGCAGCGGCCGCGGCGCGCGCCGCCGGTCAGCGCCAGACCCAAGAGATCGCCATGGACGTCGGCGCGCAGACGGCGAATCTGTCGTCGCAGCCGACCCACGCCTCGAACCCCGCACCGTCGAATCCAGCCCCGGTCGAGGTCGCCGCAGCGAAACCGGTGCATGCGGCGAGTGAGGTCGTCTCGAGCGCGACGCCAAATCCGTGGCTGCCGGGCGGCAAATACTACTGCAAAGTGCCTGGCACGCGCCATCCGTCCACCAGCGGCATCGCGCCCGCCATGTCGGGACCATCGTTCCCGGCTGCCCCATCGTCAAATGTGGGCGCCGCACAGCATCCCGCCGGCACGGTCACCATCGACATCAAGAACGGCGACCTGCTCGACGTCATCAAGCTGCTCGCGCAGGAAAGCGGCCAGAACATCGTCGCCACGGCGAACGTCAAGGGCACGACCACGATCTCGCTGCACGACGTGCCGTTGCGCCAAGCGCTGGACCTCATCGTGCGCACCAACGGCCTGGAATATCGGCAAGTCGGCAATATCTACGTCGTCGGCACGCCCGACGAGCTGGCCAAGCAGTTCGGCTCCGCCGGACAGACCATTCAGACGGTGGCGTTCCCGATCCGCTACTCGAGCCCGACCGATCTGGCCAAACAGCTCTCCACCGTGCTGCCCACGAACTCATTCACCATCGATCCGCGGACGGACACGTTGTTGGTCAGCGGTACGCCTGAGGTGATCCAGAGCGCGCGCAACTTCATGGCGCTTGAAGACATCCCCGCACCGCAGGTCATGTTCGAAGTCAAAGTCATCGACGTGACCAAGCAAAATGACACGACGAACGTCGGCATCAACTGGTCCGGCTCGTCGGTGCTGGGCCTGTTCGAGAACTGCATCACCTGCTCGGGCCCGCAAACGCTGCCGACGCCTATCCAACAGAGCGGCAATCCGATCCCGTTCCAACCATTCACGCGCAACGCGCTGTTCATCAGCGCGACGATCAACTATCTGCTGACGCACAACCAAGCATCGCTGCTGGCGAACCCCAAAGTCGAAGCGCTCGACAATCAGCAAGCGAAGATACTGGTCGGCCAGACGTACCCGATCGTCTACTATTCATCGCAGGCTGGACAATTCCAGGTCAACTACATCGACATCGGCGTCATCTTACAGGTCACGCCCGTGATCAACACGGACGGCTACATCACGACGACGCTGCACGTCGAGCGGTCGAACATCCAAGCCATCATCGCCGGCCAGTACCCGTTGCTCGACAACCGCAAGATCGACTCGATCCTGCGGGTGAAAGACGGCGACACGATCGTCATGGGCGGCTTGATCACGGACGACACGACCAAGACGATCAACAAGGTGCCGCTGCTCGGCGACATCCCGGTGGTCGGCGCGCTGTTCAAGAACGTCAACTCGACGAAGGTCCACAGCGAGATCGTCTTCTTGATCACGCCGCACATCGTACCTGAGCACTGACGAACATGCGGCCGAGCGACTTCGGCCGCGACGAACGGACCAGAAAGGCGGGGGCGGCTGCGGCCGCTCCCGTGCGTTTTAGAAATCGATGATACGGTACCTCACGGCGGGTGAGTCGCACGGCCCCGCATTGGTCGGCATCATCGACGGCCTGCCGGCGGGCTTGCGGGTGGACGTCGAGCGGCTGGCGCGCGAAGTCGCCTCGCGGCAGGCCGGCTATGGACGCGGCGCGCGCATGAAGATCGAGTCGGACCAGGTGCAGTTCCTCGCCGGGCTGCGCGGTGGGATGACGCTTGGTTCGCCGGTCGCGCTGCTCATCGCGAACAGCGATCACGCGAACGTGCGCGCCCTCATGGATCCATTGACCGGTGCCGGGCCGCCGATCACGCGGCCGCGCCCGGGCCATGCGGACTATGCCGGCGCGCTCAAGTATCGACATCGCGATCTGCGCAATGTGCTCGAACGTGCAAGTGCGCGCGAGACCGCGATGCGCGTCGCGCTCGGCGCGCTCGCTCGGCAGTACTTGGGTGTGTTCGGCGTCACAATTAGCGGCTTCGTCAGACAGATCGGCGATGTGACCGCGCGCAGTGAGGAAGAGGAGCCCGATAAAGAGAGTATAGAGAGGTCACCGGTGCGATGTCCTGACGCGGAGGCGTCTGCGCGCATGATCGCGCGCATCGACGCTGCGAAGAGCGAAGGCGACACGCTCGGCGGCGTCTTTGAAGTCCGGGTGCGGCATATGCCCGTCGGCATCGGCAGCAACCGGCAGCCGTCCGAACGCTTGGATGCGCGGCTCGCGGCCGCGCTGATGAGCATCCAGACCGCCAAAGCGGTCGAGTTCGGCGCCGTCGCGCGCGATCTCGTCGGCAGCCGCTCGCACGATACGTTCGAGCAGCGCGACGGGTGGGTGGTGCGGGGCACCAACCGCGCGGGCGGCGTGGAAGGCGGCATGAGCAACGGCGCGGACATCGCGATCCGCGTCAAGGTCAAACCGATCGCCACATTGATGCGGCCGCTGGCGTCGGTGGATCTCGCGACAGGCGCTGCGGCGCCCGCCGCGGTCGTGCGCAGCGACGTCTGCGCGGTGCCAGCCGCATCGGTGATCGGCGAGGCGATGGTGTGCCTCGCGTTGGCGGAGGCCTTCTCCGAGAAATACGGAGGCGACTCCGTCGAAGAAGTGGTGGAGCATTTCGAGGCGTCGCAATCGGGAGCGGCGCGCGTGTTCGGTGAGAAGAAGCCGACGAGCCCGCTTGAGCGATAGAAAGCGCGCATCGTGGCAGATTCTGGCAAGCAGCAGGCCCCACACGATCCCGGCACCAACGCCGCGGGCAGCGCCGCCGCATTCCTCGATGAGGCGCGCGCCAAGATCAAAGCCAATGACACCCCGGGGGCGCTGATCTGCCTGCGCGCGGTCGCGGGCCTTGCCGGCTGCCCGCCCGACATGCGCATGGAAGCCGCGAAAATGCTGGCGCAAGCAGGCGATTCCGAGTCGGCCATCGCTGCGTATATCGAAGCCGGCAACAGCTATCTCACCAGTTCGAAGGAATATCAAAAAGCGCGCCAGGCGTTCCAGGCCGGGCATGCGCTCGACGTCCACAACCTTGACGTCATCTACATGCTGGGGCAAGCCGACGTCGAGGATGGGCGGCTGCAGGACGGCCTCGCCAAATTCATCGACGTCTTGCGCAAGTCGAATCTGAAGCACGTGCCTGCGCTCTTCGCAGCCGGGTGTATCTACCAGACCAACGGTCAATTCGACCAAGCGATGCTCGCCTTCAAGAAAGTGATCGATCGCGACAAGAACCATGTCATGGCCACCGTTCGCATCGGACAGCTCTACCAGAGCAAGGAGCAGATGGCGGACGCGATCGGCTATTACATCCAAGCGGCGCAACTCGCGCGCGAGTGCCAGCATTGGAGCAGTGCGCGCCAGATCGCGAGCATGGTGGCGGCCATCGACCCGCAGAACCAGCGCGCGCGGATCATCCTCGACGAGCTGGACGAGCAAGGCCACACCGCCGAAGAGATCGCAAACGAACCGCCGCTGCAGACCTCAGGCCCGGCGCGCATCGGAACCGGGCAGCGTCCGCTGCAGATGGGCGGTGCGAAGCCGATACCCGCGAAGCAACCGGCGCCGGCGCAGCAGCCCGCAGCTGCCGCCATGAAGCCAACAGCTGCGGCCCAATCGCAAGCAAAGCTGCCCGCCACCGCGCCCGCGGTCCAGCCATCGGCTGCGACTCCGGCACAAGGCGGCACGCACGCAGCACCTGTTCAAGGCGCACCCGCGCCGAGGCTGCAGACGCCGCCGCTGGTCGCGCAGGTCGCGGCGAAACAGAGTCCGCCGCGGCCGGAAGAGCCGCCCAAGGCCGTGGCTGCGCCCGCGAAGGCGGCACCGCCCGCCGCGGCGCAGACCGCACCCTCACCCGACGCCGCGACGCTCGACCGAGCAGGGCAAATGCTTGCGGCGATCGAGGCGCAGCGTCAAGCGGCGCAGCAAGATCTGCAGCTGTTGCTGCAGACGCGCGATGAGTTGCAGAAGGCGCTCGCCGAGCAGCGCACGCTCCTCGAGACCGCCACGATGCGCAAGAAGGACCTCGAGGTGCAGATCGGCGAGGCGCAAACGAAGCTGGATCTGGCCAAGAGCGCCGGCGCCGATGCCGTCGCACAGAGCGGCGACGATCAAGCGCAGCTGGCCAGCCTCGCCGCAGAGCGTGTGACACTGGAGACCGCATTGGAAGCGCTGCGCGGCGAGATGGATTCGCTCGCAACGCGCAAGGCGGCAGACGAGACCTCGCTGCGCGAACTGCAGGCGCTGCGCGATGAGACGACCACCGAAGTCTCGGCGCTCACAGGCAAGATGCAAGATGCCAAGAAGCTCACTGATGAGCTTGAGGCCGCGCAAGCCGCGGCAAGCGATGCGCAAGCGCTTGCTTCAAAGGCCCAGACCACGACCGCAGAGTTGATCGCGTTGGACACCAAACGGTCCGCGGCGCTTGCCGAGATCGAAGAAGCGAAGGCTGCCCTGGCCGCGCTGCAGCGCGACATCGCACAGGCCAAGGAGTCGGCGGCCCAGAGCGCGCGCGAACGGGATGAAGCTCGTTCGGAGATCGCAGCGCTGAACGCACGGATCGAAGAACTGCGCGCTGCAGCGTCAGCCGCGCCGCAAACCGCCCCGCCGCCCGAGGGTGATGCGCAGACTCCGCCCACATCGGGGCAACCCAGCGCCGGCCCACAAGGCGGCCAGGCGCGAGCGGCGGCATTCCTGGCGGCCGGCGACTTCGATCGCGCGATCGAAGCGTACAAGGCGGCGCTCGAAGCAAATCCACAGGACGCAGCCGCTGCGTATCAAGCGGGCGCGTTGCTCGCGGAGCACAGCGAGGACCTGGAAGGCGCGGAGCGGCTGCTCACCCAGGCGGCGGAGCTGCGGCCGGATCACGCGGCGACGCGCTACCAGCTCGCCCTTGTGCGTGCGCGCCGCGGCAACGTCGTTGAGGGAGCAGATATGCTGGCCGCGTTAGCGCGTGCCGATGCGAACAACGCGGACTTCGTCGATCAATTCGCCGAACGCATGGAAAAGGACGCCGTCGGCACTGACCTGTATGCGAAATACCGGCTTGGCCTCGCGTATCGCGAACTCGGACGAATCGAAGAAGCGCTCGTCACCCTGCAAGCGATCCAGCACGAACAAGGGATGGTCGTGCCGTGCTTGATCGCGATCGGTTCATGCCTGCGGCGGCAAGGGCTCGACGGCGCCGCCGCAAAGCGGTTCGCCAAGGCCGTCGAGACGCCGGGCTATCCGGAGCCGCTGTATCTTGAAGCGCTGTATAATCTCGGCGATCTGTACGAAGCGAAGGGAACGCAGGAATCGCTGGCGCTCGCGCTCTCCTCGTTCGAAGAGCTGTACGCGCGCGACCTCACCTATCGCGACATCGGCGAGCGCGTGCGCGTCGTCAAAGCCACGATCAGCTCGGCGGAGCGGCAAAAGGTGAAGCGCCTGCCGACGCGCATCGTCGACAGCCAGGGGAACCAGTGATGGCGAGGCGGACGACCGCGGCGGATCTGCGCAAGAAAGCGCAGGCGGCGCACCGGCGCAAAGGGTTGGCGGACGCCGCGCAGCCGTACCTCGACGCCGCGGCGGCGTTCGAGTCCGAAGGAAAGGCCGACGAAGCGATCGCCATGCTCAGCGAAGCGCTGAGCGCGCCGGGCGCGCGCAGCGACGGCGCGACGCATCAGCAGCGTGAATTGCGGCGCGCGCTCGCGCACCTCCTCGCCCACGCTCGACGCGTCGGCGATGCGATCGGCGAATACGAAGAACTGCTCAAGAGCGGCACGCCGGATGCGGAATCGTTACAGGCGCTAGCGCAGCTGTACGTCGCGGCCGGCAAGACCAGCCTCGCGACCGACCGACTGCGCCGCGCGATCGACCGCAGCATCGCCGAGGGCGACATCACGCAAGCCGCCTTGGCGGCTGGGCGGATCGCAGAACTCATGCCCGATTCGATCGAGGCGGCCGCTCAGCACGCGGCGCTGCTGCGCAACATCGGCGGCGACGAGCTGCTGGCAGTCCTCGAGCGGCTGTCGCGCATGTACCAGGCAGCCGAGAAACTGGCCGCGGAAGTGGCCACCTGCCGCGAGATCCTCTCGCTGGCGCCGTCGCGCACCGACGTGAAAACTCGGCTGGTCAGCCTGTACACGCGCATCTTAGAGATGGACCCGCGCGACGACGATGCCTGGCAGGGCCTGCGCGTGCTTGACGGGGAGCTGGCCGAGCAGATCGCGGTGCTGCTGATGGACGAGCTGGGCGAGACGCACCCGCGCACAAAAGCGGGTTAGACGCATGTCGCGGTTGCGGGACTCGACGGGCGGCCGCGAGAAGTCCGGGACCTAAGTGTACGCCAAGCGCAAGAAGCCGTTCTCGACGCTCCAGTTCACGTTGACCGTTATCCTGGTCGCGATGCTCTTCGTGCTGGCGCTCGCCGCGATCACGCGCGAGGCGGTGGGCGAACCGATCCTGCCGCCCGAGATCGTCGAGCTGTTCCGCAAGTCGCCGCCGCAGCTGCCGCAAGGCTTCACGTATGACTTCGAAGTGCTCGATCCCATCTCGCAGCGGCCTGTGACCATGCTTCCCCCGGACGGCCCGATCGAGATACGCCTGGCGATCACCAACGCCTCGCCGCTGCCCGACACTTTGGAGTTTCCGACGTCGCTGCAATACGAGTTCATCGTGCGGCGCGTCGGATCGTTCTTAGGCGGCTTGTTCGTGTTTCCGCTCGAAGTGTGGCGTTCGTCGTACTTCCACAACATCTCGCACAAGCCGAGCACGCTGCTGTTCAAGCCGGGGGAGACGAAGGTCTTCACCGCGGAATGGGACTTCCACGCATCGGGAGATCTCGTCGCGCCGCCGGGCGAATACCGCATCCTGGCGAAATTCTACGGCGCGACCTTCCCGCTGCGCATTCAAAAACCGATCTAGTCTGCGCGCATGCACATCGCGCTCACGGGCTTCATGGGCGCCGGCAAGAGCACGGTGGGCCGGCGTCTCGCGCGGCTGTTGGAATTGCCATTCGCTGACTGCGATGCGGAGATCGTCAAGGCCCACGGCCCGATTCGCGACATCTTCGCGTCGGCAGGCGAGTCGGCGTTTCGCGATCTCGAGCGGCAGATGCTCGCGCGCCTCATCAGCGCGGCGCCGAGCGTGATCGCGGTCGGGGGCGGCGCCGTGCTCGACCCGGCAAATCGCAGACTGCTGCGCGCGCGCGGCTGCATCGTGCACCTCGCGATATCAGCCGAGGCGGCTCATGCGAGAGTCGTCAGGCGCACGCACCGTCCCCTGCTGGGCGAGGCGCCAACGCTCGAGCGGGTGCGCGAGTTGCTCGCAGCGCGCGCGATCGCGTATGCCGACAACGATCTGAGCATCTTAGTCGATGGCGATTCGTCGAGCAAAATCGCCGCCGCGATCGCGCGGTGGTACCGGGGGCGCATTGGCGCTCGCGCCCGTCGGTGAGCAGCACGATTGTCGACGGCCTGTCGTACCCCGTGATCGTCAGCGACGATGCCGCCCCAGACGTCGCCGCAGCAGTGGAGCATGGCGCGCCGGTCGTGGTGTTCGCGGACGCCCGGGTGCGAGCGCGCGCGCGACGGATTGTCGGCGCGCTCAGAGCTCGGGGTGCGCGAGTGTTGGGATCGCTGTTCGTGCGCGGCGGCGAGCGCGGCAAGTCGGTCCGAGGTGCGCAGTCCTTGTGGCAAGACCTGCTGCGCCTGGGGGCCGACCGTTCCACAACGTTGGTCGCGGTCGGCGGCGGCAGCATCACCGATCTGGCGGGCTTTGCGAGCGCCACGTACATGCGCGGCATCGCGTGGATCGCCGTGCCCACAACGGTCCTGGGGATGGCCGATGCGGCGATCGGGGGCAAGACGGCGATCGACCTGCCGCAGGGCAAGAACCTGGCGGGCGCGTTTTGGCCGCCGCGCGCGGTCGTCGCCGATCTGAACGCGCTGCGTACGCTGGCCGTGCGCGAACGAGCGACGGGTATCGCGGAGATCATCAAGGCCGCGATTATCGCCGACCCTGGGCTGCTCGACCTCGTCGAGCGCACCGACGTCGCTGAGACCGACATCGCAGCCTGGCGCGAGCTGATCGTGCGCGCCGCGCGGGTCAAGGTCGGGGTCGTCGCCGCAGATCCGCAGGAGCGGGGCGTCCGCGCCGCGCTCAACCTCGGACACACGATCGGCCATGCCGTCGAGCACGTCGCGCGCGGGGCGCTTTCGCACGGCGCCGCGGTTTCGGTGGGCCTGCGGGGCGCCGGTTTGCTCGCCGTGCGGCTTGGGATGTTCGCACCATCAGACCATGCGCGGATACTGGCCGCATTGCGAGGCGCAGGCTTGCCGCTGTATTGGAGTCCACCGGGCCGCGGGCGCCGCCCGCTTGCCAAGCGCGACGAGGACCGGGTGTTGCAAACGCTGCGACGCGACAAGAAGCGCAGCGGCGGCAGCGTGCAGTTCGTGCTGCCCGAGCGCATCGGTGAGGTCCGCTACGCTGTGGCTATCGACGTGCAGCTGGTGCGAGACGCCGTCCGACAATGCGCCAAGCCCCCGCAAGTCGAAGAAACGATGGAGTGAGCGAAATCGTCTGCGTCGACGTCGTCGTCGACGTGCCGTCATCCCAAGTCGACCGCGCGTACACCTACCGCACCGACGGCGAACCCCCGCCGCTGGGGTCGCGCGTGCGGGTGCCTTTCGGCGGCCGTACCGTCGGTGGCTGGGTCGTCAGTCCTCCGCTGCTCGTTCCCGGCAGCGACGCCGCGCTCAAGCCGATCAGCGCGGTCGAGGACGCAGCCGCGCGCTTCGGTTCGGAGGCCGTACGCCTGGCAGCGTGGTTGCGCCGGCGGTACGCGTGCACGTTCCGAGAAGCGCTGAGCGCCGTGGCGCCGCGCGCCCTGGCCGGCGGCGAACGCGCAGCCTTTGCGTTCGTCGCAACGCCGGAGCCGAGCGATCGAGTCGGCGGGGCGCTGCACAACGCGTTCAAAGAAAAGCCCTTCACGATGCTGGCTGCGGCACGTGCGGCGGTGCGCGCACGATTGCGCATGCCGGCGCAACGCCTTGCCGCGCATCTGAATTCATTGGTTCGACAGGGCGTCCTGACTCGCTCATCGGTGCGCACGGCACAAGCCGTGAAACCGGCCGCGCGTCCGCAGGCGCTCGAGCTCTTGGACGCAGCTGCCGCCAAGGGCGCGGTGCAGAAACGGCTCGTCGACGCGCTTTCCCAGGCAGGCGGCCGCCTGCCGCTCGCGCAGGCGCGCCGCGTCGCGGGGGCGTCCTCGCAGGTCGTGAAACGCGCCGCGCGGACCGGCGTGATACGTATAGAGGAAGAAACGCGTCAGGAGCTGCGTTCCGGCATGGGGACCGCGCCTCCATTCACGCCGACCGGCGAACAACGCGAGGCGATCGAGCGCATCGATGCCCTGGCGCGAGAGGGCGGCGGCGTCGCGCTGCTGCACGGCGTCACTGGCTCGGGCAAGACGTTCGTGTACTCTCGGCTGGTGGACCGCGTACGCGAGCGGGGCGGGCGCGCGATCGTGCTCGTGCCGGAGATCGCGCTGACGCCGCAAACCGCGGCGCGGTTTGAAGCGCTTTTCGGCTCGCACGTCGGCGTGCTGCACAGCGGACTGTCAGCCGGTGAGCGCGGCCGCGTGTGGGAGGACGCAGCGGCAGGCGCCATCGATGTCGTGGTCGGAGCTCGATCGGCTGTGTTCGCGCCCCTGCCGAAGCTCGGTCTGGTCGTCGTCGACGAGGAGCACGAACCGTCGTACAAACAAGACGTCGCGCCGCGCTACGATGCGGCCGCTGTAGCGCGCGAGCGAATGTGCGCCGCGGGCGGCACGGTGCTCCTCGGAAGCGCCACGCCGAGTCTAGAGTCGTATTGGGAGGCGCGCAGCGGCGGCATCCTCTACGCGCCGATGCGGGCGCGCGCCACGGCAGCGCCACTGCCGCCCGTCGAAATCGTCGACATGACGAGGGAGCGCCCCGCGGCGACTGGACGCTCGATCAGCCCCGCGCTGCTCGGCGCGATGGAGCACGCGCTGCGGCGCGGCGAGAAAGTCATTCTCTTCGTGAACCGCAGGGGCTATGCGGGTGTGCTGCTCTGCCGCGCGTGCGGCTTCGCGCCGCGCTGCAAGCGCTGCGCGGTGTCGCTCGTGCTGCACACGGCGGACCAGGCGCTGCGCTGCCATATTTGCGGCGATGCATTTCGGGTGCCGGCTGCGTGCCCCAAGTGCGGGGCGCCGGATCTGCGGCCGTACGGATTCGGTACCCAGCGCGTCGAACAAGAGATCGGCGAACTTCTGCCGCAGGCGCGCGTCGTTCGCATGGACTCCGATACCACCGTCGCGCGCGGCGCGCACGCGCGATTGCTCGGCTCGTTCGGCCGCGACGCAAACGTGCTCGTCGGAACGCAGATGATCGCTAAGGGCCTTGACTTTCCGACCGTTACGGTCGTCGGCGTGGTTTCGGCGGATCTCGATCTGAACAGGCCGGACTTTCGCGCGGCGGAGCGCACGTTCCAACTGCTGACGCAGGTCGCGGGCCGGGCGGGGCGGGCTGCGCCGGGCAGCCGGGTCTTCGTGCAGACGTACACTCCCAAACATTACGCGATCGCCATGGCCGCGCAGCACGATTACGAATCATTTGCCCGCAAAGAGCTAGGACTCCGCAAAGAGCTGAGCTATCCGCCGTTCGGCGCGTTGGCATACGTCGGCATCTCCGGGGTTGCGATGGGCGAAGTCAGCGCAGCCGCTGCGGGAGTAGCCGAAGCTTTGCGCGATCACGCGGCCGGTGCGCAGGTGCTCGGACCGGCACCGGATCCGTTGCCAAAGGCGCGCGGGGAATACCGGCTGCGCATCGCGATCAAAGCGCCACGCGAGGACGTCTTGCTCGACGCGTGCGCGCACGTACACAGCCTTCGGCGAAGCCGCGACGCGCGCGTCACGGTCGTCGTGGACCCGCGCTAGAAGCCGATGCCGAGACCTACCTGGAGTCCGCTCAACGTCGTCGGCGAAATGTTCCCGTTCGGATAGCCGATGTAGTCGTAGCCGAGCTGCAAGAGCAGCGCTGCCTTCGTCGGCCGGACCATGATGCCGGCCTGCGCGGCTGAGATGCCGGCCGTCGTTCCCATCGTCCGGCCTGACGGATAGTAGAAGTAGCTCGCATACGGTGAGAGGCGCTGGCGAAGATCCGGCATGAACTGCACGCCGAGTCCGATCGAATTCGCCGACGCGTTGCTGGTCGAGCGCATCCACGATCCGTAGCCGAGTCCGAACGCGAAAAGACCGCCGCGCGGCTGATAGACGATATCGCCCTCGCTGAGATTGACGATTGGATCGTCGCCGCCATGGAGGACGTAGTCATGAAAGCGCAGCGATGCGGCGAACGTCGCCGACAGGCGACCAGTCAACTCGGCGTAGAAACCCGTGCCGTTCGAACCCGGCCACGGAGACGGCGGCGTTGCGGTCGGGATCTGCAGCGGGATCACGCCGCCGGATGCGGCTGCCCCGTTGTAGCCCGCAAGCACGAAGCCATTGCCGATCGGTCCAGGCGTGCCCGTCGGTTCGGGAGTGGAGAACGGCGTGATGTTCTTGCCGGGCCCGGATGCTTCAGGGGCGGGCGTTGCGGTGCCGCCGCTTTGCGCGCCTCCCTGCGGCCCGGCGCCGGCGAGCGCGGGCACCAGCGCCAAGGCCAGCACCATGATGACGCCGGCCAGGCGCAGGTTCAGCGTTTTGCGGCCGCGCGCGCGCGCTTGGCGAGTCTGGATTTCTTGCGGTTCGCCTTGTTCTTGTGTACGATGCCGCGAGCAGCCGCCTTGTCGTACGCAGATGCCGCGGCCTTGACGTTATCGCCCGTAGGCGCAGACGCGGCTTTACGATAGGCAGTTTTGAGCGCGGTCTTCACGGCGAGATTTCGCTCGCGGCGCTTCTCGGACGCGCGAGCCCACTTCTTGGCAGCATCGATATTGGGCAAGACGAGTTCTCTCCTTGGCAATTGCAAAAGCCGATATATGGTAGCATGAAACGTTCGGCGACATCAATCCTTTCCGGTGCGATATTCGGCAACGATTGATGACGGACCAGCCCTCGCAGGCGCGTCCGTCGCGCGCCGACGTCCTCTGGCTAAGCGCCGCGCTCTGCGTGGGCGCGGTGCTCATCTTCTGGCGGCTCGCCGACAAGAGCCTGTTTCCCGATGAGGCGTTCTACTACCGCGAGTCGATCGCATCGCTGCCGCGGCTGATCAACATCACGGTCTACGGGAACTTCCACCCGCCGCTGTTCTATCTGATCTTCCACTACATCGATTCCGTCTTGCACCTGCCCGCGCCCGACTACCGGTATTTCACGGCGCCGTTCGGCCTGCTGACCATCCTCGCGACGTGGGCACTGGCCTTTCGTTGGTTCGGATCGGTGTGCGCGGCGATCGCCGGGCTGGTGGTCGCGACGCAACCGCTGCTCGTCGCCATGGACCGATTGTTCTGGATGTACCCGATCGTCATCGCGCTCGCGATGGTCTCGTGGTGGCTGCTGCTCGAGGCGCAAGATGCGACGGGATGGCGCCGGCGCTGGTTGTGGCTCGGCTATGGCACGATCGTCGTCGCCTTGCCGTACACGCTGTATTTAGGCAGCTTCGTCGTCGCCGCGCAAGGACTGTACGCGGTCGTACGCCGCGATGGCGCATGGCCCGCGCTCGCGTGGGGAATCGCGGCAGCCTTGGCGTTGATCCCGTGGTCGTGGGCGATCCGCATCCAGCTTCCCCACGGCGCGTTTCCGGGAGCCGCGTTCGGGGTGCAAGGCCTCGCCACCGCGGTTTTGCTCATGACGCCACCCGAGAGTTGGACGTCGCCTACGTTCGACAGTATTCTCGCTGCACTCGTGGTGATCGTCGCCGCGACGGCGTGTTGGTTGGGTCGCCGAACGGCGCTGCCGTATCTCTTCGTGCCGCTCGTCCTGCAGCTCATCATCTCGTTCGGTTTCCATCGCGACCTGCTGCTGTATCGGTACGTCGGCCTCTGGCTGCCTGCGTTCGCGATCGCCCTCGCCGCAGTCGCGGCATGGCTGCTGGCGTCACGCGCGCGGGTCATCGGCGCGCTGCTCATCGTCGTGGCGCTCGCCGGCAACGCGACGGCGCTCGCGAATTTCCTCTTCGATCCCTACTATCAGAGCACCGATTGGTACGCGATCGAGATCGCGCTGCACGAGCGCTCGCGCCCTGGAGACATCTTGATCTTCAATCAGATGGAGCCGTATCTCGTCCTCGAGGATTCGCCGGACGTGAAGGGCCATCAGGTGATGTTGATGAGCTACCCGTATCCGCCGCAGCTCGCGGTGAAATGGCTCGACGCGCATCCCGCGTCGCGGGTGTGGTACATCGAGAACCAAGGCTATTTCCCGGATCCCGATCGCATCGTGGCGCGTTACCTCGCCAAGACGCGGCCGTTGCTGTACTCGACGCTGCAGAAGCACTCGTCAGAAGCATACTGGGCATTGCTCCAGCTGTATGGCGAAGTGAAGCCGGCCAGACCGTGAACGGCGCGCGAAGGGCAGGCCTGATCGGTGTCGTGGGCCTTGGCCTTGCGCTATGCATCGGCGCGTTCGCGATCCTGTGGCATCTGGGCGACAAGAGCCTGACGCCTGACGAGGCGTTCTATTACGGCGAGTCGATCTTGCCCATTCCCCAGCTGATCGACTTCACGGCGCGAGCGAATTTCCATCCGCCGCTGTTCTACCTCGTCATGCATTTCGTCGATTCGGCGCTCCATTGGCCGGCGACCGCGTACCGATACGTGACGGCGCCCTTCGGATTGCTGACGATCGCCGCGACGTGGGCGCTGGCGCGCCGCTGGTTCGGGCCCATCGCGGCCGCCGTCGCTGCGCTCATCGCCGCGACTGCGCCGCTGCTCGTCAGCGAGGCGCACTTGTTCCGCATGTACGGCATCGTCACAGCGCTCGCGGTGAGCTCGTGGTGGCTGCTGACGAGCGCCGAGGTGGCCGGCGGCTGGCGGCGCCGGTGGCTCTGGCTTGGCTACGGCGTGCTGGCGATCGCGATGCCGTACACGCTGTACTTAGGCAGCTTCGTCGTCGCCGCGCAGGCGCTGTATGGGCTCGTGCGCCGCGGCGCGCTGCCGGCCGCGGGCTGGGCGGTGGGGTCGCTCGTCGCGCTGATCCCGTGGTATTGGGCGATCCGCATCCAGTTGCCGCAGGGCGGCTTCCCGGGCGTCGCCGTCGCTTGGTGGTCCGTCGCGCCCGATACGCTGCTGTTCACGCCGCCGCAAGCGCTCGACGCGGCGCCGGTTCAGATCGCAATCACGCTTGGAGCCATCATCATCGTCATCGCCGGCGCGTGGCTCGGCAGGCGGACCGCGTTGCCGTTCTTGTTCATCCCAGTCGTCTTGCAGATCGCGCTGTCCGTCGCGCTCCACAAGGACCTGATGGTGACCAGATATCTTGCGCTGACCGTGCCCGCCTTCGCGATCGCCTCCGGCGCCGTGAGCGGGGCGCTGATCGCGGCCCGCCAGTGGATCGCCGGGGTACTCGTCGCCGTGCTGGTGCTGGCCGGCACATCTGCATCGCTGGCGAACTATCTGTTCGTTCCGTACTATCAGACGACGGATTGGTACGCGGTCGAGATCGCGCTCCACGAACACGCGCAGCCGGCCGACGCGATCGTCTTCGATCAGTGGGGTCCATCCATGGTGCTGGCGGCCTCGCCCGACGTCCGCGACCACAGCA
Source organism: Vulcanimicrobiota bacterium (assembly GCA_019237415.1). Taxonomy (GTDB): domain Bacteria; phylum Vulcanimicrobiota; class Vulcanimicrobiia; order Eremiobacterales; family Eremiobacteraceae; genus JAFAHD01. The sequence continues at coordinate 15,467 of JAFAHD010000046.1, forward strand.
TATATAAGGTAAGCGCGAGCTCAGGCCCGGAGGCTGCGTTGCGCTGGCTTGACGGGCAGCCGGACGCGCGCGTCTGGTATGTCGAAAACGTCGTCGAATCGTGGGATCCGAAGCGCTTGCTATGGCATCATCTACAGGCGACCAGGCCGCTGCTCTATTCCTACTCGCAACTGCACGCAGCGCGGGCCAACGACGTCCTGTTGCAGTTGTATGGCCCGGCGGCGCGGAAAGCGCCGCTGTGAAGGTATCGGCACTGCGCATCATCGCATCGCCGGCTCCGTCGGCTTCTGTGTGCGATGCGGTGTTCGACGCGTTCGAGGAATGTCCAGTCGTTCTACCGGTCGTCGTCGATGCGGACGTGGATTGCGCGATTTGGAACGCCGCCGCGCCGGGCGATTGGCACACGCCGTTCCTGGCCGCTGCGTCGGCATTGCGCGCCGCACCGGAAACGCACACATTCTTGTTCGCGGTCGAAGGTGGCGAAGCCGCGGTGGACGAGAAACTCGCGAGCCAGGTTGGCGACCGGCTTGGATCGCGCATCGAGGCGGTTGTGCGCGACGCGCCCGCATCGCAGTGGATGTCGCGCTGCCCTATCGGACTATGGCTCGATGGTTTTGGAGCGCGTCAGCAGCAAGCGGGAGACACGCGCGCCGCGGCGATCGAATTCGGCGAACCCACCGCGCTCGTCAAGATCGAACTCCCAGGACTGCCCGGCGACGCGTTGCATCGCGTGTGCCGCGCGGCGGGGAGCGAGTCCTCGGGTTTGCTGCACATCGGGGCATACCCGGGCATCAGCCGCAAGTCGGGCACGCCGTTTGCGCTCTTGCAATGCAGCGATGGAAAAAAATCTCCCCTGCACCGGGCGCTGGCGCTGCTCGATATCGAAGCGAACAGATTCGGCGCTACGATCGGGCGCGCGAGCGTGTGGTCATTCCTGCCGCTTGCGGATGTGCTGGGGACGCTCGCGGCGCGCATGCCGCTGAGCGCGGCGGCTGCACAGGTGATCGAGACGCATCTCGAGCGCTCCGGCCGATGAACGGCCTGTTCGGCACGGACGGCGTGCGCGGGGTTGCAAACGAGTTCCTCACCCCGGAGCTGGCGTTCGCCCTTGGCCGCGCGGGCGGCCACGTCTTGGCGTCGCACGGCGCGCGCCGCCCTGTCATTGTCGGGCGCGACACGCGCATGTCCGGCCCGATGCTGGAGGCCGCGCTGTGTGCGGGCCTTGCCTCGGTCGGCCTCGACGTGTGGAAACTCGGCATCATCCCGACGCCGGGCGTCGCGTTCCTCACGCGTCAGCTCGGCGCTGCAGCAGGCGTCGTCATCTCCGCCTCGCACAACCCGATCGAAGACAACGGTTTCAAATTCTTCGCGTCGGACGGCGCCAAGCTGCCCGATGCCATCGAAGACGAGATCGCCGCGGCCGTCGTGTCCCACGAGTCCCTGCCGCGGCCCACAGGCGCCGACGTCGGCGAGATCCTTGAGCGCCGCCGCGTCGTCGGCGCATACGAACGCCACTGCATTTCCCTCGGAACCGCGCTGCGCCGCACGACGGTTGTGGTGGATGCGGCATTCGGCGCAGCCTATGCGCTCGCGCCGCGAGTGTTCCAGGCGCTCGGTGCGCTCGTCGTGCCGCTGCACTGCAAGCCGGACGGCCGGCGCATCAACGTCGAGTGCGGCGCGACCCACATGGAGCCATTGCGGTCCGCGGTGGCGCGAAATCCAGGCAGCGTCGGCGTCGCCTTCGACGGCGACGCAGACCGCGCGCTGTTCGTCGACGAGCAGGGCGACATCGTCACGGGGGACCACGTGCTCGCGATCTGGGCGAAGCGCCTGCGAGCGGAAAACGCGCTGCCGCGCAACACGGTGGTCGCGACGGTGATGAGCAACGTCGGACTCGACCGGGCGCTCGAAGAATCCGGCGTCGCGTTGGAGCGGACGGCGGTGGGCGACCGATACGTGCTCGAAGCGATGCAGCGCGGCGGGTATCGCATCGGCGGCGAGCAGTCCGGCCACATCATCGATATGCAAGCGAACACGACGGGCGACGGGATCGCGACCGCGGTGCAGCTCTTGAGCATGCGCGCCGAAACCGGTTCGCTGCGCGAGCTGGCATCGATCATGCGGGTGTACCCACAGGTGCTGCTCAACGTGCGCGTCGCGGACAAGCAGCGCGTCCAAGCGGATGCGGGCGTGCAGCGCGCGATCGAGTCCGCGACGGCGGCGCTGGACGGGTCCGGCCGTGTGTTCGTGCGCCCGTCGGGTACCGAGCCGCTGATCCGCATCATGGTCGAAGGGCCGGACGAATCTGAAATCCGGCGCCTCGCGCGGGCGGTGGCGGACACGGTCGAGGCGGCCGCGTCCCGGAATGAGATGTAGGTCACACCTTCTGAGCAGGGCGGCCAAGCCAGCGGTCGAAGGCCACCGATAGGCAAGCGCGACGCGATATGACGCGGCGTTTTGCAGTTTTCACTCCCTTCGTCAGAGCTATTCCGCTCCACAACTGAAGATCAGCCCAGAAGAGGACGCGTTGCGCCACCCCTTTGCTGTTCTGCTAGGCTTGTGCTTTGCCGCCATTGCCGTTCCGGCGGCGGCTGATTCCACCACCTACACGGTGGTCGGCGGCGACACGCTGTCGACGATCGCCGATCGGTTCAACGCGTCCTTAAGCGCGATCGAAACGCGCAACCATCTGACAGACACGACCGTGCTCCAGCTAGGGCAGCATGTCATCATCCCGTTGCCCCCACGCGCAAAACCCGCCGCGATCGCACACCATCCAAAGCCTGCTCGCCACACTGCGGCGCAGCGCGCGGCAAACCCAGATGCCATCGCCAACTACACGGGTTCGGTCGCGCGCATCGTCGCGGCGAACGCCCTGTGGGCCGCCACGCACGCCGGCAGCGCGCCGCCCGTGCTGCCCGGCGGAGAATCGTTTGAGCTGGCGGAGCGCGCCCTCGGCTTGGACGCGCGGATCACGCACACCGCGATGCGCTACCTCGGCGTGCCCTACATGTGGGGCGGCACGAGCTTCGCGGGCGTGGACTGCTCTGGCTTCGTCCAGACGGTGTTCGCAAAAAACGGCATCGAGCTGCCGCGCATGGCCGACGAGCAGTTCGCGATGGGCCACCGGATCGCAGAACGCCTGCTGATGCCCGGCGATCTGGTGTTCTTTGAGACTTACACCAGCGGCGCGTCGCACGTCGGCATCTACATCGGCCACGGCAAGTTCATTCACGCCTCGATGCGCGGCGTCATGATCGACTCTCTGGGCATGGACTACTACGCCGCGCGCTACATCGGAGCGCGCCGCTTCGTCCAATAGGCCTAGCGGCTGGGTGCGCAGTCGATCGTCTTCGCAACCAATGGGCTAAAACCGTTGACAGGATCGTAGCCGCGCGCCTTGATGGTGATAGGCGCATAGCCCGTGAACGGATGCCGGTAGCTCCAGCCGGTGTTGATCGGATCGCCGCCGTCCAGCGTCACCTGAACAGTCGCACCTGGGCGTTTGTCGTTCTCGGCGATCGTGACGAGTCCCGAGCAGCGCGACGTGGGGGCGTACTCGATCGTCGGCGCCGGCACCGAGGCTTGATGATTGACGAGCAGGCCTCCGGCGACCAGCGCGGCGGCGATCGCGAGCAGCGGGGCGAATCGAAACGAGCGGCGCATGTTGTGTTTGCGCCGGTCATCTTCGCGCGGGGAATGCGCGAACGCTGCGAGAAAACGGGTTCGCTTCGTCGATGGGGCGTCGCCAAGTTGGTAAGGCACCAGCCTTTGGAGCTGGCATTCGAAGGTTCGAGTCCTTCCGCCCCAGCGCTCCCCTAGCCGTCCGCCGATATCACCAAGCGCCAGTTCGTGAAGAACACAAGGCACGCGTCGTCGTGCTGGGAGTTGTTCGACCCATGCGGATCGTCGACGTACAGGCGCGACGGCGGAAGTAGCGGCGTGCCGGCCGGCG
>JAFAHD010000072.1 GCA_019237415.1 Vulcanimicrobiota bacterium
GCCGTCGAGCGCGTCGATCATGACCTTGTCCGAATCCGGATAGTAGCACAGCTCCTGCAGATCGTACATGCCGAGCAGCAATACCGTGCACGGCGCGTCCGACGTGTTCGCGAGCTGATGCGTGCCGCTCTTGCCCGTCGGAAAACAGATGAAGTCGCCGCGCCGGCATTCGATGTCGCCGCGCGGCGTCCGGATCGTGGCAATTCCGTCCCAGACCAAGAACATCTCCTCTTCGCGCGTGTGCAGGTGCATCGGGCAGTAACGGTCGCCCGGTTGCATGGTCGTCATGCGGTAGCCGAGCTTGCGCGCGCCGATGTACAGCCCGATCTCGCGCTCGGTGCCTGCGAAGCGCGTGCCCTTCGGGCTCACCTCGACGAACGTCTCCGGCGGCACCTCGTCCATGTTGATCCGGTTGACGTACACGTCGGCGCGCGATTCGAGATACGCGCCGATCACCGCGTCGGCGCCGTGGAAGATGCACGCGCCGTCGCCGACCAATAGCGTTTCGAGCTGCAGCGCCCACAGCTTGCGCAGCGAACGCACAGCTTTGTGCGGATCGAGCAGCTTTTCGTCCGGCAGCAGGCGCACGGTGCCCGCCGGATCGCCCCACAGCGCGTCGCCGATGATCGCGGTCCTATGCGATCGCAGATGCAGCGCGATTTCGCCCGGCGACTTCATGCCCTCGAGTTCGATGACAGAGATGCCGCGAAACGCTTCGATGCCCTCGCGCAGCGTCTGATCGACAGGGCCGGACAGCAGCGGCGCGTCGCGCTCGCTGGCCGCGATCTTTGCGCCGAACAGCTGCGCGAGATCGCGCGAGCGCCGCTCGTGGTCGCGGTTGGTGACGACGATCCACGCGACGCCGCCGCGCTCGCGCATCTGCGCCTCGTCTTGCGGCGTCCATGCCAGCGGATCGACGACGATGTTGCCACCCTCGCGCTGTAGGAAGAGCGAATTGAAGAACACGTTGCGGTCGGGTTGCCAGACCGACCACATCCACGTGCCCGGAACGGCGAGCGGTTGCAGTGTGTGCTAGTGCCCGCTCAGCGTCGCCGGAGGCTGGACTTGCGTGTAGCCTGCCGGCACGTCGAACAGCGACGGATCGTATGGGCTCATCTGATACTTCGTCACTTCTTCGTGCGTCGTGATCTTGAAGCCGAGATCGAGCGTCGTGTCTTGTTTCAACGCGAAGCGATCTTCGGTGTGCGCCTTGCCGCTCGCCTGAAGCTGGAACGAGCCGAAGCAAGGATTCGACGCGGCGCCGCCGCCTCCGTGCGGGACGTTGGACGGCATGGCCGGGATCTGTGGCTTCGGCAGCGGACACGAGAACGTGATCTGGGTCGGCACGTACCATTCATCGTTTGTCATCGACATCGAGCCGTTCGGGCACTGGCCGGTGCCGGTCGAGGTGCCGGTGATCGTCTCCGTGATATGGTGAGCCGTCATGCCGAACATCTGCTGCGTGTTCGGATCGTTGACCGTGTTGATCGAGAGGGTGAAACCACCAGAGCCCTGGATCGGAGAGCCGACCGGGCTCGGCGTCGGGGGCGGCGTCTGATGCATCTGCTGGTAGTACTGCTGCACCTGCGCGTCCATCATCGCCTTCATCTGTGCGAACGTCAGTACGTAGTACGTCTTCGCGCCGTTGTCGACATGGATCACACGCTTGAGATCGCACTGGACGATCTGGCTTGTGTTGCCTTGATCGTCTCGCTCGCGCGTCTGCGAGACGTAGTGCGTCTCGCTTTGAGCGCTCGGATGCACGAACATGCTCATCATGCCGGGCATCTTCGCTTGCGTGCTGATCGTGTATTCGATCATCATTTGCGTCGCGCCGCTCGCGAAGAGCGGAACCGCCGCAGCGGTCAACGCGCACAGGCCGGCGGCCAATGCAAATGTCAGGGAGCGCCATTGACGCTGCATCATGCAATCCTCCATCGAAGACGGACGGTGCGCACGTCGCGCCCGTGTCAGCGCGGATTCGGCCTCGTACGCGCGCCGCCCTCGCGGCCGCCACGTTGCCCGACCTGCAGCCTAGCGGAGCTGTGCGGGCGCCTCAACCTGCGTGTAGTCTGGGGGCACGTCGAAGAACTGCGGCGCGCATGTGATCTGCTTCACCGATGTGGTCTCGATCTGCGTCGACAGGAGCTTGTTCAGGTCGAGGCCCGGCATCGACGGCAGCGTGATCGGGAGATCTTTCGGGTCGATCTTGTTGACCGAACGGAGTGGAATCTCGACGTTCCCGTTTGTGCGCTGGCCGTTCCCGCCGCATGCGTTCGCCATGTCGCTCACTGCATACCATCGGTCCTGTGTGACTTTGGGCACGTGGATGCCGGTCGCGGTCAGCGTCTCGACCTCGTGATGCGCGACGAGCCCGGCGATGGTCTCGGTCTGCGCATCCGGCACGGTTTCGATGTGGATCTGCATGGAGCCGGCGCCGCCTGACGTCGCTGATTGGATGTACGCGTTGTTCGCGTCGAGCGTCGTGACGAAATAGGTCTTCTTGTCGTGCTCGAGCGTGATCATCTTTCCGGTGTCGCACTGCGCGATGATCGAGATGTGCGCGTAGTCGACGCGCGTCCTGTCGGCCGACAATGTGGTCGTCGAAGAGATCGACACATCTTTCATCTTCACGATCGGCATGTTCGGATCGGGCAGGACTTTGCTCAGCAGTTTGTCCTCGAGCTTGCTCGCGACTTCGTTCGCGAGGAATCCGATCAGCGGTGACGCTCGGGTGAGGGCACCGCGCAGTACGCCAGTCAGAAAGTCGTGAAGGCGACTGCTCAATTGGCCCTCGAGCTCCTGCTGGATCTGTTGCTGGAAGTACGCGGGCAGCTTGAAACCAGGTGCACCCGGTATGCCGGGCATCGTCAGCGTGCTCGCGTGCTGAACCTGCACGTATTGCAATGCCGGCGTCGTTTGCGACGGCGATGCCGGCACCAGTTGCGCTGGCGACGCCGCCGGCGACGGCTGTTCGAGCGGCGAAGCCGACGCGGCGGGTGTCGCGGTCACGGGCTGTTGGTCGGCTTGCGCAGCAGCGATGGCGAACGCGTACAGCGCTGCGCACCCCAATGCGCGAAGCCATGTCGCGCCCACTAACTGTTTCAATGACCTGCGCCTTGTGCACCACTGCGTTGGGCGAGCGTGAAATCCGCAGGCGGCGAGAACAGCGCGTCGTCGCCTGCTTGGATCGCGATGATGTTCGCTCGCTCGGACAGCAGCCACACGCCGTTCGACAACGGCGGAGGCGTTTGCTTGCCAGACGTATGCCCGAAGATAGGCAGCACCGGCATCTCCAGCTCCATCGCTGATCCGCCGACGATGTGGATGACGCGATACACGAACATTCGGTCACCAGGTGCGGTGCCGCTCTCCCGGTGGGTGATGGCAGGCACGCAGCCTGTGGGAAATGCGAGTTGTTCGAGCGCCGCGCTGGTGAGCGGCGTCGGATCGGGCGCGGCCGCGACATACTCGGTCACATCGACGCTGATCGTCTCCTGTTGGCAATCGCCGTTTTCAGACTGCGTGATGTTCATGACATCGCCGGCGACGTATTGGGTCGTGGTCTGGCCTTCGAGGTCAAGCGTGCCGCCCGTCGTCCACCCGAGAGTTGATTCCACGGCCGAGCCTGGTGAGGGCGTCGCCGCGACTGGGGCTCCCTGCGGCAGATCCGAAACGATGTACGCCTTGTTCTTGAGGTCAAGGGTGTACAGTTTGCCGAGGTCAGGCCGTCTGATGAATGCGTACTGGCCCGACTCGATTCTCGTCCATCCGTTGTAGTACGCGTAATGGGTGAGCGTGCCGAACGCCACCGCTTCTTGTGCCTCCTGCCGCTCATGCTTGAGCTGCGCCTGTTCCGCCTTCGCTGCCGCCATCGATGCGAACGGACCGGCATAGGGGATATAGCTGAGCGCCATGTTCGCGAGTGTTTCGGCGATTGATATGTGCAGGCCATAGGGCGATGGCGCCGATGCTTTTCTTTGGGCCAGCGCAAGTTCTTGCGCATACGAGCCCGGCGGCGGCGGCGATTGACTTCCCGGTATCGTACGATCGACCTGATCGAACGCGACGCCAGGTGCCGGCGTCTGTGCCGATGTGCCGGCAACGCTGGGCGCGTCCGCCATGACTGCCAGCGCAGCCATAGCAAGTGTCGCGCAGAAGGTGAAGCACGCGAACCGGCGCGTCATGAACGTGAGGCGAAAGCCGCCGCCGGCATGCGCGTTAGTTGGTGGTGACTTGGACGTTGAACGTTTGGCCGGCGCCGTCCGAGACCTGGATCTTGCACGCCCCGGTCTTTCCGGTCGCAGTCACGTTGAAGACGTTGGTCGTTCCTCCCTGTGGTGTGACGTTCGCGATCGTCGCGTCGGTGGTCGTGGCGGAGAACGACGTGTTGCCGTTGTTTTCGGACGCCGTTATCGTGCTCGGCCCTTTGTTTGCCGCGGTGAATGTCAACGACGGCGGCACGACGCTGATGATCGGCGATGGCTTGGGCGTTGGGAAGAGATGAGAAAACAAGTTCGGCAAGCTCGTCGAGGCGCAGCCGGTCGACAAGGCTGCACAGGTTGCAAGCCCGGCAAGCAGTATCGCGATTCTTTTCATTCCGCCCCCTGCGCGCCGAAGTCGCGAATTTGCAGCCGCGTTCTCAACGCGCGCAATGCGAGGTGTACGGGAATGCGTGTTCGACGAGGGCCTGCGCCACCCCCGCAGATGGCCGGCGACGAGCGTCCGCGCCGCGCGGCCGCTCGCGCAATCGGCGCCATGCGCCGCAAATCCTCCATCGCGCTGAGCATATCGCAGCGGACCGACAACAAAACCGGTTCGCAATGAACGTGCATTCGTTGCGATTCTGGGAGCGAAATCAGGCGGGAGCCGCTCCGGGGGCGGAGAACTAGAAACAGGTATGGCTGTCCGCGCTGCGAGCAAGTCCGCACAACCTGTCATGCTGCGTTTCGAAGAGGGCGTCGCGCCCGACCGAAGCGGCCCACCGCTCGGAGCCTGGCAAGCGCACATCCCCACCCAAGCGTCGATCGACGGCACGTTTCCCAAGACCATCATCCAACAAGGCCTCGCGGCGTTCCAACGCAGCAAGGTTCGCAGTTTGAACCTGCGGCGCACCGACATCGTCGGCACCGTCGCCGATACCGAGACGCACACGACCACGCTGACGCGTGACGAATCGCGCTTGCCGCTGCGCATGCGCTGCAACTGCACGTGCCGCTACGGCTATGACTGCAAGCATGCGGTCGCCGCGCTGTACACGCTGATCGGACTTTCGACGCGCGATGCGGAACAGGCACCTGCCGCGGCGGCCGCCGGCGCGCCGGCCGGCAACGGACACAGCGCCGGCAACGGCAAGACGTCCACCAATGGCGAGCAGCGCACCAACGGGCACTCCGCGACGGTCGCGACCGCGGCGGCGCCCGATCTGCTCGACCTGCTCACGCCGCACCACGAAAGCGTCGCACCGCGCCGCCGGTTATGGGTCGTCGTCGGCTTTGACGACCGCCTGGGCATCTTCTACGCCCGGCTCGCGCTGGACGCGCCGAAGCTGCACGGCGTGCCGCGCACGCACGGCGACCTGCAGCAGCTGTATCGCACGACACGTCAAGCGAATCTTACCGGCGAAGAGTGGGATCGCCACGATGCCGCGCTGCTGGCGGACGCGTCGCTGGGCACGATGTTCGGCACACCCGCCGACTACGCGCTCGCACGCGCCACGAGCGAGCAAACCAAAGGCCTCACCAACAATTTCGCACAGCTGCTGCTGCGCCTCATCGCGCACCCGCGCGTGCGTTGCGAAGATCACCTCGGCGCGCATCCCGAGGCGATGCCGGCGGTCAGGATCGCGCTGGCGCCGCTGCGCCTGCGGCTGAACGGCACGCGCGACGAGCACGGCGATCTCGAGCTGCGCGGCGTCTTCGTGCGGCCGGACGGCTCGGAAGTCGACGTCGCCCAAGTCAAGCCGATCGACGGCACGCCCGCCTGGCTGTTCGACGGCGGCACCTTCTATCTGCACGACGGCAGCTTCAGCCTGCGCATCGTCGAGCGGCTCCTCTCGTCGGGCGGCGTGCGCATCGCGGCGAACGAGATACCGGTGTTCCTCGAGCGCGCGCACGGTTTTCTCGACCGCGACACCGCGGCCGCGCTCATGGTGCTGCCCGATGAGATGTCGCTGCAAACGCTGCTGCGTTTGTGCTGGCAAGGCGATGGCATCACGGTCGAGGCGTCGGTCGAGGACGCGCGCAGCGGCGCAAACTGGCGCGTGACGCCGCAAGATTTCAATCCGCTGCAGCGCGTGGACAGCGGCAAGAAAGGCGTCGAGGCACGCTACGCGTACTGCGCGCCCGCCACCGCACACCGGCTGCGCGCGCGGATCGAGGGCGCCGGCTGCCGACCTGCGCGCGACGTGTACGAGCAGCTTGCGGCGCAGCGTCCCGATGAGACGGTGCCGCAGTACGACGAGACCACGTGGCGTATCGAACCGACCGATGCCGCGTATCAGTTCGGCACCGAGTCACTGCCCGCGTGGCGCACCGATTACCAGCTGGACATGGACGACACCGTCAAGTCGCTCGTCGAAGGCCCCAAGGTGCTGCAGGTCTCGGTGACCGTCGACGCTGACGAGAAGCCGGCGCAAAAAGCGAAAACCGGCAAAGGGCCGACCAATCTGTTCGGTCCCATCGATTGGCTTGAGATCTCAGTCGAGCTGCTGCTCGACGGCCAAAAGCTGTCGCCTGACGACATCAAAGCGTTGTGGCAAAGCACCGGGCGCTATCACCGGCTCTCCGACGGACAATTCATCGATCTCTCGTCCTTCGCGCTGCTGCGCGAGGCGACCGGCGGCTTCAGCGGCGGGCTCGAGCACGGCGGCAAAGCGCGCTTGTCCGCGGCGCAGATGCTGTCGGTCTACGACGATCTCGCCAAGGCCTGCGGCGATTCGGAGCTTCCCGAACAATTGCGCACCCTGCGCGAAGCGGTGCGCAACTTCTCCGGCATCGACGAGTGCGAGCCGCCCAAACATCTTGCGAAGATATTGCGCCCGTACCAGCGCCGGGGTCTCGACTTCCTGGCCTACCTCGGACGTTACGCGTTCGGCGGCATCCTCGCCGACGACATGGGCCTGGGCAAGACGCTGCAGGTGCTTTCGTATCTGGAGCGCGAGCGCCAGGGCCGCGGCAGCGCGCCGAACCTCATCGTCTGTCCGACGTCGGTCACGCACACGTGGATCGGGGAAGCCGCCCGCTTCACGCCGGAGCTCAAAGTGCAGCTGCTTTCCGCAGGCGCAGGCCGGGAAGACGTGTACAACAGCGCCTCGGACTTCGATCTGCTGGTGACTTCGTACGCGCTCGCGCGGCGCGATGCCGAGAGCCTTGCGAAGATCCCGTTCCGAACGGTCGTGCTCGACGAAGCGCAGCAGATCAAGAACCCGCAAGCGAAGATCTCGGTGGTCATCAAGTCGCTGCGCTCCGATCAGCGGCTCGCGCTGACCGGCACGCCGATCGAGAACTCGGTGCTCGATCTTTGGTCCATCATGGACTTCGTCATGCCGGGGCTGCTCGGCAAGGAGACGCATTTCCGGACGACGTTCGAGACGCCGATCATGCGCGATGGCGACGTCGAGAAGCAGCAGCGCCTCGCGCGGCGCGTCCAGCCGTTCATGATCCGCCGTCTCAAGCAGCAGGTCGCCGCGGATCTGCCCTCGCGCACCGAGCAGACCATCGAGTGCGAGATGACACCGTCGCAGCGCAAGGCGTACAAGGAAGTGGTGATGCGCGCCAGGCGCGAGATCATGCGCGAGGTCGACGAGCACGGCATCGGCCGTGCGCAGCTTTCGATCCTCGCGGCGCTCACCAAACTGCGCCAGATCTGCAATCACCCTGGGCTGGTCGGCGAGCATTGGCGCGAGGACGAGGACGCCTCGGGCAAGTTCTCCGCGTTCTTGGAGCTGGTCGAATCGATCGTCGAGTCGGGCCACCGCGTCCTGGTATTCTCTTCGTTCACCGAGATGCTCGGCATCATCCGCGAGGCGTTCGATGGGCGCCAGCTCACGTATTCGTACTTGGACGGCACGACGAAGAACCGCGCCAAAGTGCTTGAGGATTTCAAGCGCGAGGATGGACCGCCGGTCTTCCTCATGAGCCTCAAAGCGGGCGGCGTCGGCCTCACCGTCACAGAGGCCGACTACGTCGTGCTCTACGATCCGTGGTGGAACCCGGCGATCGAGCGGCAAGCCATCGACCGTACTCACCGCATCGGCCAGACCAAGCCGGTCACCGCGTATCGTTTGGTGACGATCGGCTCCGTAGAGCAGAAGATCCAAGCGCTGCAGCAGCGCAAGCAGGCGCTCGCGGATTCGGTCATCGCCAGCGACGCGGCGTTCGCGAAGAGCCTGACGCGCGAAGACCTCGACGACCTCTTCTCAGCCATCACGGACTAGGCCAATCGACCAGTTCCGCTCCTTGCTCGCGCGCGGTCTCGACGGCGTCGACGAGTGGGAGCGTCGCTGGCGGCCTTTTGAGGTTGACGCGACGCTGCGCGTCGATGATGCGGCCGCGAACGCTGCACTCGAAGAGCTCGTCCAGCGTCTGCACGACAACTATCCCTTCTTCCATCCCGACTATGCCGGCCAGATGCTCAAGCCGCCGCATCCTGTCGCGCTCGCCGCCTATCTGACCGCGGCGCGCATCAACCCGAACAACCACGCGCTTGACGGCGGACCGGCGACTGCCGCGCTCGAGCAAGAAGCCGTCGCACAGCTTGCGCAGATGTTCGGCTACCAGACTCATCTGGGCCACTTGACCAGTTCGGGCACGATCGCCAATCTTGAGGCGCTCTGGGTCGCCTCGCGGCTGCACCCCGGCAAGCGCATCGCGTTCTCAAGCGAGGCGCACTACACGCATGCGCGCATGTGCGAGGTCTTGGGAATCGAGACGGCCGTGCTGCCGGTCGATGCAGGCGGCCGCTTGCACGTCGAAGCGTTGGCGAAATGCGGCGGCGAAATCGGCACGGTCGTCGTCACGCCGGGCACCACTGCGGCAGGCGCGGTGGACGACGTTTATGCGGTGACGAACCTCGCGCACGAACGCGGTTGGCGCGTGCACGCGGACGCGGCGTACGGCGGTTTCTTCACATTGATCGCAGCGCTGCCAGAGGCGGAGATGAACCACGCCTCCTGGGCGGCGCTTGCGGCGTGCGACTCGATCGTCGTCGATCCGCACAAGCACGGCTTGCAGCCGTACGGCTGCGGCTGCGTCTTGTTCGCTGACCCGTCTGTCGGCGCGTTGTACAAGCACGACTCTCCCTACACCTATTTCACGTCGCGCGATCTGCATCTCGGCGAGATCAGCTTGGAGTGCTCGCGCGCCGGCGCTGCCGCCGCGGCGCTGTGGACGACACTGCGCGTGTTGCCGCTGCGTGCACATGAAGGGCTAGGCCCTGTGTTGCTGGCCTGCCGGCGTGCGGCGATCGCCGCCTGCGACCGCGCGGATGAGGGTGCGCTGTTGACGTCTGTCGTCAGACCCGAGCTGGATATCATCGCGCTCGCGCCGATGCGCCGGGGCGAGCGCGCCAAAGCAAGCACTGTTTCGGCGAGAACGGAAACGCTCTTCACCAATCTCATGCGAGACCGCGAGCGCCCGTTCTACGTCGCGAAGTGGCGCGTCGGCGGAGGACTCATTGGAAACGTATTGCCGACCGTCGAGTGGGACCAGGTCGGCTGCACGGTCCTTCGCAGCGTGCTTATGAAGCCCGAACACGGTGCAGCCGTCGACGACGTGGTCGCGGCGCTCGAGCGCTGGCCGAGCCTGAGCGAGTAGGAAGCTAGCGCGCTTCGCTGAGCTGCGGCCCGCAGTGGCGCACGGCGATGAAACCGGCATCCCCTTGCGTCGCGTTTTGCAGCGCGTCGATCGCGGTGACGTGATAGCGCAACAGGCCGTCGCCGCCGCGCAGGTAAGCGAACGCCTCGGTGCCCACGTTGATGCTTCCGCTGTAACGCAGCATCGAGATCTGCGTCATCTGCACGGCGAGCGTGGTGGATTCCGGCAATTTCGGATCGTCCGCGACGTAGTCGTAGCGGGCCGTGACGCGCATGCTCAGATCGGAGACGAAGTCGCTGCGCAGGGTGAGGACCATTGGCTGTTCCAGGCCACAATCGCCATAGTAGACCACTTGCGGAAGGGCGATACCGGCGACGAACGCGGGTGAATCCTGGGCCCAGGCACAGCAGGGCGCGATCGCACAAAGCAGCAGCGCGACGGCGGTGAAACGTATGAGGCGACCCGGCATGTCCATGCCCTAATCCCCCCTTGCTGGTCCCTTAAGATTATGTTAAGGCACCGGATGTCCTCCGCTCAAGCTATCGAGGCCACACTTTGGGGTGAAAAAAGCCCGGCCCCTCATGGGGCCGGGTCCGATATGGTTCGGCTGGGAGACGCTCGGCGGCGCTATTGCTTCTCGGCGCTGATGAGGATGATCGCCCGGTTGTCCGAGTTGCGGAAGTCGTTGAGGGCCGAGACGGTGGCACCCAAAGGTGCGCTCTTGTCCATCATCTCACTGATAGACTGCCCGGTACGCGCCTTGACCTGCGCGTCCATGCCCGCCTTGAGCTGGGCCGGCATCGCGTTGTACCGGTCCAGCACCGCCAAGACAGGTCCGAGCTTCGTCGAGACGGTCTTGGGATCCATGACGACGATGGTCGCGCCTTTGTTGTTGCCGCTGACGAAGGCGACGTAGCTGATGCCGTACTTGTGCACCGCCTGCGAGATGCTCGACGACGAGTTCACGGCCTTATAGCCTTCGGGCGGCGCCACCGTGGCCAGCCACTTGTCGAGATCCTCGACCGTCGCCGGCGTGGACGCCACGACTTCGTGGCCGACATATGTCCCTTGCGCGAGCGACTGGAACGCCGAGCCCTTTTCTTGCGACGGGTTCACCGTTTGGTGAAGATCGCGCGCGTCGATGACCGACGCATTGGCGGGCAGCGGCAGGCCGGTGGTGTTGGCCGGAGCGGTCGTCGCCGCGCCCGATGCCTGCGGCGTGCTCGATTGCTGCTGGTTTTGCGAACAGCCGGCGGCGGCAAGCGCGATGCACGCCACGGCGAGAACGATTCGAGTCCTCATCGAAAGTGGCTCCCTCGTGCGTCGATTGTGAAAAGCTCGGATCAGCGGCGTTCGATCGAAACCCACGGCAGGCCGACCAACCCGGTGTAATCGACTTGCGGTCGAATCAGGCGGTTATCCTTCATCTGCTCCATGATGTGAGCGGTCCAACCCGCCATGCGAGAGCACGCGAACATGCAGGTGAACATGTCCGGCTCGATCCCGAGCGCGTACAGCGTCGGCGCGGTGTAGAACTCGACATTGGCATAGAGCCGGCGGCCGGGCTTCTTCTCGTTCAGCACCTGCACGGCGACGTCTTCGAGACGGCGCGCCACGGCGTAGTACTGTGGGTTTCCGCCGCTCGTGCCGAGATCACGAGCCATACGTTCGAGCGGCTCGGCGCGCGGGTCGCGTACCTTGTACTCGCGATGGCCGATCCCCATAACGCGATCGCCTTTGTCCAGCAGCGCCCGCACGTAGGCTTCTGCTTTGGCCGGATCGCCGATATCGAGGATCATCTTCATCACTTTGCCGGGCGCCCCGCCGTGCAGGTCGCCCTGCAGCGTCGCGACGGCAGACGTCGCCGCCGCATACATGTCGGCCCAGGTGCTTGCAGTGACGCGTGCAGCGAACGTGGAGGCGTTGAATCCGTGGTCGGCGAGCAGCACGAAATACACGTCGAGCGCGCGCGCCGCCGTCTCCGACGGCACCTCGCCGTTTTTCATATAGAGGAAGTTCGCGGCATGCGTGAGATCGGCGCGCGGGGCGACTGGTTCGAGGTCGCGGCGCACGCGGTCGAATGCGGCGACGATCGTGGCGGTCGCTGCCGTGAGACGCATCGCGGCCGCGACGTCCGACACGTGCGTTCCGTCGGGGCGAGGCGGCACGTATTGCGATAACGACGAGACGCCGGTGCGCACGACATCCATCGGCCACGCGTTGTGCGGCACGGCGCGCAGCGAGTCGATCAGCTGGCCCGGCAACGAGCGTTGGGCAGCCATGTCGCGGCGCGTACTGTCGAGTTCGGCCGTGTTCGGCAGCCGGCCGTGCCAAAGCAGAAATGCGACCTCTTCGAACGAGGCGTGCGCCGCGAGGTCCGCGATGTCGTAACCCCGGTAGGTGAGACGGCCTTCCTGGCCGGCCACCCTGCTGATCTCGGTGGCGCCGACGACGACGCCTTCGAGCCCTGGATTGACGGTGATGCTGCTGTCTTTGACGGTTTCAAGCCTCCTGTCGGGCCGCCGTCACGTTCTTGCGAGCGGCACGCACCACCTCGGCCAGGGTCAGGCGTGACCGCGGCGCGAACCACGGCGCGTGGCACGCATGGTCGACGGTCATCAGCCGAATCAGCCTTTCGTGCTGTTCCTGTTCTCGGACACCGGCGGCGGCCATCGCACGGCTGCGGAAGCGATCGATCGCGCGTTGCGCCGGCAGCCGGACGGCACGCGGGTGCGCACCGACGTCGTCGATGCGTTTGCCGCATGCGGCGTCTTCCCGCTGCGCGAGGGCATCAAGAGCTACGGCGCGCTCCTCAAAGTACAGCCGAGTCCGTATCCGGCATTGTACCATCTGTCCAACGGCCGCACGCGCGCGCGCCTGGTGACGGAGCTGGGCAAACCGTTCATCCGCGGGAACTTCCGCCAGCTCGTCGAGCGGCTCGATCCCTCGCTCGTCGTCTCGGTGCACCCGCTGCTTAACGAACTCGCGCGCGATTCGATTGACGCGACCGGCACGCGCGCGAAGCTCATCACCGTCATCACCGATTTGGTCACGATCCATCATGCGTGGACCTCGGGCTCGGTCGCCGATGAGTACGTCGTCCCATCGGCCGAAGCCGTACGCGTCTGCACGAGCCGCGGCATCCCGGCAGACCGCGTGCACAACCTCGGCCTACCGATCCGCGACGGTTTTTCGCCGCCGAGCGATCGGCCCGAGGCAAAGCGCGCGGCTGGGCTCGATCCGTCGCGGCGAACGCTGCTCGTGATGGCTGGTGGCGAAGGCGGCGGCCGCATGCGCGGCATCCTGCGCCAGATCGCCGGCTCGGTGCGCGCGCTCAAGCTGCAGCTCGTCGCGATCTGCGGCCGCAACGACACCCTGCGCGCGCGTCTGGAAGAACTCGCGCCGCGCTTCGGCAGCGGCGCGCAAGTCATGGGTTTCGTGGACAACGTGGCCGACTACATGCGCGCCGCCGACGTGCTGCTCTCCAAAGCGGGGCCAGGCACGATCATGGAGGCCGCAGCGTGCGGCCTGCCCATCATCGTGTGCGACTACATCTCAGGGCAAGAAGCGGGCAATCTCGGCTATGTCGAAGCGCGCGGCGCGGGCGTGGTGGCATTGGAAGCGCGCGACGTGAGCGCGACGCTGCGGCGCATGTTCGGCGCTGATCAATCGGTGCTGCAAGAGTATCGGCGCAGCGCGCTCGAGAGCGCGCGCCCGCACGCGGCCGACGACATCGCGGCGTTCTTGATGTCGATGCTGCCGACGCCGGTCGTCGCGAGGGCGACCGCTCCGACGTCTTGATCGATCCACAAGATCCGGTAGTCATCCACGTTCCTGCGAAGATCGATGCCTGGGAACTGCGGCGCGTCGTATTCGGGCGAGTATTTCGGTCGTACTTCGGGCTGCTTGGCGTTCTCCTCGTGTTCTCCGGGCTTTACGCTGCGATTCGACTTGGAGTCGAGACGAGGAGCATATTCGCGGCGCTTATCGTCGTGCTCGTCTGGTTCTGTTTTCTCGTATATGCCTACGGAAAATCGCTTGGCGTGCTCGACAACAGGCTCGAACGCCGAGCCGACAAGTCGCATGCGGGTACATTCGAATTCGCGCAGACCGGGATCACATGGACAAATCTAGGGGGAGCGCGTGAATTTCAGTGGCAGTCGATCACATCTGCCGAAGAGGTTCGCGAGGGCTTCCTGCTCACCGTTCGACGCGGCATGATCTATGTTTCAAGAAGCTGGTTTGCCGACAACGCAGATCAGGCACGCTTCGTCAGATTCTTGCAACTGCACCTGGGATCCCGAGCGCGGCTCACCTCAGGGTACTGGAGCTTCGACCTCAGGCGTTAGGGAATGCCGTGCAGGGCGAGGCACGCTGAGCCGACGATGCCCGCGTTGTTGCCCAGCTTCGCGCGCACGATCGCGGTTTGATGCTTGGGAGCCATCGTCGTCTGCTCGTCCACGAGCTTGGTGAGCGGGGTGGCGAGCAGCGAGTCGTCGGTGCGGCCCACGCCGCCACCGAGCGCGATCGTCTCGGGGTTCACGAAGGCGATGATGTTCGCAAGCCCGGTCGCGAGGTCGTGCAGCCACGCCTGCCAGGTCGCAAGCGCGTGCTGATCGCCTGCAGCGGCAGCGCGGATGATCATCTTCGAACCCCAATCCACCTGGGGAACGCCTGTCAGCAGGGTGCTGCGCGGAAATGACGGCTGCAACTTCAGCGCATGCCGCAACAGCGCCGTGCCCGACGCTTGCGCTTCGAAACAGCCGATCTTGCCGCAGGTGCACACGAAGCCGTGATCCTCGCGGATCACGTGATGGCCGACCTCGCCGGCAGCCATGCTATGGCCGAGCACGAGCTTGCCGTTGGCGACGATGCCACCTCCGATGCCCGTGCCGAGCGTGATGAGCGCGAAATCGCGCGTGCCCTTCCCGACGCCGTAGATGAACTCGCCGATCGTCGCGCAGCGCGCGTCGTTGAGCAACTTGATCGGGCGACCGAGCTTCTTTTCGATCTTCTGGCGCAGCGCCACGTCGTGCCAGCCGAAGTTGGGAGAGAAGCGCACCGTACCGGTCCGCTCGTCGATGTTGCCGGGCGAGCCGACGCCGATGCCCGTTAGCTTGGCTCTCTTGGGCAGCGCGTCGATCGAGCGGACGACGACGCGCGCAAGTTCGCTAATGACGTACTTGACGTCGTGCGATTCGAGCTCGCGTTGGTGGACTTGATAGACGCGGCCGCGATCGTCGACCGGCGCCGCGGCCACGTGGGTGCCCCCGAGGTCCACGCCGATCGCCCACTTCACGTCTTCAGGCCTCCCAATGGTGCCCAGGACAGGAATCGAACCTGCACCGGTTTTACCCGACTAGCCCCTCAAACTAGCGCGTCTACCAATTCCGCCACCTGGGCGGGCACCAGAAGACCTATCATACGCCGCGACGCGCGGCGATACCTTACTCTACGTTGGGATCCAGCGCGTCGCGCAGACCATCGCCCATGTAATTGATGGCGAGCACGGTCAAGAAGATGCAAATGCCGGGGAACACGCCGGCCCACCATGCGATCTGCATGTTCTCCTGCGCGTTCGACAGCATGTTTCCC
The DNA here is from genome assembly GCA_019237415.1 of Vulcanimicrobiota bacterium. GTDB lineage: Bacteria > Vulcanimicrobiota > Vulcanimicrobiia > Eremiobacterales > Eremiobacteraceae > JAFAHD01. The sequence goes on from JAFAHD010000072.1 coordinate 15,411, forward strand.
CACGACGCGGTCGGCGGCTGCACGCCGAAGCCCAAGTACGACAGCGCCGACTCGAGGATGATGATGCCGGCGACGTCGAGCGTGGCCTGCACGATGATCGGCGCGGCTGCGTTGGGCAGCAGATGCTTGAACATGATCGAGACGTTGCGGCTGCCGATCGCGCGCGCGGCCTCGGCGAACTCCTTTTCGCGCAAGCTCAGAAACGCCGCGCGCACCAGGCGCGCGACCGTCATCCACGAGAGTATGCCGATGATGAGCGCGACGTATACCGGGCCGAGCGACGACTTGACCGATGTCGCCGCCACGATGCCGGTGAGGACCAGCAGCAGCGGCAAGAGCGGAATCGACAAGAAGACGTCGGTCACGCGCATGATGACGTAGTCGACCCAGCCGCCGAAGTAGCCGGCGCACGCGCCGAGCACGGTGCCAACCAAGACTTCGATGAACATCGCCGTGACGGCCAACGATAGCGAGATGCGCGCGCCGAACATGAGCCGGGTGAGCAGGTCGCGGCCGAGCTCGTCGGTGCCCAGGATGTGTCCGTCGACGCCCGGCGCGAGCGGCGTGCCTTGCCACTCCGGATCGATCGCGTTGGGATCGAAGTGCGAGAGCAGCGGCGCGAAGATCGCGCAAAACACGAAGACCAGCAGCACGATCGCGCCCAACAGCGCCGGACGGTGGCGCGAGAACTTCTTCCATGCGAGATTGCGGCGCGCAACGACGTCGTCTTCAGCAACCGTGATTCCGGGCAGCGTTTGCGTCGCGACGGCGGCCATCGGTCAGAATCTCCTAGTCATACTTGACGCGCGGATCGAGCCAGCCGTACGCCAGGTCCGCGAGCAGGTTGAAGAGCACGACGAGGATCGAGATGAGCACGAGGTAGCCCATGAGCAGGCCGAAGTCTTGTTGTCCGAGCGCGGTGATGAACAAGCGGCCGGCGCCCGGCCACGCGAAGATCTGCTCGGTGATGAGCGCGCCGCCGACCAGATACGGAATCGTGAGCGCCACAACCGTCACCACCGGCATGAGCCCGTTCTTGAGGCCGTGCTTGAGCAGGATGGTCATGAACGGCAGACCCTTCGCCGCCGCGGTGCGCATGTAATCGGTGTGCAGCACTTCCTGCATCGATGCGCGCGTGAAACGCGACCAGGTCGCGACTTGCAGCAACGCGAGCACCGTCACCGGCAAGATGAGATGGCGCACCCGGTCGATGAAGTCGCCGCCGTCGGTCGAGACCATGCCCGCGGACGGCAATTGGAAGTCAAACGCGTAGCCGAACGCCTGCCAGTGGATGCCGTGCACCGCGAACAGCAGCTGCAGGATCAGCGCGAAGAAGAACGACGGCATCGACTGCCCGAAGAATGCGAACGACGTGACGAAATAATCGAGCGTCGAGTACGGGCGCAGTGCGGCGAGAATGCCCAGCGTGAGTCCGATGATCAGCGAGATGATGAACGACGTGATCATGAGCTCGAGCGTGGCGGGCAAGCGCTCGAGGAATGCCTCGACGACGGTCGTCGAATTGAGGGTCGACCAGCCCCAGTCGCCGTGCAGCACGCGCCACAGCCAGTTGAAGTATTGCACGTAGAGCGGCCGGTCGAGGCCGAGATTGTGGCGCAGGCGCTCGATGTCGGCCGCGGTCAAGTGCGGATTGCCTGCGTACGCGGCCAGACCGCCGCCCGGCATCGCGTGCAAGATGCCGAAGAGGATCATGCTGATGAGCAGCAACAGCGGAATCGCTTGCAGCGTGCGCCGGATGGCGTAGGTCAGCATGTCGGGCGTCTCATCTTACTTCTAACTACTAATTACGGCGTCGGAGGGGTGACCGGTCTACCGTCGGGGCGGCGGACGTCGTCGGCGACCACCCAGCCGTAGTGCCCCTTGCTCGGCCCGTCGGTCAGCTTGACGCCGACCAGGTCGAGGGTGGTCTTGGCGTACTTGGGATGCCCGGCGCCTTCTTTGCAGCCGACCGCTACAGCTTTGGTACCCGGTTGTGCCAAGACCGTATGGTGTAACACCGTTTCCGTGTCGTAGTCCCCCTCAAGATACGCGGTGAGACGCCGCGCGGAATCCCAGACAAAGACGTCTGGGTCCAAACCCTGGGAAGCAAGCACCACGTGATCGCCCTGAGTCACGACGCATGCCGCGGACGCCTGAGCAGCCAGTGCGGCGGTCGCGAGAACGGCGAAAACAACGGCGAGCGTGCTCGGCCACCTCATGAGCTTGCCTTCGGTTCGCTGTCCCATCTTTGCCATCCCGCTAAAGAATAACGAGGCAGGCCGGCTTTGCGTGCCGGCCTGCCGTCGTCGAAGGAGCGCGCAGTCAGCCTTTGATCGCCACCTTCTTCGCCTCGACCGGCTTGACCGGAGGAAGGACGACCTTGAGGATGCCGTTTTCATAGACAGCGTCGATGAGCTCGGCGTTGATGTCGCAGGGGAAGACGATCGTGCGCAAGTACGACTCGCGCCGCATCTCGCGGAAGTGATAACGCTGCGCCTCTTTCATCGGTTCGCGGATGGCGGCAGAAATCGTCAGCTGATTTTCGGCCACTTCAAGCGTGATGTCGTCCTTTTTGAAGCCGGGCAGCGCGATCTCAACGTAATACTTGCCGTCTTTTTCGTACACGTCGGTTTGGGGAATGCTCGGATACGCCATCTGGCGGAATGTCTGGAGTTCCGGGAATGGCCAGCGCGGAAAATCGGGCCCAAAGAATGTGTCGAATAGGCCGCGTGGCGCCGGTAGTCTGGGTTCTTGCTCCTTGAGTGTGGTTGTCATGACACCTGACTCCTTTCACATCACGGCCTGATTGTAGTCCCCAGCTCGTGAAGTTTCGGAGAAGGCGTCTCGGGCCGCGGCGACGCGCTAGCCTGCAGTGTGCAATTGTCGCAAGACGTACGGCAGGATGCCGTCGTGCCGGTAATACTCGACCTCATCCGGCGTGTTGATCCGGACTTTCACGGTGAAGCTCTTGGCTGTGCCATCCTTTGCGACCGCGCGTACGGTGAGTTTCTTGCCGACACCAACGCCGCCGGCGATGCCGTCGATCGTGTAGAGCTCTTCTCCGGTGAGGCCAAGGGACGCCGCCGATTCTCCCGCTTCGAACTGCAGCGGCAGCACGCCCATGCCGATGAGATTGCTGCGATGGATCCGCTCGAAGCTTTCAGCGATCGCGGCGCGCACGCCGAGCAGCCGCGGACCTTTGGCCGCCCAGTCGCGCGATGATCCCGTGCCGTACTCCTTGCCCGCGATGACGATGAGCGGCGTGCCTTCGCGCTCGTATTGCATCGCCGCGTCGTAGATCGTCATCTCCGCGCCGTCGGGCATGTGGCGCGTGACGCCGCCCTCGGTGCCGGGCGCGAGCAGATTGCGCAGCCGCACGTTTGCGAATGTGCCGCGCATCATCACCTCATGGTTGCCGCGGCGCGCACCGTATGAATTGAAATCCGCCGGCTCGACGCCATGCTCGATCAGGTACTTTCCAGCCGGCGTGTTCTTGCCGATGTTGCCGGCGGGCGAGATGTGGTCGGTCGTGACGCTGTCGCCGAGCAGCGCGAGGACCCGCGCATCTTTGATGTCGCGCAGCGGCGGCGGCGTGACGGTGATGCCGTCGAAGAACTGCGGTTTGCGCACATACGTCGATGCCGGATCCCACTTGAAGCGGTCACCTGCCGGCACTGCGAGTGATTTCCAGCGCTCGTCGCCGCCGAACGCGTCTGCGTATTGACGTTTGAACATGTCATCGGCGACGCACTGCGCGATCGTCTGGCCGATCTCTGCCGGCGACGGCCAGATCTCTTCCAAGTAGACCGGTTTGCCGTCGCTCCCGGTCCCGAGCGGCTCGTTGTAGAGATCGATCTCCATCGTGCCCGCAAGGGCGTAGGCGACGACGAGCGGTGGCGACGCGAGATAATTGGCGCGCACAAGCGGATGGATGCGCGCTTCGAAATTTCGGTTACCGGAGAGCACGGCGCAGACGACGAGATCGTGGTCGGTGATGGCGGTTTCGATCGGCGACGCGAGCGGGCCGCTGTTGCCGATGCACGTCGTACAGCCGTAGCCGACTAGGTAGAAGCCCAGCTTCTCGAGGTACGGCGTGAGGCCGGCCTTCTTGAGGTAGTCGGTGACGACTTTGGATCCGGGCGCGAGGCTGGTCTTCACCCACGGCTGCGAGATGATGCCGCGTTCGACTGCTTTCTTGGCGAGCAGACCCGCACCGATCATCACGCTCGGATTCGAGGTGTTCGTGCAACTGGTGATCGCGGCGATGACGACCGCGCCGTCGCTCAGCTCCGCCTCTTCGCCGTTTTCGCCAAGGTATTTCGCGCGTCGCCGTTCTTGCTCCGCGGTGCGGACGCTGCCGCCCTCGCCCGCCCAGCGTTCGGCCGCGATGACTGGGGTCTTCGGCGCCTTGCGTCCTTGAGCGAGCGCCTCCATCGCCTGAACGAACGCCTTTTTGGCCGATGCGAGCGGCACGCGGTCTTGCGGGCGGCGTGGACCGGCGATGCTCGGTTCGACGTCGCCGAGGTCGAGGTCGAGGACGTCGGTGAACAGCGGTTCGGGCGATGCGTCGGTGCGGAACAGTCCTTGCGCCACCGCATATGCGCGCACGTGCTCGATGTGCGACTCGCTGCGGCCGGTCAGCTTCAAGTATTTGAGCGTCTCTTCGTCGATCGGGAAGATCGCACAGGTGCAGCCCTGCTCGGGTGACATGTTGCCGATCGTTGCGCGATCAGCGAGGCTGAGGTTGGAAAGCCCGGCGCCGAAGAACTCGACGAACTTGTCGACGACGCCCTTCTTGCGCAGCATCTCGGTGACGGTGAGGACGAGATCGGTGGCAGTGGCGCCGTCGCGGAGCTTGCCGCGCAAGCGGAAGCCGATGACCTCTGGGATGAGCAGCGACACCGGCTGGCCGAGCATGGCCGCCTCCGCCTCGATGCCGCCGACTCCCCATCCCAGCACGCCCAAGCCGTTGACCATGGTGGTGTGCGAATCAGTGCCGACGAGCGTGTCCGGGTACGCGAGCGTCTCGCCGTCCTGCTCCGCGCGGAAGACGACGCGTGCGAGGTACTCGAGGTTGACCTGATGGACGATGCCCGTGTCGGGGGGCAGCGCTTTGAAACGGCGCAGCGCGGACTGCGCCCATTTGAGCAGTGCGTAGCGCTCGCCGTTGCGCGCGAACTCCATGTCCGCATTGATGGCAAATGCCTGCGACGAACCATACGCATCCACTTGGACGGAGTGATCGATCACCAGCTCGACGTCTTGCAAGGGGTTGATCTTGTTCGGGTCGCCCTTGAGGGCAGCCATCGCATCTCGCATAGCGGCGAGGTCGACGACGCATGGGACGCCGGTGAAATCCTGGAGCAGCACGCGCGCCGGGCGGCACGAGATCTCGCTGTCCACCGGTTTCTTTGGATCCCACGACGCAAGCGTTTGGATGTGCTCTTTGGT
>JAFAHD010000148.1 GCA_019237415.1 Vulcanimicrobiota bacterium
TTCTGCGCTCTCGCTCGCGGTCAGTCTGCCGGGCCAGGCGAACGTCGATCTCACGACGGGGAAACGCGGCTTGCAATCCGGCGGCCCGGTGGCCGCCGAGGATTTGTGGCAAATCGGCAGCAACACCAAAGCGTTCACCGCGGCCGCCTTGCTCCAGCTCGAAGCCGAAGGAAAGCTCACGATCGATCAGAGGGTCGGCGATTGGCTGCCGCAATATCCCGCGTGGAAGAACGTGTCGATCCGCCGCCTGCTGGACATGACGAGCGGCATCCAAGGTTACGACAACGTGCCCGCGATGGGCCGCGCGTTCACCTCGATCGACCGTCGCTTCACGCCGTTGTGGCAGACGTTGCACCAGGCGAGCAAGGTCTAGCGGGCGTCCCGCCGAAAGGTCGGCTCCATGCAGGTCTGGCAGATCATTCTGATCGTCGTTCTGGTGGCCGTGCTCATCGGTTTGTTCATGGCTCGCGCGAACGAACAGAAGCAGAAGCGGTAAAAACCAGCGATTTGTTCGGCGCTCATGCGTCGAGAGCAGCCCATAAGGGCTGCCCTCTTCGTATTTCCTCGAGCGCGTGTACGCAAGGTCCCCTATCCGGAGGCGCGAACGGCGCCGCCATGAAGCACGCACTCGCGCTCTGCACGAGCGGCATCCTTTTCATAACGGCGTTCGTGTTGCTTTCCCCACCGCTTCCGGCGCGCGCCGACTTCGTCCAGGGTATCCCAAGTTGCTCGGGTGGGTCGCTGCAATATCAGCCGAAAACGCTGATGCTGCGTGGATGCGGCGACAAGACGCACCTCGTCCAAGCGATCGCGTGGATGGGATGGGGTGAACCGCATACGGCTGGCCAAGGCATCCTGGTCACCTGCGACAAGAAAACCGGTGTTTGCGGCGAGCCCACCTATCGCGTCGTGTTGCTGTTCTTCGCGACGGTGAAATGCGACGGCAAGCTCGCTTATACGAATGAGACGTACGCGTTCATCGGCCCGAAGTCGCCATTCGATCCGGATTCCTCAGAGGCGAAGAACCCGCACTTCGAACTGAAGTGCCACACGTAACGCCGGTCGCTTGAACGCGCGTAGCTAGGCGCGCGCGGTGGCCATCCGCAGCTTGCGACGGCCGTCTTCGGTGAGCACGCGCTTGCGCAGGCGGATCGACTTGGGTGTGACCTCGACGAGCTCGTCGTCGGCGATGAACTCGAGCGCGCGCTCGAGCGACATCGGCTCGGGCGGCGGCAAGTTCGGCGCGTCGTCCGAACCCGACGCGCGCATGTTCGTCAGCTTCTTCGCCTTGCAGACGTTGACCGTGATGTCGTCATCGGTCTTGCCGCGACCGACGATCATGCCTTCGTAGACCTCGGCGCCAGGCGCGATGAAGAACGCGCCGCGCGCCTGGAGATTGTCGAGCGCGTAGGCCGTCGCGTTGCCGGTCTCCGCGCTGATCAGCACGCCCGTGCCGCGCCCGGGGATCTCGCCGGCCAGCGGCTGATGATCGTAGTACGTGTGGTTGATGACCGCGGTGCCGCGCGTCAGGGTGAGCAGCTCGTTGCGCAGGCCGAAGAGCGCGCGCGTCGGCATTGTGTACTCGAGCCGCTGTTGCGAACCGTAGCCGAGCATGTTGAGCATCTGCGCGCGGCGCCGTCCCAGCGACTCGATCACCGAACCGGCGTATTCTTCGGCGACGTCGACCACGACGTATTCGACCGGCTCCATGCGTTGGCCGTCGCGCTCGACGACGATCACCTGCGGCTTGGAGACGCCCAACTCGTAGCCTTCGCGGCGCATCGTCTCGATGAGCACCGAGAGATGCAGCTCGCCGCGCCCCGAGACATGGAACGTGTCCGGCGAATCGGTGGGCTCGACGCGCAGCGCGACGTTGCTCTCGAGCTCGCGCTCGAGACGTTCCTTCAGATGGCGGCTTGTCAGATACTTGCCTTCGCGTCCGGCGAACGGCGACGTGTTGACGACGAAATCCACCGAGACGGTGGGCTCGTCGACCAGAACAGCGTCGACCGCTTCGGGTTGGTTCGCATCGGCCAGCGTTTCGGCGATATTGATCTCCTCGACGCCCGAAAGCGCGATGATGTCGCCCGCGCGCGCTTCGCTCAGTTCGCGCCGCTGCAGCCCGTAGAACTCGAAGATCTTGGTGACGCGATGCGTCGTACGCTGCTCGCCGCGGATGCGCACGATCGGATCGCCCGGCCGCACCACGCCGCGGAAGATGCGGCCCACCGCGATGCGCCCGACATACTCGTTATGGTCGATGTTCGAGACCAGCATCTGGAACGGGCCGGTGTCGTCGCCCGGCGGCTCGGGGATGTGCTCGATGATCGCATCCATCAATGGCCGTAGGTCCGCGCCGGGCGCATTGAGGTCTTTGGTCGCGGTGCCGGCGCGCGCGTTCGTGTACAGCACCGGAAAATCGAGCTGGTGGTCCGCGCAGCCGATGTCGATGAAGAGCGCGAGCACCTCGTCGAGCACCTCGGCGGGCCGCGCGTCTTTGCGGTCGATCTTGTTGATGACGGTCACGACCGGCAGATCCTGTTCGAGCGCCTTGCGCAATACGAAGCGCGTCTGCGGCAGCGGCCCTTCGGCCGCGTCCACCAGCAGCAGCACGCCGTTGACCATCTGCAGCACGCGCTCGACCTCGCCGCCGAAATCCGCATGGCCGGGCGTGTCGACGATGTTGACCTTGACGTCGCCCCAGCCGATGCCGGTGTTCTTCGCCAGGATGGTGATGCCGCGCTCGCGCTCGATCGGATTGGAGTCCATGACGAGATCGCCCGCCTGCGACGGATCGCGGAACACGCCGGCCTGGCGCAACATGGCGTCCACCAGCGTCGTCTTGCCATGGTCGACGTGCGCCACGATGGCGATGTTGCGGACGTCCGGACGCGTGCGCACGCTACGCCTGGTCCTGCGCCTTGCGCTGATGGAGGGCGAAGAAGTTGCCTTCGCTGTCTTGCGCAAAGGCGAGCCAGCAGATCGGGCCCTCGCGTATCTCGCCGCCGTGGCCGAACTTGACGCCGAGCGCCTTGTATTTCTTGACCGCTGCGTCGATATCGGGTACGGCGAACATCACGCCGGCGCTGCGCGCCCACTCCCCATCCGGGCGCTGGTACAGCCCGAACGTGCTGCCGTCCGCCAGCGTGAATTCTGCGCCCCGGCCGATCGGATAATGGAAGGTCGGCGTCAGCCCCATCGTTTCCGTCCAGAATTTCATGGCGCGATCGAAATCCTGGACGAGGTACATCGTGACATCGATGCCGGCGATGGCGGTCGTATCGTGGCTCATGGTCCATTCGTTCTGCGCGCGGGCAGGCGCGTCCGCTGAGCGACCCGAAGGCCGCCCGAAATATCATGGCAGACGATCACGTCTCAGACGGTGACGCACCCGCGCGGCAAGAACGCTCGCATCCGCATCCGCCCGACATCGCGATGGACGTCGACCCCAACTACGACCCCGACAACGATCCGACGGTACGCTCATTCGGCGTGATGGGCTCGTCAGGCGGCGTGTTGCCGTCGGAGATCCGCCGCAAAGCATTCGATCTCGGCGTCGCGATCGCGGACGCCGGTTGCAGTCTCATCACCGGCGCGTGTCCGGGGCTGCCGTACGACGCCGCGCGCGGCGCGCAGTCGGTGGGCGGCTTGTCGGTCGGGATCTCGCCTGCGCTCTCCCGCAGCGAGCACGTCAAGCGTTACGACTCGCCGGTCGACGCGTACGATGCCATCATCTATACCGGCAGCGGCCTCATGGGCCGCGAGGTCCACAACATCCATTCGTCCGACATCATCCTCATCGCAGGCGGCCGGTCGGGCACGCTCGGCGAGTTCTGCATCGCGTACGACGAAGGCAAGCTCATCGGAGTATTGCAAGACTCGGGTGGCATCGCCGACGCGCTGCCGGAGCTGGTCCCGCAACTCGGCAAGAACACCGGCGCGGTCATCATCTACGATCGCGAGCCCCGGCGGCTGGTGCAGCGCTGCATCGAAATGTATCGCGAATCGCACTACCGGCATCCCTCGACGTTTTCCGAATCGGCGCCAACGGAGGATGGGCAATGGCCCGCATCAGCTTCATCGGCGCCGCGGGCGTCGTAACCGGCAGCAAGCATCTCGTCGAAACGGATTCGGGTGCACGCGTGCTGCTCGACTGCGGCATGTTCCAGGGTCTGCCTGAGCTTACGCAGCGCAACTGGACGGCGCCGCCAGTCGACCCCAAGACGCTCGACGCGGTCTTGCTCTCGCACGCGCACCTCGACCATTGCGGCTACCTGCCCGCGCTGACGCAGCAAGGCTTCACCGGCCCGGTCTACACGACGCCGGCGACCATCGACGTCGCCACGCTCGTACTGCGCGACTCCGCGGGTTTGCAAGAAGATGAGGCGCAGCGCGCGGCGCGACACCCTGACCGCGGATTGCACACCACGCCACTGTACACCGATGCCGACGTCACCGCGGTGACCAAACTGTTCCGGCCGGTGGCGTACAAGGAGGATCGCACCGATATCGCCGGCTGCCGATTCCAACTCGTCGATGCCGGCCACATCCTCGGATCGGCGATCATCCAGCTGTGGTTCGCCGAAGGCAAGCT
>JAFAHD010000028.1 GCA_019237415.1 Vulcanimicrobiota bacterium
TGGCGACGCCCGGGCTATGTCGGCGGCGAGCCAGACCAACCGGTGCCGCGAGACGTCGTAGCAGTGATGGTGCCGGTTTCCAACGGCTCGGCGACATCGACCCCGCCGCATTGGAGCGTCGACTTTTGGGTCTCCGACGCCGACTCGACTGCCCAGCGCGCCGCCGATCAGGGCGGCAAAGTTCTCGTAGCACCGCATCACGAGCAAGGCTTCAAACGTGCCATCATCGCCGACCCGCAGGGATCGGTCTTCTCGATCAGTCAGCTGATGATAGGCGGTTAGCGTAAGCGCGCACGGTGAGCACGCCTTGGGGGGTGACGCGGCCGATCTTGCTGCCGCCGCTTCCCGTGCCGGTTTCAGTGAACCACAGATTGCCGTCGGGCCCCGCCGTGCTTGCATATGGAAAGCTAAAGCGAGACGGCAGAGCCAGCTCGTGCAGCTCAGGCACGTGCGCGCGTGCGCACGGCAGCGGATAAGCCGGCGGGCCTTGCGTCGGGCCAGGCGGAGAACGGCGGTCCGCTCGCATTAACAGGCGTGCGCAGCGATGAGTTGCAGACCACCAGTGTAACGACCAGTGCAGCCAGCAGAAATGTTGAGCGTATGCGGATCAGCGGATCTCCAATAAGTTACCCTAAGATGGCCTCAGCGGGAGCGCGATGTTCGAGGCGACGCCTCTTCTTCTATCGCTTGGTCCGGCCTACCGCAGCAGCCATTCCTACGGAGGGACGCAGCGCGAAGCGGCGGGACCAGGGGGCGGTTCCCAGCGGCTCGAAATAGGAGCGCATGTCAGCGTGGGAAAGACCGGATTTTGAGCATGTCGCGCTCGGTGCAGAGGTGACGGCATACCTCGGCACGGCGCCAGGGGACGACTCGCCGGCGGTCTGACCTCCCTACTCACTTAGGGCACCATGCACATACGCGTTCTGGGATCGGCCGCTGGCGGCGGCGTGCCTCAGTGGAACTGCGCCTGTGCCAATTGCAATGCGGCTCGCGCAAAGCCACAGCTGCGTCGCACCCAGGCTTCGATTGCGATTTCGGCCGACGGCGAGCGCTGGCTGGTCGCCAACGTCACGCTGGACATCGATCATCAGATCGCGGCCTTCGACAAGCTGGCGCCGCACGCACCGCGGCGGTCGCCGATCGGCGCCATCGTGCTCACCGACGCCAATATCGATCACGCCTTCGGCCTGCTCGAGCTGCGTCAGGCCGAGCGCCTCTCGATCTACTCGACCGAAACCGTTCGCGATGTGCTGCTCGCGGGATGCAGCGCGCTGCGTCCGTTCGCCAAAGCGCCGCATGCGTGGCACGTGATCGGGGACTCGCCCGTGCACGTGAACGACGCGGCCGGCCTTCCGCTTGGCCTGCGCATTCGGGCGATCGATGTCGGCGGGCTCACGCCACAGTATGACGGCGGCCGTGAAGCCGCCGGAGCCGCATCGGCTGTCATCATCAACGACGGCGCCCATCGCCTGCTCTACGCGCCGTGCGTCGGCAAGATGACCGACGGGCTGCGCAAGGAACTGGCACTTGCGGACGCTGCGTTCCTGGACGGCACGTTTTGGACCGAACACGAGCTCTCGCTGCAGGCGCTCAGCTCGCGCACGTCGCGCCAAATGGGGCATCTGCCGATCTCCGGTGAAGCCGGCACGCTCGACGTGGTCATCGGACTAGGCGGCAAACACCGTTACTACACGCACTTGAACAACACCAATCCGCTGCTCGATCCGGGGTCCGACGCATCGCGCGTGTTGCGCGACGCCGGCTGGATGATCGCCGAGGACGGCCTGGCCTTTTCGCTGTCGAAAGAGGCGGGCAGTGCGACCAGCGCGCGCCGATAGCTTTCTCGAGCAGCTGCGCGCGGTCGGCGCGCAGCGCTATCACGATAAGCACCCGTTTCATCTCGCGATGCACGAAGGCCGGCTGACCGCCGCACAGGTCCGCGGCTGGGTCGCAAACCGCTACTACTATCAGAAGAATATCCCGGTCAAAGACGCGGCCATCCTCGGCAACCTGCCTGACCGCGACAAGCGCCGCGTCTGGATCGCGCGCATCCTCAACCAAGACGGAACCCTCGAACGCGGCGGCGGTGGTTTAGAACAATGGTTCGCGCTTGCGCGCGCGGTCGGTCTCAGCGACGAGGCGCTTCATTCCGAGCGCGATGTGCAGCCCGGCACGCGCTTCGCGGTCGACGCGTACGTGACGTTCGCTCGCACGCAACCCTGGCTTCCGGCCGTCGCATCGTCGCTGACGGAGCTCTTCGCGCCCGATCTCATGTCCGCGCGCATCGAAGCACTGCTCGCGAAATATCCGTGGATCGATCCGAAGGGCTTGGAGTATTTCCGCAATCGCGTGACGCTGGCGGCGCGCGACGCGGAGAGCGCGTTGCCGTGGGTGCTCCAGGGCGCGAACGATCCCGCCGAGCAAGCGGCGTGCCTCGCGGCGCTGCGCTTCAAGTGCGACGTGTTGTGGGCCATCCTCGATGCGACGCAGGCCGCATATGGGATCGGCTCCTGATGGGCGGCGAACAGAGCATTCCGGCGTTCTCCCGCGGCGTTCGTCTGCGGCGCGTCGACGACAGCAGAACCGTCTTGCTCGTTCCTGAAGGCATCGTCAACCTCAACGCGCCGGCGGCAGCCACGTTGTCATTGCTCGACGGCGCGCGCACGTGCGACGACATCGCAGCAGCGCTCAGCGCGCGCTTCTCGTCGGAGCCGGCGGCGATCGCCGCCGACGTTCGGGAATTGATCGGCCGCCTCGCCGCAAAGGGTTGGGTCGTCTTGCGCACCGCATCCCGATGACGCATCAGGCGCTGTCGCTGCTTGCCGAGCTGACGTACCGCTGCAATTTGCAGTGCCCCTACTGTTACAATCCGCTCGACCTGCGCGCGTACGCGGACGAGCTCGCGGAGGACGACTGGCTGCGCGTGATCGACCAGGCTGCAGCGCTCGGCGTGCTGCAGATCCATTTTTCCGGCGGCGAGCCGACGCTGCGCGCAGATCTTCTCGTCGCGCTCGTACGGCGCGCCCGGCAGCGCGAACTCTACTCGAACCTGATCACCCAGGGCACGTTTCTCGATGACGCGCTGCTTGGCAAGCTCGTAGCGGCTGGACTCGACCACGTGCAGATCAGCGTGCAGGGCGCGCACGCGCCGCTTGCCGACGCGATCGCAGGCACGGCAGTGCACGAACGCAAGGTCGCAGCGCTCGCACGCGTGCTGCAGACCGGCTTGGCCGTGACGCTCAACTGCGTGCTGCATCGCGCGAACATCGATGAAGTGGCCGACATCATCGCGCTTGCCGAGCAACTCGGCATTCGCCGTTTGGAGCTGGCCAACGCCCAGCTGTACGGTTGGGCGTTCCGCAACCGCGCTGGGCTTCTGCCCTCGCGCGAACAGGTGGCGGCCGCCGCAGAAACCGTCGCCTCCGCGCAAGCGCGCTTGCGCGAGCGCATGGAAATCGTCTACGTGCTTGCGGACTACTACGAGCGCTATCCCAAACCGTGCATGCATGGTTGGGGTCAACGCTTCATGACGGTCGCGCCTGACGGCCGCGTGCTGCCCTGCCCTGCTGCCGCGGCGATCGCGCAGTTGTCGTTCGAGAACGTCCGCGATCGCTCGCTTGCAGATATCTGGGAACACTCCCGCTCATTCAACGCATATCGCGGCATGTCGTGGATGCCCGAACCGTGCCGCTCGTGCGACCGAAGGGCGATCGATTTCGGCGGCTGCCGTTGCCAGGCGTTCTTGTTGACCGGCGATGCCCGAGCCACCGATCCGGCGTGCACGCTTTCGCCACATCATGCCTTGATCGAGCATGCGATCGCAGATCCAGGCGCCGCGACCGGCGCCGAACGGCTCGTGCCGCGCCGCGCGTAAGCACCGGCATGGAAGGCGCGCGGATCTGGGTCCTATGCATCGCGGCAGCCGTGCTCTACGGCGAGCTGCACGACCAAATCACCGCGCGCGTCTGCGTCGAGTACTTCACCATCGGCCATCCGCCCGTGTTCGCGACGGATTCACCAACCCTGTTGGCGCTAGGTTGGGGTTTCATCGCGACCTGGTGGGTCGGCGCCATCCTCGGGCTAATGGTCGTCGCATGTGCCCGCATCGGCCCGCGGCCGAAGCTGAGCGCGCGCGAGCTCCTGCTTCCTCTGTGTTGCTTGATGGTAGGCGCCGGGCTGTGCGCGTTGATCGCAGGCATCGCGGGGTATGTCAGCGCGCGAAATGGCGGAGTCTCCCTGGACGGCTACCTCGGCGCCCTGACCCCAGCCGCCAAACACGCTGCCTTCATCGCCGATTGGTGGGCGCACACCACGTCATACGCGGCCGCGTTCGCCGGCAGCCTGGCGCTGTCTGGATGGATCGTCTGGAGGCGCGCGTGGCAGACCCGCAGCGGCTCAGCGGCGGTCGAACTTGCCCCAGTCAAAACGGGTCACGTCTCCTGAGACGTGCACCACGCTGCCATCGGGCTGCACCAGGATGCGCACCGGCTCGACGCCTGCAAGCTCGAGCAGCACGGCGCCCGTCCGCGTCGTGGCACCGATGCCGAACCCATACTTGCGGAACTGTTTGATGACCTCGCGCTGCTTGTCCGGCTTGTCTGGCATGGGCACGCATTGCCCTTAGAGCATGACAAGCCCTTGGCGCGCGCCGACCGTGACCGCCTCGGTCCGGCTGCCGGCGTGCAGTTTGGCAAAGATCGATCCGACGTGGAACTTCACCGTGTGCTCGGAGATGCCAAGCCGGGCTGCGATCGCCTTGTTGGCCAGCCCTTCTGCCATCATGCGCAGCACTTCGATCTCGCGCGCCGTCAACGAATGTCCGTTGCGCTCGTGCGGGCCGTCCACAGCGGGGACGAGCGGTTCGACTGCATCGGGATGCAGCACCACATAGCCGGACGCGACCGCGGCCACCGCTGCACCGAGATCCGCGGCATCGCGCGGCACGACCGCGCGCGCACCGGCGCGCAGCGCCGCGCGCGCCCATGCACCGTCGAGTTGCGAAACCAAAAGCAGCACCGGGGTTCCGGCGACGTCGACGTGTGCCAGCAGCTCGGCCGGAACTTCGTCGCCTTCCGCTTCGAGCACGAGCACGTCGGCTCGTTCGCGGGCGTCGCGGGCCAGCGTCGCGCTGGATCGCGCGCCGTCCAGCAGCACGATCGAGCCGTCGGCCGGGAGCGCGTCCGCCAGTGCGGTGCGCGTCAGCGCGGTCCCTTCGAAGAGGATCCTGGTCACGCGGCCGCGTTCGCCCGCCGTCGCATCGCAGTCGAGAACGTCACGGAGATGTCGCGCATCCTACCAGCGCGATGAATCGTCAGCCGCAGCTCGCCGTCGTCGCCGCAATCTGCCAGACCATCGAGCAGATCTTCTTCTGCGCGCAGCGGCTGCCCGCCGACCGCGACGATCGCATCGCCCGGCAAGATGCCGGCGCGATCAGCCGGGCTTCCCGCGGCAACTTCGAAGACGAGCAAGCCAAGAGCTGCCGCGCGGTCCGAGACGCGGACCTGCACCGGTTCAACGGTAACGCCGAGACGCGGCCGCCCACCTTCGCTCTTGAGGAATCGCGTCACCGCGTTGCTCGGCACCGCGATCGCCAGCCCGCCATAGATCATGCTGTTGATGCCGATGACGCGGCCGCTCGCGTCGGCAAGCGGGCCGCCCGAATTGCCTGGCGCGATGCGCACGTCGGCTTGGATCCAGCGCGCGCGCGATCCCGAGGCGAAAAGCACGCCCGAGGTCACCGCACCGGTCAGCCCCATCGGATTCCCCACGGCGAAGACGAGCTGGCCCGCGCGTACGGCATCGGAATCTCCGATGGCGGCTGCATCGAGCCCGTGCGCGTCGATGCGCAGCGCTGCCAGGTCCCGGCGCTCATCGCGCGCGACGAGCTCTGCGTCGTGCGCTGCTCCATCGGCGAGCTCGATCGCAAGCTTCCGTCCATGCGCCACGTGCGCATTCGTGACGATCGTTCCGTCAGGCTTCCAGATGACGCCGGACCCGCCGCCCGCGCGGCCGACACGCACATGCACGGTGCTGCTGCGCAGCGCTTGCGCCAATGCCGCGTGCGCTTCGGCAGCCGTTTGCGATGAGGACATGATGGTCGCATCCATGCCGGTCACTCCTCGTCCTCCGCGTTGCTGCGCTCGCCGACCACGATCTGCGGCTCGACCACCTTGCCGCCGCGCACGACGCGAAGCTTCACCTGCGCGCCCACGCGATCGCTGCCGAGTTGCGCCAGGATGTCGTCCGTGTCGCCGATCTGGGCGCCGTCGAAGCCGATGATGATATCTCCTAAGAATAGACCGCCCTGCTCCGCCGGCCCGCCAGGCTCGACGGCGACCACCATCGCTCCGGAGCGCGCGTCGATGCCCGCGCCCGCGCGCAGCGATTCGGAGAGGCCGACCGGCTGCATGCCGACGCCAAGATACGCTCTTCCGCGCCGCCGCCCGGTGCTCAGCTGGTCGACGACGCGATCGACGGTCGCATTTGGAATGGTCAGATCGAAGCGGCGCGAGAGCGCGGAGGTGTTCATCCCGAGCACGCGTCCGCCAACGTCGACGAGCGGGCCGCCGGAAAAGCCGGCGTACAATGAGAGGTCGAGCGATATGAAGCGGTCGACGTTCCCGCCGCGCCAGGTACGCCACGCGCCGCTCGCCGAGCTGATCACGCCGCTCGCGGCGCGCACGCCATCGTCGTCATCGCGCGCCACGGCCAGCACCACATTGCCCGCTTTGAGCGAGTTCGCGTCACCGAACTGCGCGACCGCAAATCCCGCAGGCGCGTCGATGCGCAACAACGCGATGTCCGTGTCGGGATCGCGCCCGAGAAGCGTCGCGTCACGCGTGGAACCGTCGGGCAGCGCGACCGAGATGTCGTCGTCGCGGCGCACCGCGTGGTCTGCGGTGACGATCAAGCCGGAGCGCCAGTGGATGCCGCTCGAACCAAGCCGATGGCGCGCGTCGACTGCGACGGTCGCGGCGCCGGCGCGTTCGACCGCATCCGCAAAATCGTTGGAAAGGGCGACGAGGGGGCTTTGCTGATCGAGTGTCGATGACATGGTGATGGGTCACTCCGGGCGTCGTTGGCGGATGGCTGCGCGATCCGCCGTCGCGGGGCCGCATTGGCAGCGGCCGCTCCAAGTATGACGCCGGGCGATGCGATTATCTACCGGAAGAACTGCTAGGGCGAAATCACGCGGCCGGCGGGCGCTCGGTTTTCTGCCGGTCTTCGCGCCTGGTGAGCAGCGCGACCGAGTTGCGCGTGGCCCACTCGTGCAGCTGATCGAGGATGGGCAGCAATTCGCGCCCCAAGTTCGTCAGCGAATACTCCACGCGCGGAGGGATTTCGGCGTGCACGCGGCGGGATACCAACCCGTCACTTTCCAGATCGCGCAGTTGGCGAGTGAGCACTTTCGGCGTGATGCCCTCGAGCGCGCGCTGCAGCTCGCCAAAACGCATGGTGCCTTTGCCGAGCGTGTAGATCACGACGACCTTCCACTTGTCGGCGATCATCGCCATGGTACGCTGGATCGGGCAGGCTAGTTTTGTCTCGTACGTCATCTCGCGCGTCCTCGCTCTCAGGCTGCGTCTAACTATCTTCGAGGCTATTGTTTAACTACAGGGACACTACTTTCCTTTCGCTTCTAAAGCGCGTATACTCACGTGGCCAAGGCTCGCTCGGCGGCCCTGCGCATGGCCCCTCTGGGCTGGAAACGGCCCGCTACGCCTCAAGAAAGGCTCCCACCGATATGGACCTCAGCAAGACCTATCCACGCAGCCCAAACACCCGATTTGCGGGCGTTTTCATGCTCGCCCGGACGACCGACAAGGCAAGGGCGCACAATGCCGGCGCGCTCGGCCCGTACGACTATGGCTGCGGAATGGACCGCCACGTCCTCGGCTTTCTGGGCACCGATCCCGACTCGTTTGCCAAGGTCGTCGCCGACCTGCGCGACGATGCGAAGATCGAGGCATGGGCGCGCGAGCGCCTGGCGGACAAATCGAACCAGGACCTCGAGACCTTCAACGCCGAGTTCGCCGCCGACACCCCAGAGCCGGGCGGCGCCGGCGAGCGCTTCCTCCGCGGCGAGCAACAGCGCCTAGGGCGCGACGACATCACCACCTGGTTCGAGCTGCTCGACGCCGACGAAGGGCGGCCTCTTTCGCGCCGCGTGCCTGCGTAGCGCTCCAGCCGTGTGACATCGGTCCCGGTCCGCAAAAGGCCGGGACCTTCTACTTGCAAAGTCAGTCGATCATGAGGCTGACGTTTGCACTTGCCTTCTGTTTGTCGATACTCGCGTTCGCATCTGGTTGCGCCAAGCAGTCCGCCCCGCCGAGCAACGCGCCGGCCGTGCCGCCGAGCTCATTCCCTGTCTACTCGCCCGCCGATCTCGTCACATCGACGAAATATGACGATAGCGCCGAAGTGACGACGCTCGGATCCTCGTTCTTCGGCAGCGGTGATGACGCCGCGAAGCCGTACATCGGCGTTCAGGAGCTGCTCACGACCAGTGCGTCGCTCGACCAGCTGCACGACTGGCTCAAGACGCTCGTCGCGTCGCCGCCACCCGACCTCTATCCGAGCGACAACACGATCGCAAACGTCTTTGCGACGCCCGCTCCGGCACAGAGCGGCGCACCCGCTCCGACGACATCCGGCGATCCGCCCGCGACGGACGCCGCGAGTGCTTCGCCCGCTTCGAGCGCGGTGCCCGGCAGCGCAACGCCTACCGGAAGCGCGGCACCAGTACCGGCCGTCGCGCCTTCATCGTACGGCATCCAGGATCCATTCGTCGGGTCCTTCCAGGCCTTCGGCCTGGTGCCGTCGGCGTTTTGGTCAAAGGATCGCGGACGGGCCGTGATGATCATCATCATGGATCCGAAACAAGTGGCCGATCACCTCGGCTCCACGATGGACCTCATGGATCAATATGAGAGGCTCCCGGCGGTCGTCCGCGGCGGCATCGATCAGAGCATCAAGAAGAACACGGGTTTCTCCGTCTCCGACCTGCTGAACGCCAGCACGCCGATGGGCATGATCGTCTACGCGACGCGCACATACAAGAGCAAGGACGTACGGGCCATCATCCTCGTCGACGCGTTGCGCCAACCGAATCCGCTCCCGACGCCACATCCGAGCGGCGGCTAGCGCGCTAGAAGTTTCCCTGCACGCCGAACGTCGGCGTGAGCGTACCAGGTCCGAAGACGTTCTTCTCGCCGTAGAACAGCATGACTTGTTTCGCCAGCTTGACGTCGCCGTACAGCTCGAGCGTCGGGTTCTTCGAGTTGTAGATGCGCGCGTCAAGGCCGATGAAGGTCGGAAAATACACCGCCTTCACGCCGAGGTTCGAGTGGTAGATGCCGCCCGATAGCGTCAGCTCGTGCCCCACGCGATGGTTGAACAGCAGGTTGTACGTCGTGTTGGAGCCGAGCGAATTCGCGCCAACTGAGAAATTGTTCGTCGCGCGCGGTAGAAATGTCAGATCCAAATCGCTGCTCGGACCGGTGTTGATCTTGTTATCCCAATACAGACGGACGCTCGGCTCGACGAGCTGCAGCGTGAGGCCCGTGGTGCGGAGGTGCGAAGGCTGCCGCGGTTGCGGTTGCGGCGGCGGATTCGGCGCGTTGTTGCTCGGGGTATTGTTGGAGGAGCCGCTCGGCGCCGCACCCGGTGCCATCGTCGGCGCCGGCGGCGCCGCGCTCGGCAGCGGCCCTTGCGCCGACGAGAAATTGCCCAAGATGTCGTTCGCCTTCGCCGTGACGTCGTTGAGATTGGTGATCGTGCCGCGCAGCTCGGCCTGCACGTTCGGGTCGCTGGTCAGCAGCTGCAGATCCGTCGCGGCGATCTTGAGCCGTTCGCTCGCATCCTTGAAGTTGACGGCGGTGGTCACCAAGCTCTGCTTGATCGTCGGATCGCCGGTGAGCGCGGCGAAATTCGCCATCGTCGTGTTCAGGTTCTTCGCCGTGTCGGAGAGTGCGTCGACCAGCTGCTGGACCCGCTGCGAGTTGTCGGCGACCAGCGAGTTCAGATTGCCGGTCAGGCCGATGATGTTGTTGCCGCTCAGCTTGATCACGTGATTGAGCTGCGCCACGGTCGTGTTGAGCGACGAAGAGAACGCCGTGAAGTTCGCGTCGGCCTTGGTGATGAGGTGGTCGGTGTGCGAGGCGACGCTGTCCAGCCGCCGCGCGATGCGCGGCATCTCGACGTTGACGAGCGCGATGGTCTTCTCCAAGCTCTTGAGCTGCGCTTGGCTCTCGCTGACGAGGTCCGTGATGGTCGGCGGCAAGACGCCCCACGGGGCGTCGTTCGGATCCGATGGGATGCCGGGTTCGAGCTCGGTCGCGTGCGCGATATCCACCGGCGGCTTGATCGAAAGCGAGGATTGCCCGGTGAGCGTGCTCTCCACCGTGAACGTCGACTGCCGGTAGATGGGCGTGCCTTTGTTGACCACCGCTTCTGCCAGCACCGTCTGATCCGGCAGCAGCCTGATCTTCGTCACGTCGCCGACCGCCACACCGGACACCACGACCGAGGCGCCTTCCTGCAGCGCGCCGACGTCCTTGAAGTGCACCGCGATTGGATAACCACGTGCGCGCGCGCCGATGTCGCTGATATAGATCCAGACCAAGAACGCGGCGACGAGCGCCAGCACCGTGAAGATGCCGACCCGGATGTTCTGCGCGACCAGACTCGCGCCGCGTTGGCTACAGCGGGATAGGCCCAAGTTCGCTTCCTTGCAGGAACTGCTGCACGATGGGATTCGGCGAGCGGCGGATCTCGTTGACCGTACCCGACTCGATGATCGTGCCTTCAAACAGCATGGCGACGCTATCCGACAGCGAGTAGATCGAGCGCAGATCGTGCGAGACGACCACTGACGTGGCCTTGAGCCGCTCCTGGATCTCTTTGATGGTCGTCACGATGATGTGCGTCATGATCGGATCCAGTCCAGACGTCGGTTCGTCGAACAGGATGATTTCGGGGTCATTCACGATTGCCCGCGCGAACCCCGCCCGCTTCTGCATGCCGCCCGACAACTCGCCCGGAAGACTGCCTTGCACGTCGGACAAGCCGAGCGACTCCAACGTCTCCGACACGCGCCGATCGATCTGCGCGTTGGTCATCGTGGTGTGCTCGTGCAGCGGGTACGCCACGTTCTCCGCCACGGTCATCGAGTCGAACAGCGCCGAATACTGGAAGGCAAAGCCCATCTTCTTGCGCAGCTCGATCAGCTCGTGTTCGGTCCAGCTCGTGATGTCGTCGCCGTACACGTAAACGGCGCCGTTGTCGGGCCGCCGCAAACCGTTGATGACGCGCAAAATCGTGGACTTGCCGGCCCCCGACAGCCCGATGATGCCGGTCACTTGCCCGCGCTTGCAGTCGACCGAGCAATCGGAGAGCACGATCTTCTCATCGTACTTGAGCAGCACGCCGTCAAGCCGGATCGCGACGTCCTCTTCTGG
>JAFAHD010000012.1 GCA_019237415.1 Vulcanimicrobiota bacterium
CGCGGAGTCAGGCTAGACTGGCGGCCACGGCCTTGTAGGCCGCGTACCAGGCCAGCAGCGCCGTGATGACGCCGACATAGCCGCCCGCATGGTGGATCAGCTCGTTGCCGGGCATCCCCACCGTGGCCATGAAGAAGCCAAGGCACAGCAGCAAGAACGTGATGAACAGGGCCACAAAGACCCACATCACCGGTGGATTGTTGAGCTTGAACGAGTTGACCATCATGATGCCTGTGAAGATCGTGAAGCCGAGGGTGACCCACGCGAGATCTGTAGGGACGCTCGCCGACTTCCCGGCCCAGAACCACACGTAAAACGCGGTCCCGAGCCAGAAGGCACCGTACGTCGAAAATGCCGTTGCGCCGAACGTGTTCTTGGCCGCGAACTCCCACATGCCGGCCGAGAACTGCGCAGCGCCGCCGTAGAACAGCGCATAGCCGATCCAGGCATCGCCGGTTATCCAACCCGCGTTCACCGCGGACAAGAGAAGCGTGGTGAGCGCAAAGCCGGCAAGTCCGAGCGGGGCGGGGTTGGCGACTTGCGGTGCGGAGCTACTAGCCATCAATCAACCTCCCAGTCGAAGCGCACGAGAAGAAAACGCCAACGGCGCGCGTCCGGAAAAGACGCGCCCCGTGATGGATGCCGGAGCGTTGAGCACCGCAACTGCTACCACCTCTTGACGCCGAAACATCGCGGCGAAGGAGTGCCCATTGCGGCGGCAAACTCACCTGTCCCCCGCGCGGCTCCTCTGGCAGCCCGGTCGCGTCGCACCGCCGGGACGGACCACACCACTGGAGGCCCACATGCCTGACGTCAAAGACCAAGCCATCGAAGCGCTCTTCAAAGAGCATCGAGCGTTCCCGCCGACGGACGAGTTCCGGCGCCAGGCCAACTGGAACGATCGCGCTATCTACGACAAGGCGTCGAAAGATCCCGATGCATTCTGGGCCTCGCAGGCCGAGCGCCTCGACTGGTTCACCAAATGGCACACCGTCCTTCAATGGGATGAGAAGACGAAGATCGCCCGCTGGTTTGACGGCGGCAAGCTCAACGCCAGCTACAACTGCCTCGACCGGCATGTGAAAGCCGGCCACGGCAAGCAGGTCGCGTACTACTGGGAGGGTGAGCCCGGCGACACGCGCGTCCTCACGTTTGAAGACCTGCTCAAAGAGACGTGCAAGCTCGCCAACGCGCTCAAACAGCTTGGCGTCAAGAAGGGCGATCGCGTCGCGATCTACATGGGCATGGTGCCGGAGCTGCCCGTCGCGCTGCTGGCGTGCTCGCGCATCGGGGCGATCCACTCGGTCGTGTTCGGCGGCTTCTCGGCGGACAGTTTGCGCGATCGGATCCTAGACCAAGAGAGCAGGGTCGTCATCACGCAAGACCAGGGCTGGCGCCGCGGCGGCAAGATCCAGCTCAAACAGATCGCTGACGACGCGGTCAAGGACACCCCCAGCGTCCAGAGCGTCATCGTGCTCAAGCGCGTCGGCGACAACGTGGACTGGAAAGAAGGCCGCGACCACTGGTACCACGAGCTGGTCGGCAAACAGAGCGATCAGTGCGAGCCCGAAAAGATGGATGCGGAGGACGTGCTCTACATCCTGTACTCGAGCGGCACGACCGCCAAGCCCAAGGGCATCGTCCACACCACCGGCGGCTACCTCACCGGCATCACCTCGACGCACAAGTACATCTTCGATATAAAGGAAGACAAAGACATCTTCTGGTGCACCGCGGACATCGGATGGGTGACCGGCCATTCCTACATCGTCTATGGGCCGCTCGCCAACCGCACGACCGGCGTCATCTACGAAGGCACGCCGGATTTCCCCGACAAGGACCGCTTCTGGGCTTTGGTCGAGAAGTACAAGATCACGGTGCTTTACACGGCGCCAACCGCGATCCGAACGTTCATGAAGTGGGGACCGCAATATCCGGAAAAGCACGACATGTCGAGCCTGCGCCTGCTCGGCACGGTCGGCGAGCCGATCAATCCAGAAGCGTGGGTTTGGTACTACGAGTACATCGGCGGCGGCCGCTGTCCAGTGGTCGACACGTGGTGGCAGACCGAGACGGGGCACATCCTCGTGACGCCTCTCCCCGGCATCACGCCGGCAAAACCCGGCTCTGCGACGTTCCCATACCCGGGCGTGTTCGCCGACGTCGTCGACAACGACGGCAACTCGGTGCCGCTGGGCGGCGGCGGCTATATCGTGATCACGAAGCCGTATCCTGGAATGCTCCGCACGCTCTGGCGTGCGCACGACCGTTATCTCCAGACCTATTGGAGCCGCTTCGCAAAACAAGGCTACTACTTCCCGGCAGATGGCTGCAAGCGCGACGAAGACGGGTACTACTGGCTGCTCGGCCGCGTCGACGACGTGATGAACGTCTCCGGCCACCGCATATCGACCACTGAAGTCGAAAGCGCATTTGTGGACCATCCCAAAGTGGCAGAAGCCGCAGTCGTCTCCAAGAAAGACGAGATCACCGGCGAGGCGATCGCGGCGTTCGTGACGCTCAAAGGCGGCGGCATCGGTTCGGAAGACGAAGCGAGCGAACTGCGCAAACACGTCGCGAGCAAGATCGGCGCCTTCGCGCGTCCGAAGTATATCACGTTCACGCCCGACCTTCCCAAGACACGGTCAGGCAAGATCATGCGGCGCTTGCTGCGCGACGTGATGGAAGACCGGCCGCTCGGCGACACGACGACGCTCGCCGATGCCACCGTGGTGAAGAACATCGCCGAGATGGCGCGTAGCGCACCAAAAGAAGAATGACGAACAGCGCCGGTCCGGCACGGCGCGGGCGCGGCGTGTATGAAGGGCGGGCCTCCTGCAGGCCCGCCCTTCCTTTTGAGTGATAGCGTGGAACTCGACGGCTAGTGCTGTTCCGGCGGCGGTTTCGGCGGGCCCAGCTCGTTGACGCGTTGCACGGTGACCCAGAAGAAGATCGCGAGATAGATCGCGCCCCCGACGACTAAAATCGCCCCGACCAAGGCGGCATCGTGCAACATGGCGCTCCCATTCTCGCGCACACTTGTGAATCCATTGCGAACGCAGCACCGCGTCTTGCAAGGGAATTGCGAAGACCCGGTTAAGTACGTTCGCTCGCGCGCGGAAGTAGCTCAGTGGTAGAGCATCGCCTTGCCAAGGCGAGGGTCGCGAGTTCGAATCTCGTCTTCCGCTCCACGGCCGCGATACGACCGGCCGCTCCATTAAAGGCCCATTATTTGAACGCAACCCTTCGCCAACTCGCGCCCACGCAGGTCCAGCTCGACATCGAAGTTCCGGCCACGGACCTCGACAAAGCCCGCGCCGAGGCCATCAAGCGCCTGTCGCAGCGCCTGCGCATCCCCGGTTTTCGTCCCGGCCACATCCCGCGCAAGATCATCGAGCAGCACGTCGGCTCAGAGCACATCGAGCATGAGACGATCGAGGCGGTCGTGCCCGACGTCTACGCGCAGGCGCTCGAAGAGCACGACTTGGATCCCGTCGAGCGGCCGAAGATCGATCTCGAGCGCCTCGAGGACGGACGCGCGCTGAAAATCACCGCAACGGTCGCCGTTAAACCGCAGATCGAACTTAAGCCATACACCGGCATCGCAGTCACCTCGCCGTCGACCGACATCGACGACCGCGAAGTCGACGAGAGCATCGAGGTACTGCGTCGCCGCGCGGCAGCGCTCGAACCGGTGAGCGGCCGCGGCGCGCAACAGGGCGATGTCGTGACGCTCGACTACGCTGGCCGCATCGACGGTGAACTCTTCGAAGGCGGGTCAGCCACCAATTACGCGACCGAGATCGCGCCGCAAAGATTTATCCCCGGCTTCGCAGAGCAATTGTACGGCGCAATGCCTGGCGAACGCCGCACGGTGACGGCGACGTTTCCAGCCCAATACCGGCCCGAATCGCTCGCCGGCAAGACCGCCGTCTTCGACGTGCTCGTGCACGACGTGAAGCAACCCGTGCTGCCCGCGCTGGACGACGACTTCGCACGCTCGGTCTCCGATCTTGAGACCTTTGACGCGCTTCGCAACGAGGTTCGGCGTCGCCTCGAACGTGGTGCGCGCGCTCGCGCCCGCGAGTCGGTCGAAAGCTCCCTGTTGCGCGACCTGACCCAAGCGAACGATTTCCCACTGCCCGACGTCTTGGTCGAGCGCGAGACCAACTCGCTGCTCGCCGAGATCAAAGAGCAGGTCGAGCGCTCGGGCGCGCAATGGGATGCCTACCTGAAAGAGCGCAACCAAACCGAAGAAGACGTGCGCGCGCAAGTGCGCCCCGACGCCGAGCGCCGCATCAAGGCAGGCCTCATTATCGAACAAATCGCAAAACAAGAAAAAATCCGCGTGACCAACGAGGACGTCGACCGCGAACTCGAAGCGCTCGCCCGCTCCCAGGGGGCGACCGGCAAAGCCACGCTGGAGGCCCTGCGCTCGTCGGGCAACATCGACCGTTTCCTGAGCGCCATCAAGCGTAACAAGACCCTCGCGTTTCTAGTCGAAAAGGCGAAGGTCGTCGAAGCACCCGCTGCAGAAGCCCCGCCGGCCGGCGTGGCATAGCCATAGAAGAAGGAGATCAATGGGACACCTAGTGCCGATGGTGGTCGAGCAGACCTCGCGAGGCGAGCGCGCATTCGACATCTTTTCCCGGCTGCTCAAAGACCGCATCGTGTTCGTCACCGGCGGCATCGACGACAACATGGCCAATTTGGTCATCGCGCAGCTGCTGTTCTTGGAGCGCGAAGACGCGGACAAAGACATCGAGATGTACATCAACTCGCCGGGTGGCAGCCTCACCGCCGGACTCGCGATCTACGACACCATGCGCCTCATCAAACCCGACATCGCGACGTTCTGCGCCGGCATGGCGGCGAGCGGCGCATCGGTGCTGCTCACAGGCGGCACCAAAGGCAAGCGTTTTTGCCTCCCTTACTCAAAGGTAATCATCCACCAGCCGTGGGTTTCTCAGGTCGGCGGACAAGCCACGGACCTTGAGATCCACGCCCGGGACCTCATAAAGAGCCGGCGTGTGTTAGCCGATATCTATGTGGAGACAACGGGACAAAGCCTGGAACGAATCGAACGGGACCTGGAGCGGGACTACATCATGACGGCCGAGGAAGCCGTCGCCTACGGGATCGTCGACTCTGTGATCAGCCGCGAGACAAGGGCGGCCAGCGCGCCAAAGCCCTCCGCGGCTTAAGTGTCGGCACCGTAGCCTTCGGGGGACGCCCGAGGAAGGGGACGGATGTTCAGGTTCGGGGACGAGAAAGGGCAGCTCAAGTGCAGCTTCTGCGGCAAATCGCAGGAGCAGGTGCGCAAGCTCATCGCCGGACCCGGCGTCTACATCTGCGACGAGTGCATCGAGCTCTGCAACGAGATCATCGAGGAAGAGCTCTA
>JAFAHD010000089.1 GCA_019237415.1 Vulcanimicrobiota bacterium
GGCGTCGCCGCGCGACATTACGCGCATCCCGCTGCTTCCGTCGCACCGCGGGGCGTTGCAGCAGTTGTTGTGCCGCGCCGATACCGGCGCCATGACCGCCATCGGATACACCGGCATCCGCGGATGGGGTCACCGGCCCGATCCGACGTTGGCAGAGCTGCGCTGCGGCACGCTGCCCGTGCGAATCACGCGGCCGGATGGCGGTAGTTTCGAAGTCGGAGAAATCGATGCGACGCTTGCGGAGATCGTGCTGTACCGGTCGAGCGGCGACGACGGCACGACCGATCTGCGCTTCACATTGGGCATCGGCGCGACGCCGGGGCGCGTGGAACGCCGCGCGATCGCCGCGGCGATCTTGGACGGCAACTGCGCGCGAGCGCGAGGCGTGGCAAGCGGACCGAAGACGCCTGTCGACGACGCGGAGTTCTTGTCTGTGATCCTCGAGAGCCAAGAGGCGTCGGGTTTCGTCGAGCATCTCCGGCTGCCGCATTACGTGACGTTCACGTCCGAACTCGACCGCGTGCGGGCCGCCCGTACAGGTGACGCCTCGTGAGCGCGCGCCTCGGCGAACTCGTGCATCGCAACGGCGGGCTTGCGGGTTACAACTACGCGTACATGGACGAGAGCGCCAAGCGCGAGGTGCGCCGCGGCCTGCTCAAAGCGATCAGTTTGCCCGGCCATCAAGTGCCATTCGCGTCGCGCGAGATGCCGGTCGCGCGCGGATGGGGCAGCGGCGGCTTACAGATCACGCTCTCGGTCATCGAACCGTCCGACACGGTCAAGGTGTTCGACCAGGGCTCGGACGCCAGCATGAACGCCATCGCGCTGCGCGATCTTATCTCGCGCACCTGCGAAGTGCCGACGACGACCGACCCGCGCGAGGCGACGCTCATCCAGACGCGGCACCGCATCCCTGAGGATCCGCTCGTCGAAGGCCAGGTCATGGTGTTCCAAGTGCCGATCGCGGACCCGCTGCGCCGGGTCGCTCCGCGCATGACGGTGTCGCGCCGGCTGCATGCTGAACGCGATTATTCGGCCATCTGGCTGTACTTGTACGAGGATCACGCGCGTCTCGGCCGCTCCTCCTTCGCGTCGGCGCATCCGGTCGAGGTCGAGGACCGCTACATCATGACGCCGTCGCCCATTCCCCGACACGACTGCCCGCGGCTCAACGACGCTCCGTTCATCTCGTTGTTCGGCGCCGGGCGCGAGGCGATCGTCTATGCCGTGCCGCCGTACACGAAGGTCCGGCCGCTCAGCTTTGAGGACCGCCCGTTCGAGATCGAACGCTTTGCGACCGGCTGCGCGCTGTGCGGCGCGACGGACACGTACCTCACCGAAGTCGACGGCGATGCCAACGCGCAGCTCGTCTGCTCCGATACCGATCGCTGCGCACGGCGGAGAACACGATGAAGACCATTCCGGCGCCGGCGGCGATCGAGCCCATCAGCGTCCCGAGCGGCACGCCGTGTCTCGAGCTGCGCGATATCACCGTGCGTTACGGGCGCGGCTGCGATCATTGCCGGTCGGGCGAGATGCGCGCGCAACGCTGCACGCACTGCGGCTCCGTGTACGGGTGCCGAGATGTGTCGCTCGACGTCTGGCCCGGCGAAGTGCTCGGCATCGTCGGCGAATCCGGATCGGGGAAATCGACCGTGCTCGCGGTCTCCAACCTCGACATCCAGCCGACGTCGGGCAGCGTGAAATTGCTCGGCGACGACGTGAGCTCAGCTGAAGGCAAGCAGCGCCGCCGCCTCCGCGCGCTCGCGCTCGGCATCGTCTATCAATCGGCGCAAGCCAACCTGCTCATGGACGTCACCGCAGGCGGCAACGTGGCAGAGCGCATGCTCGGAGCCGGTTGGCGCCGCTACGACGCGGTCCGCAGCCGCGCGCTCGCGCTGCATACGGACATGGAGCTTCCCGAGGACCGGTTCGACGTGCCGGTCGGCATGTTCTCGGGCGGCATGCGCCAGCGAGTGCAGCTGGCCAAAGCGCTCGCGACGTCGCCGCCGGTGCTGCTCTTGGACGAGCCGACATCCGGCCTCGACGTCTCCGTGCAGGCGCGCATCCTCGATCTGATCCGCCGCATCCACGCGGAGTTCCAACTCGCGATCGTCGTCGTGTCGCACGACTTGGCGGTGATCCGCATGTTGGCCGACCGGTTGCTCGTGATGCGCCGCGGCCTCGTCGTCGAGCACGGCCTCACCGATCAGGTGCTCGAAGATCCGCAGCATCCGTACACTCAGCTGCTGGTGAGCGCGCAGCTATGAGCGCACTGGCCATCGCGGCGCTGACGAAGAGCTACACGCGCCACCTGCTCGACGGCAAGCGCTCGGTCGTGCTGCGCAACATCGACCTCGCGTTGGAGCCGGGCACGTTCACCGTCATCAACGGTCCGAGCGGCGCGGGCAAGTCGTCGCTGCTGCGCTGCATCTATCGCAGCGCGTTGCCGGACTCAGGCCGCATCGACCTGCGCACGAACGGAGCGACCGTCGACATCGCAGCCGCGGACGAGCGCACCGTGCTGCGCATGCGCCGAGAGCACCTCGCGATGACGACGCAGTTCTTGTCCGTCGTGCCGCGCGTCAGCGCGCTCGACCTGGTACGCGCGCAGGGCGTCGATCGCGCGGGTGCGGTCGAGCTGCTCGCGTCGCTCGGCTTGCCGCCCGATCTCCACGGCGTGCCGCCCGCGACGTTTTCCGGCGGCCAGCGGCAGATGATCAACCTCGCTATCGTGCTCGCGCGCTCGCGGCCGTTGCTGCTGCTCGATGAAGTGACCGCGTCGCTCGATCCGACGCGGCGCAACGCAGTGCTGCAGGCGCTGCTCGCGCGCAAACACGCGGGCGTGACGATGCTCGGCGTGTTCCACGATCCGCCGAAGATGCCGGGGCTCGTCGATCGCGTTCTCACCCTGCGCGACGGGACGCTGCACGCCGCATGATCGCGCTGCGCGCACGCCGCGTGCTCGTCGACGGCATCGCCCGCGAAGGCTGGTGGGTGAGCATCGACGGCGAGCGCATCGCGGACGCGGGCCCCGAACCCGCCGCACATGCGGAGCGCGTCGACTTGGGCGATGTCGACCTCGTGCCGGGATTCATCGATCTGCATTGCGACTGTCTCTACAAACTCGTGCATCCGCGCCCGACGGCAAACCTTCCGCTCAAGGCCGCGCTGTTCGAGCTCGACGCGATGCTCGTCGCACACGGCATCACGACGAACTTCTTGTGCATCGCGCTCGAGGAAGACGCGCGCGAGCATCGCTCCGAGGAACACAGCCTCGAGATCGCCGAGGCGTTGCGCGCGGTGCATGGGTCATTGCGGGTGGACAATAAGATCCACGTGCGCGTGGACGTGTGCGGCGACGTCATCGAGACAGCGCGCCGGCTTGCGGGCGGCGGGCACGTCTGGCTCATATCGTACATGGATCACACGCCCGGCACCGGACAATATCCTGATGTGAAGGTGTGGCGCGAACAGTACGTCAGCGTCGCTCGAGTGCCCGAGGAAGAGGTCGAGCGCAAACTTGCGCAGCGACTGGAGAAGCACCGGATGGGCGACGCGATGCGCGAGCGCGTCGCTCAGGTCGCCCGCGAGCACGGCCTCGTGCTCGCTTCGCACGATGACGACAGCCTTGAAGCCGTGGCTCGAGCGCTGCGCTTGGGCGCGAAGATCTCGGAGTTCCCGGTCAATGAGATCGCGGCGCGTGCCTCGACCGAAGCCGGTCTGGGCACGGTGATGGGCGCGCCGAATGCGCGGCGCGGGCGCTCGCATGTCACGAACCTGTCGGCGCGCGAAGCGATCCGAGCCGGCTGGTTGAACGCCCTCGCGTCGGATTTCCACCCGCCGTCGCTGCTCGAGTCGGTTTACCAGCTCGCGGCGGAAGGCGTGTGCAGCTGGCCCGAAGCGGTCGCGTTGGTGAGCACGGGGCCCGCGCGGATCGCGCAACTCCAGGATCGCGGCCGGATCGAGCCGGGCTTGCGCGCCGATCTGTGCGCCATCGATCCGTCGCTCGCGCATCCGGTCGTGCGCCAGACGTGGGTCGCGGGCACACCGGTGCTCGGAACGGCGATGCGTGCGTCGGCGGGGATCATCACATGACCGCCGCTGAGTTCAAAGCGCTGCTCGAGAGCCTGCGTTCGCTGCCCTACGGCGGCGAGGCCGTCGACCAGTACCAGCACGCCGTGCAATCGGCTGCGCTCGCGATCGCCGCGGGCGCTGACGACGACGTCGTCTTGGCGGCGGCGCTGCACGATATCGGCCGTGCGCGAACCGTCGCGCAGAGGCATCCGGACGTACCGCACGAGGCGTCGGGCGAGCAGTTCGTCAGCGAGCTGATCGGCGAGCGCGCGGGCTGGCTGGTCGGCGCACACGTGGCCGCAAAGCGATATCTCGTGTTCTCCGACGCGGAGTACCGCGATACGCTCAGCCCAGTCTCGCAGCGTTCGCTCGTGCAGCAGGGCGAGGCGTTCACCAAAGATGAAGCGGACGCGTTCATCGCGCAGCCGTGGGCCGACCAAGCGGTGCAGTTGCGACGCTGGGATGACCTCGCGAAAGATCCAGACGCGCGGCTGCTGCCGCTCGACGACCTGATCGCCGTGTACGAGCGTCATCGGTCGGCGAGGTCGAGCGCGCCGTCTTGAGCACGGTCCTGACCGATCTTCTCATCCGCCCAGCGAGGTTGGGCGATCGCCCGCAGATCGTCGACATCGTCGGGCACATGGGCTTTCACGAAGACGTGCTGACGCGCGCTGACGCTATGCGCTATCTCGGCAGCGTGCTGTCGTCGCCCGAAACGCGCGGGCTGGTCGCGGTGCTGGGGGATCGCACGGTCGGTTACGCGGAATTGCACGCCCGCCCGTCGTCGATCGGCGACTATCAGCAGGCGTGGCTCGCGATCATGGCGGTCGACGAACGCGTCCGCGGCAGCGGCATCGGCGCTCGACTGCAGGCTGCGGTCGAACACGAGGCGCGCATGCTCGGCTGCGCGGAGATCGCCCTCGAATCGTCGATGCAGCGGAACGCAGCACACGCGTTTTATCGCGCGCAAGGATACGCTGAGCATCGTCCCGCGATGCGCTTTCGAAAATCGCTCGAGTCCTCGCAGTCGGCCCCAGTCGAGTCGATCGAGGAGCGGTTCTTGTATGCCGCCGGCGCGGCCGCGAGCGCGGTGCGCGTGGCGATCGCAGGTCTTGCCGCCGAACGCGCGGTCGGCATGGGCGCGGATGGTGCGCCGACCGAGGCGGCTGACGATGCTGCCGAACGTGCCGCGCTCGCGCACCTGCATCCACTGGAGCTGCCGATCATCAGCGAGGAGTGCGGCTTGGTCGGCCCGATGCCGGGCGCTTCCGACTATTGGATCAGCTTAGACCCGCTCGACGGCACCCGCAATTTCCGCGCGGGATTTCCGCCATGGGCGACGTCGATCGGCCTTGTGAAGGAAGGCGCAGCAGTCGCCGGCCTCGTGGTCGATCTGTGGTCAGGCCGTCGCTGGTGGGCGCGCGCGGGCGGCGGCGCCTGGGTGGACGGCCGTCCGGCGCGTCCCAATGCCGGCGTCTTGTACGCGACGCCGAGCCCGCAGCCGTCGATGCCGAGCGCGCGTCTTCCAGCCGCTGCGAAACGCTTGCGCATCTCCGGTTGCACGAGCGTCGAGTTGTGCCGCATCGCTGACGGCACGCTTGCGGGCTTTGACGCGCGGCGGCGCGGTATCGTGCACGTGCACGATCTCGCGGCAGCGGCAGCCATCCTTTCGGAGGCCGGCGCGTGCGTGCTAACGCTGACCGGCGAGATCCCGAAGCTCATACCGGACCCCGAGCCACTGCTGCATATCGTGGCCGGCGCGGACGAGGCGACCGCGCAAGAACTGCTGGACGAAGAGCTCTAGGCGCCCTTTCTCACGTCCGTCACAGGTAGTCGCGCAGCACCAGCGTCACGTCGCGCGTCTGGCCATCCTTCGATTTCACTGTGAGCGGAATGCTCGTACCTGCAGGCCCCATGAACAGCGTCCTGATCTGTTGCAAGTCCATGCCCGCGGTCGAAGCCTTATTGATCGTCGTGATGGCATCGCCGCGCGCGAGGCCGGCTTGCGCCCCAGGTGTGTTCGGCCGCGCATCGAGCACGACCGGCACGCCGGCTTGCTCGATCAGGAATAGGCCCGAGCGGTCCTGGGGTTGCGCCGCAGAAAAGTCTGCGTTGGGAGTGAGCGCCATGGTCTGTTTCGCGTAGTCGAAGACCACGGTGAAGCGCCGCCACACGCCGCCGCCGATATTGCCGGCGATGAACGGATTGGCGAAATACCCTTTGTTCTGCGCGCTGAAGTCCGCGATCACATTCGTCAGCGTGGTGTTCCCTATCTGCAGCGATGCCAACCGGCCGACCCGTCCCAGCGCCGGCCCGCCGATGCCGAATCCGTTGACGCCGACCGCCGACGCGTCGCTGGGCACGACGCTCGGATGGTCGGTCGAGAACTTCGTCAGCACTGAAATTGCCACTCTGCTGCCGGTATCGACCGAGCAGTTCGCAGACACGGCGTCGAGTTGACACGGGATCTGCGGGATCGTGTTGTTGAAGACGAATGGGATGATGTCGGCGCCCGGCGCCGGCGCGTTCGTTCCGGGCATCGCGAGGGTAAGCTTCTTGCCCGCGTAGTCGAACGTCGTCGTGAAGCGCGAGAGCACTTCAAAACCGATCAGCCCGTCTAGCGGTGCACCGCCCGCGACGCTGAATCCGGCCCGCACCGGCAGGATCGCGAAGTATTGGTCCTTGAGCGTCGCACTGCCGATTCCCAGCGACGCGATTTTTGCGAAGGAGATCGTCTCGGTCTTGTTGCCGACGCCGCCGCCCTGCATCGCGCCCGACTGTGAGAGTCCGAGGGTCTGCGCGACCGACGTGTCGACCAGGTTGGACCCACCGGTATCGAACGCGAAGCGGTACGGGCCTTTGCCGTTGAGCATGACGGAAAGATAGACGTGGTTGTCGATCAGATCGATGGGCACCACCGTCCGGCCGCCTTCGATCGACGCATCGTTCACTTGTGAAGCTGGCTTGTTCAGGTGCGCGGCGATGTCCGGTGGATTCGCCTGCGCGCTGGTCGTCTGGCTGTCGAACTCATTCCCGGTGTCGGTCACTTGACGTTGGTGATACGGAATCTGCGCACCCTCGACGCTGCGATAGTCGCTCAGCGTGGTGGTCGACGTCTGGATGCCGATGGTCGAGACCACGCGCGCGGGGAGATGCGTGGTCGAGTCGATCCAGATCGTCAGCGGCAGTCCGCCGGGCGGCGTGGCTTGCACGATATCGTAGGTGATGCCCTTGTCGGTTTGCCGGGGCATGAGCGTCACCGCTCCGCGTCGAGCAGGCTGCAAGAAGTCGCCGTTGTTCAAATACGACGCCTCGATGGCGCCATAACGGCCGGCTTGTCCGCCGTCGACCCAGACGAAGCCGCTCGCATCTTGGTTCCAGGCGTCCGTGCCATCAAACCCATTGCCGCCCGAGAAGATCCCGGCGTTCAAGTACTGCGCGAAGCGATTCGTCTTGGTGTCGCTCCACTGCTCGAATGTGCCGGTCACGCCGGTGATCGTGATGGTACCGCGTTCGTACAATGCGCTGACGCGGTCGAGCGCTGCCCCGCCGAGCGCGGTGTGCGCACGGTTCAGCACGTCATCGACGGTTGCGGCATAGCTGGGTGTGGTGAGGATGAGGGTAAGGGAGGCAACCGCAAATGCGGCGGCTCGCATGACTGAATTGCTCATGGCCGTGCTACTCGTGCGCTCGCGGAAGAGTTTCCTTGGCGAATTGTGTCGTTTCGGTGCCGCTCAGCGGAAATCGCGCGAGGTGAGCCCCTTGGCAAGCGTATCCAGGTCGAGCTTCCAGAACTTGCGCGCGAGGATGTTGACCCGGCCCTCGTCCTTCTGCAACACGCCCTGCACGATCACGGCCGGCTCGTCGCGCGCGATCGGCCGGTACTTCTGATAGATGTCCGGCCGGATGATCACGTTCATCAGCCCCGTCTCGTCCTCCATCGTCGTGAACACGAAGCCTT
Source organism: Vulcanimicrobiota bacterium (assembly GCA_019237415.1). Classification (GTDB taxonomy): domain Bacteria; phylum Vulcanimicrobiota; class Vulcanimicrobiia; order Eremiobacterales; family Eremiobacteraceae; genus JAFAHD01. The sequence goes on from JAFAHD010000089.1 coordinate 8,039, forward strand.
TGGCCGTTCCTGGGCGCTGGCGGGTCGTCACGATGCCGGCGACCTTGGCGACCAGCCGATTGGGGAGCCGGGCAAGATCCGCGGCGCAGTAGATGCGTTGCGCCTTGAGCTGCGCGCGATAGAACTGCATGGCGTGGTATTTCGTCGAAAGACCTAAGCCCCACAGATCGGCTGCCGCTTCTTCTACTTGATGCATGCGCGGCAATGCGACTGCGGGCTCGTCGAGGGGCATATCGCGTTCGAGCGCGCCCACCCGCGGCAGCTCCGCCAGCCGCTGCACCTCCCACAGCGCCTCGCGGCGCGACAGCTTGAAACAAGCGAACGCATCGACCGCGGCGAGCGATTCCAAGATATCTTTGGGCAGGCCGGTCCGCAGCACGAAGTCGCGCATGTCGGCGTACGCACCGGCCAGGCGCTGGCCGTCGAGCAGCGCTTTGTGCTTGGAGCCGATGCCGCGCACCTGGCTCAATCCGATGCGCAGCGCGACCGGATGCTGCCACTCGTATTGCACGCTCGGCGCGTTCGTATTAGCACGCTTGTCTGATGGCGCGAGCGGTTCGACCGTGCAGGCGTAATGCGAGGCGTTGACGTCCGGCTGCAAGACGTTCACATTATGCCGGCGCGCGTCGGCGATCAGCGATTCGGGCGAATAGAAACCCATCGGCTGTGCGTTGAGCAGCGACGCGTAGAACTCGGGCGCGTAATAGCGTTTCAAGAATCCGGACACGTACACGATGAGCGCGAACGACGCGGCATGCGATTCCGGAAAACCGAAGTCGGCGAACGCGCTGAGCATCTGGTACAGCCGCTCTGCGAGATCGCGCGCGATGCCGTTCTTGGCCATGCCGTCGATGAGCCGGTTTTTCAGACGCGCCATCTTCTCGTACGAGCGCTTGTGGCCCATCGCACGGCGCAGCTCGTCGGCTTGGCCGGGCGTGAAGCCCGCGGTCTCCACCGCGATGCGCATGCCTTGCTCTTGGAACAGCGGCACGCCGAGCGTGCGCTCGAGGAACGGCACAAGCGCGGGATGCGGGTAGGTCACCGGCTCCAGGCCTTTGCGCCGGCGGATGTACGGATGCACCATGTCGCCTTGGATCGGTCCGGGGCGGATGATCGCCACCTCGACGACGACGTCATAGAAATTGCGCGGCTTCAGGCGCGGCAGCGTCGCCATCTGCGCGCGCGATTCGACCTGGAACAAGCCCACCGTGTCGGCTTCGCACAGCATGTCGTAGACCTTCGAGTCGTCGCAGGCGCGCAGATCGACCAAGTCGATCGTCTCGCCGCGCACGCGTTTGATCTCTTTGATGGCCAGCTCGATGGCGTCGAGCATGCCCAGGCCGAGCAGATCGATCTTGATGAGCCCGAGCGTTGCGCAATCATCTTTGTCCCAGCACACAATGGTGCGGTCGGGCATCGCGGCTTGCTCCAGCGGCGCAACCTCGATGAGCGGCGAGCGCGTGATCACCATGCCGCCGACGTGCTGGCTCAGGTGACGCGGAAAGCTGTCGATGCGCGCGCACAGCTCGAACAGCGTCTGCGCGACGTTGCTGCCGGACTCGACCGCGATCGCCGCCGGCAATGCGGCGACCGCGTCTTGGACATCGGCCGCCGACATCGGCATCGGCTCGCCGTGCTTGGTGACGCCCATCGCCTCGTGCCTGGGCACGCCCGACATCGCTTGCGCGGCAAGCGCGGCTTCTTCGCCGACCTGCGCCGATGAATAGACATCGAGCGACTTGGCCAGCGCGTCGACTTGATCGAGCGACAAGCCGATCGCCTTGCCGATATCGCGCACCGCCGATCGCGCGCGATAGCTGATCACTTCTGCCACCATGCCGCTGTGCTCTCGGCCGTAGCGCTGATAGACGTATTGGATGACCGACTCGCGCTGGTCGCCCGAAGGCAGATCGAGGTCGATGTCGGGCAGCTCGGCGCGCTCCTCTGACAAGAACCGCTCGAAGAGCATCTTCAAGCCCACGGGGTCGACGCTGGTGATGTTGAGCGCGTAACAGACGGCGGAGTTGGCGGCGGAGCCGCGGCCCTGCACGAGGATGCCCCGGTCGACCGCAAAGCGCACGATGTCCCAGACGATGAGGAAGTAGCCGGCCAGATCCATCCGCTCGATGACGCCCAGCTCGTGCGCGATCTGCTTGCTCACCTCGGGCGTCACCGGCCGGTAGCGGCGGCGTACGCCCTCGTGCACCAGTGTATAAAGATAGGAAAACGCCGTTTCGCCCGGCGGCAGCGGAAAGTCGGGGAACTCGTTGCGCAGCTTGTCGAGCCGGAACTCGCAGCGCTGGGCGATCGTCGCGCTGGCCGCCACCGCGCGCGGATGCTCGGCGAAGAGCCGCTCCATCATCTGCGGCGAGCGCAGATAGTACTCGCCGTTGGCGCGCAGCTTCGTGCCTGCTTCGTCCAGCGTCGTCTTGAGCCGGATGCAGCTGAGCACGTCGGCAAGCGCGCGGTGTTCGGGAACGGCATAGTAGACGCCGCCGCTGGCCACCGTGCCGAGCTCGAGCGCGTCGGCGAGCGCGCACAACGCCTTGATGCGCGGCCCGTCTTCAGGCAGCAGATGGCGCTGCAGCTCGATCCAGAAATTGCCCCAGCCGAAGATGTCGCGCAGCTCGCTCGCGCGCTCGCACGCGCTGCGGAAATCGCCGGTCGCCAGCGCGCGGGGGACGGCGCCCTGTTCGCCGCCCGATAGTGCGATGATGCCGCGCGCGTAGCGCGCGAGGTTGTGATAGGACGTGTGCGGATCGCCGCGTTCGTTGTCGAGATGCGCCCGGCTGATCAGCCGCGAGAGATTGGCGTAGCCTTCCTTATTCTGTGCGAGCAGCACGAGCTGGCTCTCGTCCTCGAGCGTGAGCTCGGCGCCGATGATCGCGGGCACCTGCGCCTCGCGTGCCGCTTGCGCAAAACGCGCCGCGCCGTACAGCCCGTTGCGATCGGTGATGGCGATGCCGGCCAAACCGAGCTCGCGCGCGCGCTCGACCAGTTCCTCGGGGTGCGAGCCGCCCTCGAGCAAGCTGAAATTCGAATGGCAGTGCAGCTCTGCGTACTCCACGTCAATCGAACACGCCTTGCAGATACCAGCAGCCGTCGCGCAGGTCGCGGAACACGAGCAAGAGCGCGCCGGCGTTGTCGACGAGCTGGTAGTAATCGCGCTCGACCGCGTGCTCCCACCAGCTCTCGCTCAAGCGGAACGGACCGGCGCGAGCGGCGGTGGGCGGCGGCGGTGCGATCGGCCGGGGGGGATCGACCAACCGCAGCGCCGGCGCCCACGCCGGAGGCCCGGCTTCTTTGCACCGGACAGCGAGGTGCGCAGCGCCATTGGTCGCGACGCTGCTCGGCGCCGTACCGTTGCTCGCAATGCGCTTTGGCCGCGCAAGCGCGCGCGTCCGCGCCGTGCGCACGGCACCGGCGTATTCGAGATCGCGCGGCGAATCGATCGGTTTGCGTTGCTGCATGCGCTCGGGCAGCCGCGAGCGCTCCGGCGTCGGCAGCATCGTCACCACGTCTTCGCGGCGCAGCCCCGCTTGCAGCCGCGCGATGGTCGCCGCCAATGCGGCGCGGCGCGACGCCGCCGTGCCGTCG
>JAFAHD010000142.1 GCA_019237415.1 Vulcanimicrobiota bacterium
CTTGCGCCTCGGCGACGAGCGACGCGATCGTGCGGCTCTTGCCCATGCCGCGCAGCGCCGGAATGATGCAAAACGAGCACGTGTGGTTGCACCCTTCCGAGATCTTGAGATAGGCAGTCGCCCTGTGCGTGGTGACGACGCGCGGCAAGAACCCCAAGCGTTCGACGTATGCGTCGCGATCCTCCAGATGCAGCGGGCGCAACCCCGCGTCGGCTTCGCGCATGATCTCAGGGATTTTCGGGAACGCGCCGGTGCCGACGATGGCGTCGATCTCCGGGATGAGCTCGCGCAACTGCGGTCCGTAGCGTTGGGCCAGACAGCCCGCCACGATGAGCCGCTGACCCTCGCGCTTGGCGGCCGCGTATTCGAGGATGGTATCGGTCGATTCGGCCTTCGCCGGATCGATGAACGCGCAGGTGTTGACGATCACCGCGTCCGCATCGCTCGCCTGCGCCGTGATCTCCCACCCGTCGCCGGCGAGCCGGCCGAGCATCACCTCGCTGTCGACGAGATTCTTCGCACAGCCCAAGCTCGCTAGAAACGCACGGCGCGGCGCCGAGCGGCGCGCGCGGTCAACCGGCTGCCGCATCAGCGATAGTTCACGAATTGGACGGCGAAATCGAGCGGCATCCCTTTCACCAGCTCGATCACCTTCTGCAGGTCGTCCTTCGATTTGCCCGTCACGCGCAGTTGTTCGTCCTGGATGCGCGTGGTCACTTTCAGTTTCGACTGCTTGATCGCTTCGGTCAACTTCTTGGCCCGCTCGGAAGCGATGCCTTGCTCGATGGTGATGACTTGGCGGACCGCGCCCTGCGCGGCGGGTTCGGGCTTGCCATACGACAACGCTTTGAGCGGCACGCCGCGTTTGACGCATTTGCTCTGCAGGATGTCGACGACGTTGCGCAGCTTCATGTCATCGTCGGCGACGATCGTGATCTTCATCTCCGCGAGCTCGATGCTCGACTTCGAATTGCGGAAATCGAAACGCGTCGCGATCTCGCGCTGAGCCTGGATCACCGCGTCGGTGAGGTTCTGCTTTTCGACCCGCGAGACGATGTCGAACGAGTACTCGCTACTCACGCGGTCCGGTAGTCGGCGATTGGTCCTTTGCCGCGAACACGCGCTCTTCGACTTGGCCGTGCCCGCCAAGCGTGCCGAGCGGTTTGCCGTCGATGGTGGCATTGACGCCGCCCGCGTTGCCCGCGCGCAGCATGATCTCGCGGACGCCGTGGAAGTCGCGCACCGTGCCGGCCGGCAGCGTCTCGTACACGACGCGTTTGCCGTCCACCGTCACCGAAAGCCAACTGTCCTGGGTGAGCTGCAGCTGCAAATTGACGCCGCCTTTGACCGGCGCAACGCCGGCACTGCCGCCGTTGAAGATCGCGTCGTCTTGCGGCGCGGGCGAGGGCGAGCTGTCTTGTGCCGATGTCTGCGCGGCATCCTGCGCTTGCGGCTGCGCCTGCCCGCGCGGCGCAGGCGCGAACGCCACGTAGACGGCGGTGAACACGAGCACGGTCGCGAGCGCGAAGGCCGCGCCCAACACCCACGAATACCATGACGGACGCGAACCGTTCATCCGGTGCGCGCGGAACGTGAGCGGCTCGGGCTCGATCACCGCCGAGACGGCCGGCGCATCCGGTTCGTGCGCGATGTTGAGATCCGGCGTCTGCGCCGGCACTGCTTCGTCGAGATCGGTCGTGATCGAAGCGGGATCGAGACCGACGAGCTTCGCGTAGTTGCGGATGAAGCCGCGCGCGTAGATCGGAGGGCCGAGGCGCTCCCAACGCTCGGATTCGATCGCGTCGATGAACTCCGTTCGCAAGTGCAACTGCCGGGCAGCTTGCACAGTGGTCATGCCTCGCTGCTCACGGGCCGTGGCGATCTTGACACCTAATCCGGACATCGCACCCTTCCGCGCGTCAGCGAGCGGAGTTGGAAAGCTCGAAATGGATGGGGACTGAGCCGCTGCGGAGAATTGGAGGCGGGTTCGAGCCCTCCCTCTGTGAGCTTGATGACGATATCGACAGCCACGACACGTGATGTTAACCCGGCCTTAGCAAACAGCTGGCCGGCCGGGTTTGCGCTAGCTGCGATGAGCGGCGGCGTCGACAGCGCGGTCGCGACCGCTCTCGCCGTGCGATCGGGCGTGCAGGCGGTCGGCGTAACCATGCGCCTGTGGAGCCCCGGCGAGGGCGAGCTGTCCGAGAAAGTCCGCCAGTGCTGCGGGCCGACCGCCTATGAAGACGCCCGGCGAGCCGCTGGCGCGGCCGGCATCCCGCACTACGTGGTCAACTTCGAGGCCGCGTTCCAGGCGGCGGTGGTCGACTATTTCGCCGCCGAGTACCTGGCCGGCCGCACGCCCAATCCGTGCGTCGCCTGCAACAACCTTGTGAAATTCGGCGTGCTGCTGGACTTTGCCAAGGCATTGGGCGCGTCTACCGTCATCAGCGGGCACTATGTGACCATCCTCACACGCGATGACGGGCCGCATCTGCTGCGCGCCGTGGATCGTTCGAAGGACCAGTCCTACATGCTCGCGGGGTTGGCGCGCGAGCGTTTGGGTTCCATTGTGACGCCGCTTGGCGCATATACAAAGGAAGCGACGCGCGCGCTGGCCGCCGAGTTCGCGCTGGGCGTGGCTGAAAAGCCCGACTCAATGGATCTGTGCTTCGTCGATAGCGATTATCGAGGATTCATCCGGCGGCGCTATCCCGAATCGATGGCGCCCGGCCCGGTGATGACCACCGACGGCAGCGTCGTCGGGCATCATGACGGGTTGCTCGACTACACCGTCGGACAGCGCAAGGGTATCGCGGCCGCGGGTATGGGCGACGGTCCGTGGTATGTCGTCCGCACCGATCGCGCAGCCAACGCGGTCGTCATCGGACGGCGTGACGAGTTGGCGCGACATGCCGTCGTCTGCAGCGCGCCGAACGTCATCGTCTCGCGCGCGTTCGATACCGGCACGGCGCGCGGCTTGGCGGTCTGCCGCTATCGCAGCGCCCCGGTTCCCGCGAGCGCGCGGCTGCTCGACGATGGCCGCTTGCTCGTCAACTTCGATGCGCCGGTGAGCGTCGTCTCACCCGGTCAGCTCTTGGTGCTCTACGACGCGAGCGACCGCGAGGTGCTCGCCTCGGGCATCATCGAGCCGGATGACGCAACCGGACTCGCCGTCGCTTCGTAGAGAGGTACATGAGCTCACCGCTCGGACGCATCGGTGCCTGGCCGGCCACCGCAGCGCTCGCGCTGCTCGCGGCAAGCGCGACCGGCGCCGGCGCTGCGCAGCAGCAGATGCTTGCTTCATTCGACGGCGGCACGGCTTGGCTCAATTCGCAGCCGCTCACGCCGGCGGGGCTGGCAGGCAAAGTCGTGCTCGTCGATTTTTGGGAGTACACGTGCATCAACTGCCTGAAGGCGCTGCCGTACGAGCGCACGTGGTACCAGCGCTATGCGAAAGACGGATTCGTGATCGTCGGCGTGCAGACGCCGGAATTCGCGTTTTCAGGTGAGACCGCGAACGTCGCCAACGCGGTGAAACGGCTGCAGATCGATTGGCCCGTCGTCGTTGACGCACAGCAGAAGATCTGGAATCGCTACGGCAACGACGCGTGGCCGCACGAGTTCTTATACGATCAGCGCGGCGTCCTCGTAGCGGAGCACGAGGGCGAAGGCGACTATCCCGAGACGGAGGCTCGCATCCAACAGCTGCTGCGCGCCAGCGATCCGAACGCGAAGTTCCCGGCGCCGATGGACTACCTCCCGCAAGACCGCTACAGCAAGCCGGGCGCGGTGTGCTACCGTCACACGCCGGAGATGTACGTCGGCGACTGGCGCGGCGATGGCGCGCTCGGCAACGAGCAAGGATACGCCAAGGGCAAGACGATCGCGTATGTCGACTCGGGCCCGCACGATGATGGCCGCGCGTACTTGCTCGGACCGTGGTACCAAGACGGAGAGGCGATGGTCAGCGCGAGCGGCCCGCCCGTCGACGAGCATGTCGCGATCCGGTATCGCGCGCTCCAGGTCGTCGCCGTGCTCGCGCCCAGCGGCCAGCCGGTGCCGGCGTTCGTGCTCCAAGACGGGGCGGCACTTACGCGCGCGAGTGCCGGCCCGGACGTGCGCTTCGACGAGCACGGCCGCGCGTTCGTGCTCGTGAACGCGCCGCGGGAATACGACCTTGTGACGAACAAACAATTCGGCCAGCATGACTTGGAACTGCGACCGGAGCGGCCGGGTCTGCGCGTCTATACGTTCGATTTCGAGGCTTGTGAGGTGGGCGCAGACCGCTAGCCTCGTCTTGCTGGCGGCGTCGTTCGCGATTGCCGGCTGCTCGAAATCGCCCGCGCCGACGTACAAAGCCGGTGCCGTGCCCGGCATCGATCGCGCCGCGCTCGAGACCGCGGTCGGCAAACCCTCGAGCTCCATGCCGTTTGCGCTGCCCGGATTGAAGGCTGAGATCCTCGCGTACCCGTTCGGCCAAGCGGTGTTGCAGGACGGCAAGGTCGCGGTGGTCACGATCGCGAGCGACCCCGCCTATACCGGTGCGCATGGGATCCATCTCGGCATGCCCGAAGACGAGTTCCTGAAAGCACTGCATGGCACGGGAGCGAAGGGTCACCGGGATGCGTACGACGTCATCGCCGGCGACATGGACACACGCACCAAGGACTACTACGACGAGCATGGGAGCGTGATGTACGAGCTTGCGGCCGCGAACGCCAACGATCCGCTGGCGCCCTACAACGTCATCGGCATCAACCTCGCGGACGCGTCCGGCCTGTCGTTCCTTGAGACGCTCACCAAGGATAAGGTAGCCGGCTTGTACACCGGCCAGCATATCGACAACTTCGTCTCGGATCCATGGTCGTTATGAGCGAGCAAGATTTACCCGCGCAAGACGAACGCTTCGACGTCACGCTGCCGCCGAACGCGCGTCTGGCCGGCCTCGTCTTCGATCCGGCCGGAACGATGAAGGCGTCGTTCTCCGATGCAAGCGAGCGTGCCGTCAAGCCCGCGGACATCATCGCCCTGCACGGCGGGCGCATCCGGCACGAGCAGGTCGTCTCGAGTCCGCGCAAGATCAGCGGCGCCCAGGTCTTCGTCGCAGAGACCGTTGCCGGCAGCACGGGAAAAGTGACCAACATCGGCGGCGATCTGGTTGCCACCAAAGAGAATCTGCATTTCGCGTTGGCGCTGCGCATCGCCGGCGCCGCCGAGCTGTGGTATCTGCTGGCAGACTCGTTCAATTTCCGCAAGGCGCTTGGGCCCGATGCCGCCTACGTGACGGAGTTCAACTTGCGCGCACTGGTCAAACGCCTGGCGACGTTCGCGCCGCACGCGACGCAGGACAGCTTCTTCGCGGCGATCATCGGCGGTATGCCGCTGCCGCCGCCGGTAGATTCGCTGTTCGAATTCTTCCGAACCGTCAGCAAGGTATGAGCGACGATCGCGGCCGCGACAGCGGCGAACTATCCGTTCAACTGCCAGCGCAGGCCCGGCTTTCCGGCATGAAGCTGGAAGCGGCCCCGGGGATGCTGCAGGCGTTCTTCACCGATGGCGACAGCCGGACGATTTCTGCCAATTCGATCGCCACGCTGTGCGGCGCGAGCATCCGCACGGAGATGATCTCACTCGAGGCCGAGCGCCACACCGTGCCCGGCGTGATCTTCCACGCGGCCACGTCGTACCGTTCGGGCTCGACGCAGCCATATAAGTATTCGGGTCCGAGCCTCTCGTCGGAGAACGCCTCGCTCGTGTTCGCGTTGCGCACGGCCGGGCCGGGAGAGCTGCTCTACTTGATGGCGGACTCGTTCAATTTTCGCGCCGTGCTCGGTCCCGAGGCGGGTTACTCGACCGAGATGAATCTGCGCACCCTCGTGCGGCGGCTCGCGGCGTTCGCGCCGAGCGCCGCGCACGACGCGTTCGTCGACGCGATCATCGGCCACGTGCCGCTTCCGCCGCCGGTCGCCTCCTTGATGGAGTTCTTCCGAACCGCCGCCCGGGCGTAGGGCGCGAAGCGAGTCCCGGCCCTATGCCGTCGCGAGCGCGAAGTCGCGCCGGTTGAAATACGTGTCGCGCACCACCGGCGTGTAGCCGATCTGACGGATGGCGCGCTCGAGCTCGGCTCGGTTGGCGGTGTTCGTGCTGCCGGCCAGCGTGACGACCTTCTCTTCGAGGATCGTGCCGCCCATGTCGTCGCAGCCGAACATCAAGCCGAGCTGTCCGAGTTTGAGGCCGGGCGTCAACCACGACGATTGCAGATGCGGGATGTTGTCGAGATACAGCCGGCTGATCGCGAGCACGCGCAAGTAGTCCAAGCCGGTCGCCTCTTTGCCTTTGAGCGGCGTCTTGAACGGCACGTAGTACCACGGGATGAACGCGGTGAAGCCGCGCGTCTCGTCTTGCAAGCGGCGGATGACGTCGAGATGCCGCACGCGCTCGGCATCGGTCTCCACCGAGCCGAACATCATCGTCGCGGTGGTGGGCATCCCCAATCGCTGTGCGACGCGCATGACCTCGATCCAGCGGTCGTCGTCGATCTTGCGCGCGGAGATGCGTTTGCGCACGCGATCGACGAGGATCTCGGCGCCGGCGCCCGGCAGCGACTTCAGCCCGGCTTTGCGCAGCGTCAGCAAGACGTCTTCGACCGTCATCTGCTCGCGTTTGGCGATGCCGCAGATCTCGCTGGTCGAGAGCGAATGGATGTCCGCGCTCGGGAAGCGCTCTGACACCGCCCGGAACAGGTCGACGTAGTAGGCGATCGGCAGCTCGGGGTTCACGCCGCCCTGGACCATGATCTGCGTCGCGCCCTGGTCCACGGCCCAGCGGACGCGCTCGAGCACCTGCTCGTGCGTCATCGTGTAGCCTTCCGGATGGCCCTCGGGGCGGAAGAACGCGCAGAAGCTGCAATGCACGTCGCAGATGTTCGTGTAGTTGATCGTCGTATCGATCACATAGGTGATCTCGTTGCCGGGGTGTAGCCGCGTGCGGCGCCGGTGGGCAGCGGCGCCCAGGTCGTGCAGCGGCGCCTCGCGATAGAGCGCGATGCCCTCGTCGAGCGTCAGTCTTCCGCCGTTCGCGGCGCGCTCGAGCAGCGCGTTGATTTCAGTCATTGGGAACGTGCACCGTATCTTCGGGCGCCGCGGGAACCGCGACGTCGCGGTCGAGCACGCCGCACTGCTGCGCCATCTTGCAAAAGGCTGCGAAGCCGAGCATCGCCTGCGTGTCGAGGTCGTAGTTGAGCGCCTTGTAGTACTCTTCGTAGAAGCCGGCAGGTCGCAGGCATTGCTTCTGCGCAAGCTCGATGACACGAGCCATGTTCGCGCGGCCGAAATCGATCGCACGGTGAAGGTCGAAGACGAGACCGCCCACCCATTCTTTTCCCTGGGGATCGCGCATCAGCGCCTTGAGGCGGTCCCTGCGCATGGCCCACACCGCGTAGACCATATCCGTGCCGGACAGCCCGTACCAGAGCTTGCCGATGTCGTGCGCATTGTGCGGTTCCGCGAGCGCTGCATCGATCGCCACGTCACCGATCAGAACGCAGGGCGTGCCGTCGCGCTGGTGTTCGCCGTACGGGTCGTCGCTCGGCGCGAGGTCGGGCGTGAAGCCATATCCGGCGCGACAGATGACATCGAAGAGCGCGCGACCGGTTGCGGAATCCGTCGTGGTGGCGATGCGCTTGCCCGCGAGCTCGCGCGGATGAACGCGGCTGATGCACTGGATGCTCTTGGCTTCGCGGCGAGAGCCGATGCACAGGCCGGGGAGCGTCGTGAGCTCGCCGTGCTGCGCATAGAAAAAGGAAGAAACTGGACTGACGTCCAGCTCGCCGGCGAGCAAGGCGCGGTTCAGCTCGCTCGGCACTGCGGCGACGAGGTTGCCCGGGAATTCAAGGACGCCGAGATCGAACGCCGCGTAGACGGGCAGGTCGTTGGTGTAGCTGATGCGCCCGCAGCGCATCGGCGCAGCCGATGCCGTCATCGGGTCAGGCCGGCTCCAACACCCGGTACAGCAGATTGCGGCGCGTCGGCTCGAAGCCTGCCTCTTCGATGGCCCGCTTCAGATCCGAGAGCGGCGTGCTCTGGTCGGTCTTGCTGCCGGCGTCGCGGTAGATGCGCTGCTGGTTGTCGACCGGTCCATCGATGTCGTCGGCGCCGAAGTTGAGGCCCAGCTGCGCCATTTTGATCCCGTACGAGATCCAATATGCCTTGATGTGATCGATGTTGTCGAGCATCAGCCGCGAGACCGCGATCGTGCGCAGGTCGTCGACGCCGCCGGTCCAGCCGTACTCGTGCAGTTCGTTCTCTTCCGGATGGAACGCGAGCGGCACGAAGCACTTGAAGCCGCCGGTTTGCGCTTGCAGCTCGCGCAACAACGCCAGATGTTCGACGCGCTCGTCGAGCGTCTCGACATGTCCGTACAGCATCGTGCAGTTCGTCTTCATCCCGATCGAGTGCGCGACCCGATGCACTTCGAGCCACTCCTGTGCGCTCGCCTTGCGCGGACAGACCAGATCGCGCACCCGCTTGACCAGGATCTCAGCGCCGCCGCCGTTGAGCGAGGTGACGCCCGCATCGCGAAACTGCGTGAGGCCTTCCTCATACGAGCATCTCGCGCGCTTGCACATGTAGTCGATCTCGGCAGCCGTGAAGAGCGCGAGTTGCACGTGCGGAATGCGCTCGTGCAGCGCCGCGATGACCGGCAGCCAGAACTCGAGGCTCGTCTGCTTCGGATCGTGGCCGCCGACGATGTGCAGCTCGTCGTAGTCGTTCGGCTCTGCGCAGGCCTTGTCGATGATCTGCTCGGCGGTCCAGCGATACGAGCGCGGATCCTTTTCAAACGCCGCGAACGAGCAGAATTTGCATTCTGCGTAACAGACGTTCGTGGTGTTGAGGTAGCGCTTGAACACGTAGTACGCGCGCCGGCCGTTTTTCTCGGTGCGCAGCTCGTTCGCGAGCTTGCCGACTTCGTGGAACGGCGCCTGCTTGAACAGATAGACGCCGTCCGCTCGCGAGAGCGGCTCGTGCGCGCGCACCTTTTCGGCGATCGCGGCAAAGCGCGTATCAGGCATCGGGTCGGGTTTCGGCGTGCTCGCGAACCCTTCCCGGCGCGGCGCTACGCGGCGGAGCTATCCATCGTGCGGACTAGAGCAGCGTTTGCGTTCGGTTTCGCGGTGCGAGAATAGTCGCAAGATTTTCCATATCTGCGACGCCGACCAAGATCCTGCGCGGCTTGGTGCCCTCCGCCGGACCGACGACGCGAAATTGCTCGAGTATCTTCATCAGCCGCACGGCGCGGGGATGACCGATCTTCAACTCCGCCTGCAGCAGTGCGACCGACGCCATCTGCAGGTCGACGATCACCTGCGCCGCGTCGAAGGCGAGTTCGTCGGCAGGTCCGCCATTCTCGTCTTCGAGCTCGGATGGTTCGATCGCGATGCGGTTGTGCGGATCGCCCTGCTCGCGCCAGAATTCGCACAAGCGCTCGATCTCCGGTCCGGTGACCAGCGCTCCCTGCACGCGCAGCGGCTTGGGCGCGTCGATCGGCAAGAACAGCATGTCGCCGCGTCCGAGCAGCCGTTCGGCGCCGGCCATGTCGAGGATCGTCCGTGAGTCGACTTGCGAGGACACCGCGAACGCGATGCGCGACGGGATGTTGGCTTTGATCAAACCGGTGATGACGTCGACCGATGGGCGCTGCGTGGCGATGACGAGATGGATGCCGGTCGCGCGCGCGAGCTGGGCGATGCGGCAGATCGACGTCTCGACGCGCGTCGGCGCGACGAGCATGAGGTCCGCAAGCTCGTCGATCGCGACGACGATGTACGGCAAGCGTTCGTGCGGGCGCGCTTGGTTGAACTCTTCGATCTTGCGCACGCCCGCCTGCGCGAAGCGCTCGTAGCGCGCATCCATCTCTTTGGTCAGTTCGTAGAGCGCGCCGGCCGCCAGCTTCGGATCGGTGATGCAGTCCGCGATGAGGTGCGGGATCCCGTTGTACTCGGCCAGTTCGACGCGCTTGGGATCCACGAGCAGCATCTGCACCTGATCCGGCGTGCATGTCGACAGCAGCGACGCGATGATGACGTTGAGGCATACGCTCTTGCCGGCGCCGGTGGCGCCGGCGACGAGCAAGTGCGGCATGCGCGTGAGATCCGCGACGATCGGCCGTCCGGTGATGTCCTTGCCGAGCCCGAAGCTCAACATGCTCTCGCCCTTGGGCACGTAATCGAGGATCTCGCGGATCGTCACCGTCGCGACAGCGCTATTGGGCACCTCGATGCCGACCGCGGCCTTGCCCGGGATCGGCGCTTCGATGCGGATGCTCTGCGCGGCAAGCGCGAGCTGGATGTTGTCCGAGAGCGACTTGATCGCGCTGACCTTCACGCCGCGCCCGGGCGTGAGCTCGTAGCGCGTCACGCTGGGTCCGCGTTCGATGTGCGTCACCTTGCCGGTGACGCCGAACGACGCAAGCGTCTCCTCGAGCAGCATCGCCGCGCTGGCTTCGCTCTGCACGCGTTTTTCGGGAGGATTGAAGAGCGCGAAGTCAGGCAACTTGTAGCCGTCCTCCGAGCGCGCCGCGGTTCGCGCCGGCTTCGCACGCGCATCCGGCTGAGCGACCGGCGGGCTTTCAACGACATCGGATTGGGGCTGTTCGATCTCGGCAAGCGGCGGCTCGATCACCGCGATCGGCGCCGGCGAATGCTCGATCTCGAAGTCTTCTTCGATCGTCGTCTCTTCCGAAGCGGCCGTTTGCGGTTCGACCGGAGCAGCACGGTCTGGCTCCGTCGCAGCGGGTGCTGACGTCGCAAGCGCCGCGTTCGCGCGGCGAGCTTCCTCGCGCTCTTCCATCGATCTGCGCAACGCAGCGCGAGTGCTCGTGGCCATGCCGCCGGCAGCCGTCGCCATCGACGAGCCGATCGATCCAAAGAGACGCTTGAGCGAGATACCGGTCGGCGTCACGATGCATGCGACGACGACGAATACGAGCACGATGTTCGCACCGGCGACGCCGAAGAGTGCGCGCAGCGCGTTGGCGATCGCATCGCCGACCGCGCCGCCATCACCGGCCATTCCGAACAAGCCGGCCAGCGCGATGAACGCTCCGGCAGCACACGCCGCGAAGGCCGCCATGATCTTGGGCACGTGAAGTTCGAGGAAGACGATCGCGGCGATCACCATAACCGCCACAACCGCGGACCATGCAGCGCCGCCGAACCACGCGTGCAGCGTCGCGTTGGCGGCGACGCCGAAGAACCCGCCGGTGCGCGGACTGAGCAAGGAAATCGCGAGCAGCGCGGCCAGCACGAAGAGCGCAACGCCGACGATCTCGAAGTTCAACGCAGGCCCGGGCAGCTGGTCCACCCGGCGCGAACGCGCGGCTTTGGTGCGCTTCATGACCGAGCTCTTCGCCACCGCACAAGCGTTCGATGGCCAAAACGCATACTCCCCCAGACTGAGTACTTGCCACGAGGATTGGAGGCGCGGCCTTGAAAGAGGCTTCGCACAACCGCAAACCGTTTCTGTGGAGGGCTCGGATCAATGCCTCGTTACATGGTCGTGCGAACGTTTCCCAACGGCTTGGACATCCCCGCGACGGACGCCGGCGAAGCCGCAGTGGGCGGCGTCGTGAAATGCAACACGACGAAAGACGTGACGTGGATACACTCATACGTCTCGAAGGACAAGAAGCAGACGTTCTGCATCTACGACGGGCCGGACGAGAACGCGATCAGAGCCGTCGCGAAGGAGAACGGCCTGCCTGTCGACTCAGTCACCGAGGTCCGGGTGCTCGACCCGTACTTCTTCCACTGATCTCGGTTCGCTGGTCCGCTAGCTCTTGGGGTCGAGCGCGTCGCGCAATCCATCGCCTAGCAAGTTGAAGCCCAGGACGGTGACTGAGATCGCCAGTCCGGGGAAGAGCAGCGCCCACGGCGCGTTGAGCCAGTAGTCGCGAGCGTCGTTGAGCATCGAGCCCCACTCCGCGGTCGGCGGTTGGATGCCGAGGCCGAGATACGATAGGCCGGCTGAATCGAGCTCTGCGGTTCCGACGCCGAGCGTCGCCTGCACCACGAGCGGCACGAAGATGTTCGGCAACACGTAGCGCGCGAGCAGCCGCACGGTCGAACTGCCGACCGCTCGTCCCGCCTCGACGTACTCCATCTCTTTGACCGCGAGGGCCGAGGCACGCGCGATGCGTGCGTACACAGGAATGCCGACGATGCCGACCGCGAGGAAGATCTTGACGACGTCGCTGACGCGCTGGTCCAATATCGCGGAGATGGCGATGGCGAGCAGAATGCTCGGGAAAGCCAGCATCACATCCATGGCGCCCATGAGCAGCGCGTCGACGCCCTTCCCCCAGAAACCCGCCGTGAGCCCGATGACAGTGCCGATCGCCAATCCGATGCCGACGCTGATAAAGCCGATCTCGACCGACAGCCGTGCGCCATACAGCAAGCGCGTGTAGATGTCGCGACCAAGCTTGTCCGTGCCCGCGGGGTGTGCGAACGAGGGTGCCAGGGTGGTAGCCGCGAGGTTTTGGGCGAGCGGATCGCGGTGGGCGCTCAGGACTGTTGCGAAGATGGCGCACAGTGCGAGCGCGACGATGATCGTCAAACCGATGATCGCGGATGGGCTTCTTCGAAAGCGCCGCCAAGCATCGTAGAGCACGCCGGTGTGCGGCGTTTCGATCCGCGCTTCATCCGCCGTGAGAATCGCTTGCGCCAAGCGGCGCTAGACTTCCATGACGACCGGCACGATCATCGGACGGCGCTTGGTGCGATCGTAGATGAATTTCTGCAGCCCTTTGTGGACGTGTTCGCGGATCGCGGTCCACTCGGTGAGACCTTCGCGCGCGCCGCCCTCCATGATGCCGACGGCGGCGCGGCGCACTTCCTCGAGCACGCCGTCGCGTTCGCCGGCTCCCGCAAACGCGAAGCCGCGCGACGTGATGTACGGACCGGCCAGGACCTTGCCGTCCGAGCTGTCCACGGTGACGGTGACGACGATCATCCCGTCCGCGGAGAGATGCTTGCGGTCGCGCAGCACGACTTCGCCGACGTCGCCCACGCCGAGGCCGTCGACGTAGACCGGACCGCCGTAGACGCGCCCGACCTTGTTCGCACCGGCCTGCGTGAACTGCACCACTTCGCCGTTATCGACGACGAAGATGCGCGCGGGATCGACGCCGGTCTGCGTCGCCAGGCGTGCGTGCTGCGCGAGCATGCGGAACTCGCCGTGCACCGGCATGAAGTATTTCGGCTTGCACAGGTTGAGCATCATCAGCAGCTCTTCTTGGCAGCCATGGCCGGATACGTGCGCCATGCGGCGTCGGCCGTAGATGACGTCGACGCCGAGCTTGAACAGGTTGTTGATCGTGCGGCCGACGCTGCGCTCGTTGCCGGGGATCGGCGTCGCCGACAGGATCACGGTGTCGCCGCTCACGAGCTTGACGCGCGGATGGTCGCGCGCAGCCATGCGGACGAGCGCTGAAGTCGGCTCGCCTTGGCTGCCGGTCGTGCAGATCACGATCTTGTGCGCCGGGTAGTCCTCGAGCTCGTGTTCGCGGATCTGCTGGCCGGGCGCGAGCGTCAGGTAGCCGTGTTCGATCGCGATGTTGGAGACGTTGAGCATGCTGCGCCCGACGAAGCACACTTTGCGTTCATAGCGGGCGGCCGCGTCCACGGTCTGCTGCAGGCGCGGCACGTTCGACGCGAACATCGTGACGATGATGCGCCCGTCGCAATGGGCGAAGATGTCGTTGAAGGTCTCTCCGACGACCCGCTCCGAGGGCGTGTGACCTGGTATCTCCGCGTTCGTGGAGTCCGAGCACAGCAACAGCACGCCCTCTTCGCCGTATTGCGCGAGCGCGGCGATATCGGAGGGGCGGCCGTCGATCGGCGTCTGATCGAACTTGAAATCGCCGGTGTGGATGACGGTGCCCAGCGGCGTCTGCAGCGCGATCGAGCACGATCCGGCGACGCTGTGCGTGATCGAGATGAAATCGGCCGTGAACGAGCCGAGGTGGATCTCCTCACCGGGTTCGATGACGTGCAGATCGGCGCGGTCGAGCAGCTTATGCTCTTTGAGCTTGCCGCGCAGCAGCGCGATGGTGACGTCGGTGCCGTACACCGGCACGTTGAGCTGCGCGAGGAAGTACGCGACGCCGCCGATATGGTCTTCGTGCGCGTGGGTCAGCAGCAGGCCGCGGACTTTGGACTTTCGCTCGAGCAGATAGGAGATGTCATTGATGACGAGATCGACGCCGAGCATCTCTTCTTCGGGGAACTGCACCCCGGCGTCGACCACGACGATATCGTCGTTGGTCTCGTACACCGACATGTTGCGCCCGATCTCGCCGCAGCCGCCCAGCGGCACGACGCGCAGGTACGGACCCGGCGGCGCGTCCGGAACTCGTTCGTCGCCCTCGCGCGGGGAGACCGGGAAGTACTCGTGCTGCATGCAGCAGACAGACTTTAGGCCGCAGCGGCGCCAGGCCTGCCCTGCGCTTACGTCATTCCTGAACGGACCACGACAGCGACGTTGGGCGGCCACGCGTCGGACTGAGCAGCTCGACGGTGCGGGCCGCACCTGCGTCGAGCGCCTCCACGAGCACGCTCGCGCGCGACGTCGTTCCGTCTGCCGCGCGCAACGTCACGGTGAGCAATGGCGCGGCGCGCGACGCCGACGTGTTTCGCACGGTCGCGCGGACGATCGGGCTGCCCAAGAAGTCGAGCGTGACCGTTGTAGGTCCAATGCTGATGCCGGCGCCGGCTGCGGCGACGTGCGGATCGACGAACAACGGCGTCTCGGTGTGCGCCCTAGCGAGGAAATCGAACAACACCGCTTCGCGCCGCTCGAGCATCTTGATGCGCGCAAGGCGCACGACCCGGCGTCGCAGCCAGCGCTCCTGTAAGACCGAGGGCTCGGCAGCGGAACCGACGGCCGGCGGACGATGCATCTTCCTTTTATATGCGGGCGCCGGCTGCGCGGCCAGCAGCGCCGCGGCGGCGAATGCGAGCATGAACATGGCGGGACCTATCCCGCGCGGTATGGCGAGCGTCTAGGGCCCGCGCAACGCGAGGGGGCAAGCACCGGCGGACAGGCGCGACGGCCACAAATGACGCAATCATGGATGCCGGCATTCACCATGCCGCCTGGGGTGCGTGCCGCAACGGGAGGTCACCATACCTTGAAGATCCGCCTTGCATTCATCGCGTCCGCCGCAGCCATCGCATGCGCCGGATCCCCCTCGTACGCCGCCGGCTTCATGCCGGACGGCACGTACGACTACAGCTTTAAGCAAAACGGCAATGCGATCGCCGACAGCACCGTGACGGTGAAGCGTTCCGGCAGCGTCATCGCCATTCACGAGTCGCAAACCGTCACGCAGACGCAAGTGGGCTCCGTGCAGCTCACAGCCGACGAGACGGTCCTCGCGGATTCGTACGAGCCCCTGACGTTTGGCTGCACCACGGTTTCCTCCGGCAAGACATCGGAAGTGAAGTTCGCCTACGCCAATGGCTCAGGCTACTTCCAGATCAACGGGGAGCGCATGTCCGTGCCGGTGCGGATGTTGCCGGGAACCACCGCGATGATCGTGCAGGATCAGTCGCTCACGTTGAGCTTCTTGACGTTACCCGCGCTGCTCGGGGCATCGAGAGCGACCAGCCTGACCGCCGTCGTACCCACGGCCTCGCGCACGTTCTTGATGAGCGTGGATCCGTCTCCACAGACCAAACCCGCCGGGGTACCCGCTGCAGATGCAGGCGTCGGCGTCGCGCTGCCGATCTCGTTCACGGTATGGACCGATCCGGCGGGCGTGGTGGACGAGGTCGACGTCCCGGCTCAAGCGCTAAGCATCAACCTGACGAAACGTTCGTAGGCCAGAACCGGTAGCTCTTACGTAACAGGAGGCCGCATGAGCATGTCTGACACGACGGCCGCAACGCCGCCCGCAGAAAAGGCGAATGGCCTTGCCACGTACCTCATGGTCTTGTATGCGCCAGGCCAAGCGTTTGCGACGCTCGCGCGCGTACCCACCTGGGGCTGGGCCGCGGTCGTCGGCATCATCCTGACGCTGGCGGGCACGCTCATCGTCATGCCCGCCACGATTCATTACACGCACATCGCGCAGGAGCAACAACTCGCTCAGATGTCGGCCGATAAGCAAGAGGCCGCGCGCCAAGCGATGGCGATGATCCCTGATTGGATCTATCCGGTCTTTGGGGTCATCGGGTCGTTCTTCGCACCGTGGCTGTATTGGCTGATCGGATCGGTCGTGTACCTCATCGGCGCGGCACTCGGCGGCGGCGACGCGCGCTTTCGAGCTGCGTGGGTCGGCGCGGTCAACGTGTACATCATCCCGGCGCTGGGGAACATCGTGGCGGGCGTCATCATCATGTTGCGTGGTGCCGCCAATATCAATGCGCAGTCCGATCTCTTCGTGTTGCCATCGCTCGCCATGCTCGTGCACGGCTCGCCCAAGCTCGAATTCTTCCTTTATACGTTCAACATCGTCAACATCTGGTTGTACGTCGTCGCGGTGATCATGCTGCAGCAACTGCTCAAACTGAGGGGCATTGCGGCCGTCGTCACGGTCGCCGTCCTCGCGCTGCTCGTCGGTGGGGTGGGGGCGCTGTTCGCCAAATGATCGCTGGCGCGTTCGCGGCGGTGGTCGTCGCGGCGGCGTCACCAGCCATGAGCGGCAGCGCGAATCAGCCTTCGCCGGCGCCGACCTCGGCGATGACGCTCGCGCAGGCGGTCGATTTCGGGCTTGCGCACAACAGCAAGGTGCTCAACGCGGCGGCGACGTTTGCGCAGGCCGGCGCCACGCTGGCGGCTGGCCGGGCGCTGACATACCCGACCGCGGCGGGCGAACTGCAAAGCCAGCTCCTCAAGAGCACGAGCCAGGGTTCGTTCGCGCCGATCGGCGTCACACCATCGACGACGTTCTCGCAGAATACTGCCGCATTGACGGGCACGTTTCAAGGAGCAAATCTGGTCAACATCTACCAAGCCCGGGCTGACAAGCAAGCCTACGATCAGGCGAACGATCAGCTGTATTTGACGCGCGAGCAGTCGATCTCCGATACGGAGACATCGTTTTACACGCTCGTGCAAGACCACCAGCTCACCGACGTCGCGCGCGAGAACGTCAACTACAACCGCGTGCTCATGCAGATCGCGGAAGCGAACTTCAAGGCCGGCAAGGTCGCGGGACTGGACAGGTTGCGCGCGCAAGTCTCGTACACGCAGGCGCTCGAGCAGCTTGCTTCGGCGACCGCCGACGAGGAAGACCAGCGCGAGAATCTCGCCCAGCTGATCAATGCGCCGATGTCGCAGCAGTTCGTGCTTCCGGACGCGCCGCCCGAACCGCCTTTGCCGAATCTCGACCAGAAGGTGCTTGATGCGGTCGCGCTGGCCAACCGGCCCGAGGTCGGAATCGCACAAGCGCTGCTCGCTTCCTCGGTCATATCGTACTACCAGGTCGACGCGCCAAACCGGCCTTTCGTCTCGCTCAACGGCGGGTGGGGCAACCAGGTGTCGCCGACCAACAACGCCCAGTTCTACAACCAGTGCACAACTGAAGGCTTTCCGCCATCCGCCTGCGGGCCGCCGTCGCCATCGCATTTCTACCAGATCTCGATCGTGTCGCAATGGACGCTGCCGCTCTTGGATTGGGGCACGGTACATGCGGGGCACGCGAGCGCTCGCCGCGCGATCGACGCAGACACGCAGGCGTTTGAAAGCGCGAAGCAGCAAGCGCTCATCGATGTCGACCAAGCCGCGCGGCGGCTGTTGGTCGATCGCGAGAACCTGAGACTCGCGACCGGGAACATCGCCGTTGCCCGACAGGCCGCGCTCATCTCGGCGGTGCAATACAAAGTGGGCCTTGCCTCGCAGACCGACGTCAACCAGGCGCAGCAGCAGTACCTGACCGCAGCGCGCGATCTCTTGGCGGCGCAAGTGGCCTACGTGCTCGGCATCGTGCGCTTGAAGCTCGCCACCGGCACGCTGACGGAGGCGGTATGAAGCGTCTCTGGAGCGACATGCGCTGGCGCATCGGCATCATCTCGGTCGCGGTGCTGCTGGTGATCGCGATCAGCGTCGCCGCGCATCGCGGCCCCGATGCAGTCGAGGTCAAGACCGTCGTCGTCAAGCCCGCCACGCTCACCGTGAAATTGCCGGAGAACGGCGTGCTCTCTCGGCCGCAGACGACCACCATCGCCGCGTCCGCAACCGGCAACATCACGCAGATCTACGCCAAAGAAGGCCAACGCGTGCGCCAG
>JAFAHD010000146.1 GCA_019237415.1 Vulcanimicrobiota bacterium
ACCCGCAGCCGAACCGTCGCGCTTCACTGGCTGCGGACGCATGGCGCGCGCGACGGCGTCGTCGCAAAGCGCCTGGACGAACCATACCGTTCCGGTTCACGCGACGCGATGGTCAAAGTCAAACGCAAACGGACTGCGGACTGCGTCGTCGGCGGTTTCCGCTATGCATCGAAGGGAAAGCTCGTCGGCTCGTTGCTGCTCGGCTTGTACGATGGCGCCGGAAAACTCGATCACGTCGGTTTCATGTCCGGCATCCGGGAGAACGAACGCGCAGCGCTCACCAAACGACTCGAGGCGCTCGTAGGTCCGCCGGGTTTCACCGGGTCAAAGCCCGGTGGGCCAAGCCGCTGGAGCACCGAGCGCAGCGACGAATGGAAGCCGCTGCGCACGCGCCTCGTCGTGGAGGTCGAGTTCGATCATGTGACGGGCAACCGGTTTCGCCATGGCACCCGTTTCGTGCGCTGGCGCCCGGACAAGAAACCGGCACAGTGCACCATGGAGCAATTGCGCAAGTGAAGAGCGCGGCAATCGTGCCAAACGGCGTCGTCGACGCGCAGGTGAAGGCCGGCGCGCGCACCGTGCAGCTGACCAACCTTCCGAAAGTCTTCTGGCCTAAGGCCAAGCCGCCCATCACCAAGGGCGACTTGCTCCGCTACTACGCGGACGTTTCCGGCGTATTGCTTCCGCATCTCCACGACCGCGCGATGGTGATGAAGCGCTACCCGAACGGCATCAGCAAGCCGTTTTTCTTCATGAAGCGCATCCCGCAACCGCATCCGCCTTGGGTGCAGACCTGCCGCATCACGCACTCGTCGGGCAACGTCATCGATTTCCCGATGATCCAAGACCTCGCGGCGCTGCTGTGGGTCATCAACCTCGGCTGCATCGATCTCAACCAATGGTACGCGACCTGTGACGACGTCGACCGGCCGGACTATCTCCATTTCGACCTCGACCCCGTGCCGGGCGCCGACTTTGACGACGTGCGCGAGACCGCGCTCGTGGTCCGCGATGCGCTCGAGCGCCTCGACATGCCGTGTTTTGCGAAGACCACCGGATCGCGCGGCATCCATATCTACGTGCCGATCGTGCGCGGGCCGGTGCAAAAAGAAGTGTGGACGTTTGCCAAAGCGCTCGCGCTGAGCTTGGCGAAAGCCAATCCCGAACTCATCACCGGCGAGTACCGCGTCTCGAAGCGTCCCCGCGGGCGCGTGCTCGTCGACTACAACCAGAACGCGTGGGGCCGCACGCTTGCGAGCATCTACTCGGTGCGCCCGACGCCCGACGCCACGGTCTCGACGCCGGTGCACTGGCGCGAGATCGAGCAAGGCATCGACATCGCGGACTTCACGATCAAGAACGTCCCCGCGCGCGTGCGCAAGCTCGGGGATCTCTGGAAGCCGCTGCTCGCGCGCACCGGCCGCGTGAACCTCGGCCGGTTCTTGAAGGCTACGTCCAGAGCTTCTGCGCTTTCTTGAGCGCCTGCTCCAAACGCTGACGCTTTTCGAGCGCTTTCTTCCACGGGTCGCCGCGTTTCTTCAAGAGCGCCGGCACCGACTCGATGTTCCAATGCGCCGCTTCCGCGAAGATGTCTGGGGCGCGCGAGCGCGCCATCTTCTCGACGTCGCTCCACGCGAGCGGCCACGACACCGGGGCCTTCGGACGCGGGCGCACGACGAACGGCATCACGATCGTCTTGCCCTTGCCGATCTGCGCCCAATCGATGTACACGCTTCCCCGCTTGCGCTTCTTGACCACGCGCTCGAGCGTGATCGCGTCGCCCATCACGGACGAGAGCCGGTGCGCCGTGAGCTCGGTGAATCGGCGCACTTCGTCGTAGGAATAGCCGGCGGCCAAACGCCACATCACGTGCAGGCCTTTGCCGCCCGACGTCTTGACGGCCGGCGACAGCCCGATCGCCTCGAGCTCGTCGCGCAACCGCAGCGTCACTTTGGCGAGCGCTGACAGCGTGCAGCCCGCCTGTGGGTCCATGTCGAGCAGGCAGAGATCAGGCGAATCCATCGACCCGATACGCGAGATCCACGCGTGCAGGGTGATAGCGCCGAGGTTGGCGAGCCACGCCAGCGTGCGTTCGTCGTCGCAGACGATGTAGTCGATCTTCGAGCGCTTGCCGTACTCGGACGGCACGGACACCGTGCGCACCCAAGGCGGCGCACCCGCGGGCGCCTGTTTTTCGAAGAACGACGAGCCCTCGATGCCGTTCGGGAAGCGCTGGAGCGTGAGCGGCCGCTCTTGCAGATACGGCAGCAGCCACGAGGCCACGCTCAAGTAGTACTTGATCAAATCGCCCTTGGTGTAGCCGTCGTCCGGCCAGAGCACCTTGTCGAGGTTCGTGAATTGCGGAACGCCATCGCTCGAGCGCTTTGCCTCGCGCGTGCGCGCTGCCCGTGCATGCGCCGGATCAGCAGCGCGGTCGGAGATCCATTTGCGCGACCGAGGGTTGTCCCCGACCTGGTCGAGCGACCGGTCGGTTTTGGCCGAACGCGAATGATCCGCCACATCCCAGTGGGGATCTGCGTACTCGTCCTTGTCCTTGAAGAGCAGCCACGCGTTCTCTTCGCTGTTGCGCCCATGCATCTTCACGAGCGTGAACTCGCCGCGCAGCTTGTGGCCATGCAGGATGAACTTGATCTTGCCGCGGGCGATCTCGCGCGCGGGATCCGTGCCCTCCACGAGGCTGTACCAGCCATAGTCCCACACGATCACTTGGCCGGCGCCGTAGTTGCCGGCCGGGATGACGCCTTCGAAATCGTAATAGTCGAGCGGATGATCCTCGACGTGCATCGCCAGGCGCTTGTCTGCGGGATTGAGCGAGGGGCCTTTGGGCACGGCCCACGATTTGAGCACGCCGCCGGCCTCCAGGCGGAAGTCCCAGTGCAGCCGCGTCGCGCGATGCATCTGCACGACGAAGCGGGGCCGCGCGGTGGCCCGCGGTTTGACCGCGCCTTCTGGCTCGCTCGTCTCGTCGAACCGGCGCTTCTTCTTATACTCTTTGAGCGAGCCTTTCATGTCCGATACTCCTACGCGCTAGCGCTCGACCGGCCGCTCGTGCACCACGTCTTTCGCATCCTTGTCCGTCCTCAATCCGAGGAACACGGGTTGGCGCAGTTGGCCGTCAGATGTCCACTCGCCGAATTTGATCTCGGCGACCAGCTTCGGCCGCACCCAGTGCGCGGTGCGCGCGACGATGGGAGGCGGCGGAGGTTCGAACGGGCAGCGCTCGCTGGCGAGCGGTTTGAGCTTCGCTTTCACTTCCCGCAAGGTCGCGCCGTCAAAACCTGTGCCGACCGCCCCGCAGAAGGCGAGCGCACCCCGTTCGTACACGCCGAGCAGCAGCGCGCCGAACTCCTTGCGCGAGCCCTGCGGATCGGTCCACCCCGCCACGACGAACTCCTGTTCCAGATGGGTCTTGATCTTCAACCAGTCTCGCGAGCGGCGCTCCTGATACGTCGAGTCCCGTCGCTTCGCGACGATTCCCTCCAGCGTCTGGCGGCGTGCCTCAGCGAACAAGCGCTTGCCCGCGCCGATGATGTGCTTCGACAAGATCACGAGCTTGGCGTTGGGCTTGATCGAACGCTGCAGCGCCGCCTTGCGCTGCTCGAGCGGCGCTGAACGCAGATCGTGCGAGCCGTCGTACAACAGGTCGAACACCGAATAGACGATGTGTCCTCCGCTCGACGAGCCGCCCGAGCCAGATTTGAAACGCCGCTGCAGACGCTGGAACGACGAGCGCCCTTTGGCATCCAAGCTGACGATCTCGCCGTCGATGACGAGCGGCGCGCCTTTGAAGTCGCGGTTGAGGCCGTCGAGCTCGGGGAATTTCGCGTTGAGCGAGAGGTGGTTGCGCGAGATCAGCTCGTATGCGCCGGATGCGCGAATCGTGCAGATGGCGCGGATGCCATCCCATTTCACTTCGAACAGCCACTCGTCGTCGTCGAACGGGGCGTCCACGAGCGTCGGCAGCATGGGCTGCTTGATGACCGGGATCTTGTCCGCCACGGCGGCAGGATTAGACGAAAACCGAACGGCGCCTCGCTCGTCAGGTGAGCGGGGCGCCGTGGAACGGGTCAGCTTGAGGTGTGGTCGCTAGCTCGCGAGCTCGTCGTCGCCGTCGAGGACCAGCATCATGCGGGAGCGCTCTTCCATCGGCTTGTTATCGTTTATCCCCATCTCGAGGCAACGGGCGCACAACGTAGACCCGTCTTCGACGACGAACACGTCTCCGAGTTCCCGGTGGCACGCATCGCATACTGGCATGTGGTCTCTCCCGGAGTAACGCTGCGGTCCCCCACCTCAGGCGCTACCCACATACGAGTATATCGGCGCGCGCGAACGTCAGACAAGACGGCGGGCTCACATTCGACCTGCGTCACACGGCGGACGCGTGCGCTCGCGCACTCGCACGCTGCATGCCGGCGTGCGCCGCGTTACTATTTCCGCTTGCGCGCGCGCACTGGCGGCACTTTCGCGCCTTCCTTGCGCGCTTCAGAGAGCCCGATCGCGATCGCCTGTTTCCGGCTCGTCACCACTTTTCCGGAGCGGCCCGAGCGCAGTTTGCCTTCGTTCAACTCACGCACCGCGCGCTCGACGTCTTGCGACGCTTTCGGGCCGTATTTACGGGTCTTCTTCCGCTTTGCCATGTCGGTCGTGCGCCTCCTCACACTGCCCTCGTACCCAGTTCCCGTGCGGCCCCACGGACACGAAGCGGGAAGGGCTGCGGCGCCGCGAATGATTGGCCCCGCATGAGGTCATCGCTACGCTAAGGATCCTGCACGAGGCGTACGCCGGGTGGAACCGGCATCACACCCCGCACTTGGCAGCGGCTCTTTCCTTCTATCTGGCGTTCTCCTTGGCGCCGCTGCTCGTGATCGCGATCGCCATCGCGAGCATCGCCATCGGCCGCCAGCACGCGGTCCAAGATGTCCTCGGGCCCTTGAGCCTGCTCGTCGGAACGTCCGGCGCGCGCTTTCTGACCAATCTGGTCAACGGACTCTCTAGGCCTGCACCCAATATCGTCGCCGCGAGCGTGGGTATCGCCGCGCTGGTGCTCGGCGCGAGCGGCGCGTTCACGCAGCTGCAAGATGCGCTCAACATCGTCTTTGACACGCACGGGCGGCCGGCGACGGTGTGGCGCATCTTCCAGGTGCGCTTCTTGAGCTTCTTCATGGCGCTCACGATCGGCTTCGTGCTCATCGGGCTGGAGCTGTTCAACGCGCTGGTCGCGGGCTATGCGCGCATCTTCGGCCAGGTCTCGCAAGGCGGCGGGTGGCTCGAGTCCGCGGGCATTCTGGCGTCGTTCGTGGTCGTCGGGTTTCTCTTCGCAGCGCTGTTCCGCTACGTGCCCGATGTGCGAGTGCCGTGGCGCGACGCACTGCCCGGCGGGTACTTCACCGCGGCGCTGTTCCTCCTCGGCCAAATCGGCTTGAGCCTGTACGTCGGCCACACCGTGTTCAGCTCGATTCACGGAGCGGCTGCGGCCGGGCTCATCATCTTGACCTGGCTGTACTACTCGTCCAGCGTCGTCTTCTTCGGCGCCGAATTCACGCGCGCGTACGCGAATAGCCGGCAGCAGGAACTACCGGCGCTGGAAACGCCGTGAGACCAACGACGGGGCAGCTCGATAGGGCGACCTCGAGCTTGCCCCGCAAGAAGTTATACCCTCACAAGTTGAGATTTGACCGAGAGCGGCGTGCAGTCACAGCGGGCCGCACAGTCGAACAATCGTCCCATGGATAGACGACATCCGCAGATCCGACGACTCTTGCGACTCCTGCGGCATCCGATCCGGCTCGAAGAAGACGAGCTCGCGCTGTCGCTGCGCGACGCGCTTGCCTGCGACAGCGGCTGCCAAGCCGTCCTTACGCTCGTGCAGCGCGCACTCCCCGGCCCGACTGAAATGAACCAGCTCATGCGCGCCGCCGTACTCTCGCAGGACCTCGACGGCAACAAGGCCCGCCGGGTCGCCGCGTCGCTCGGCCTCTCGCTGCGCTCCTATTTCCGCTATCGCTCGACGGCGATCGACTTGATCGCCCTCGCGATCGAGCGCGAATTGCGCCCGCCTCAGACGGTCGAGACGAACGCGCAGCTGGCTCAGCATTGGCGCAAGAAGATGCGTGAAGCGCTGAACATGAAGCCGTCGTGCGAGCGCTGCAAGACGGACCTGCCGTTCGCTGCAGCGGCGTACATCTGCAGTTACGAGTGCACGTTTTGCCCGGAATGCGCGCATGCGTCGCACCATGTCTGCCCCAATTGCGGAGGCGAACTGCGCGCCCGTCCGAGACGGCGCGAGGCTGCGCTCAGCGCCTAACGTCGATCCGCGCGCACTTTAGAACAGACCGATCTGGCGAGCCTCGACGTGCACCAATGACGCCACGCGCACGCCGATCAGGCGCACCGCCTTGGGCGGCGCCGCTCTGCGCAGGCAAAAGGCCGCCGCCGCGTTGATGATGCGGGCGTCATCCGCCGGTTCCGCAAGCGACGTCTGCCGCCCGACGACGGTGAAGTCGGCAAGCTTCACCTTGACGCCGACCGTGTAAGCGCGCAGGCCGCGCGTGCGCAAGCGCTCGGCCAGCTCGTCCGCTTGCGCGCGGATGACCGGCAGCAATTCCTCGACCGACGCCACATCGCGCTCGAACGTCTCCTCGCTCGAGATCGAGCGTACGTCGTCGTGGTCGTCGCTCACGGTGCGCCCGTCGATGCCGCGCGAGAGATCGCGCAGCTCCCGTCCGTAGCGCCCGAGCAGTGCGTAGGTCTGCTCGTCGCTCAGCGCCGCCAGTTGCGCGATGCGCTCGATGCCGCGCGCGTTCATGCGCGCTTGCGTCTTGGGCCCGACCCCCCATAGCCGGCCGATCGGCTTGTCAGCGATGTAGCCGGCTTCTTCTCCCGGGGGAACGCCGACCAGCCCATCGGGCTTGCCGTCGTCGCTCGCGATCTTGGCGACCATCTTGTTGGCTGCGACGCCGATCGAAATCGACAGCGCCGTCGCGGCGCGCACGTCTTCCTTGATGCGCCGCCCGACCGCCATCGCATGCGCGAGATCGACGTCGCCCAGGTCGCAGAACGCCTCGTCGAGCGACAAGCCCTGCACGACGCGCGTATGCCGTCGCAGGATCTCGAACACGGCGACCGACGCGGCGCGATACTTGTCGAACGCGGGGGCCACGACCATGAGCTTGGGGCATCGCGCGCGCGCCTGGAACAGCGGCATCGCGCTGTGGATGCCGAAGGGGCGAGCTTCGTACGACGCGGTGAGGACGACCGCGCGCCGGCTCGAGCCGGCGACGACCAGCGGCACGCCGCGCAACGCCGGATCGTCGCGTTGCGCGACCGCCGCGTAGAACGCATCGAGGTCCGCGTGCAGGATCACGCGCATATGGTTCGCCCGGCTAGCGTGGTTTCACTCGACGCGCGCCAAGGGGCCCTTTGCACTGACAGCGTAGTGGACGCGGTCGCGTATGCCAGTCCGGACCGTCACGTATCGCCCGCATTCGAGATCGCTGCCGGTCTACTCGGTCGGCGACGAGAACCTCGGCGTCGGACCGAGCTTCGGGAACAGCGCCGCCTGGATCAACACGAAGGGCAATGGCGCGATCGAGCGCGTGTTCTCGGTCGAACTCGGCGAGAGCTGCGTGGGCGCGGTGAACATGCGCTATGGCGGGTACGGCCGCTCGCTGCGCATGTTCGAAAAGCGCCAAGCGCTGCACGACCAGCCCTTCGTCGGGTTGCGTCAAGACGCGCCCGGCGACGTGGAGATCCATCCCGCGTATGTCTGCCGCCGCTTTTCCATCGGCGGCGCGATCGACATCCAAGAGACGATCTTCCTACCGGTGGCGGGCACGTGGAACGATCCGCCCGTCGCGTATTTCGCGATCGAGATGCACAACCGTGACCTCGTGCCCTACGTCTTGCGGGTGATCGGCTCGGCGCGCCTGCGCGGCAGCCTGCCGGGGGACTGCGTCGTGCGCTACGACGAGGGGCTGCACGCGCTGGTCGCGCACAACAAGAGCATCCCCGACGCGGTGCGCATCTTCGGCGTCTCGCGCGCGCCCGACCGCTACGCCGCTACCTTTGATTTCGGCAGCTTCTACGAGCCCTCGCACGTCGATCCGCTGCCGAACTCGTGCGACGCGTCCGGCGACGTGCTGGGCGAACTGCAGTTGGATCTCGCGCTCGAACCGGACCAAACGCACCGCATTGCCTTCGCGATCGGAGCGTACGCACACGGGCGCGCCAAAGCGGTCGCCGCGTTCAAGCGCGACGTCGAGTACGAAGGCGCGCTCGAGCGCACCGTGCAGTACTACGAAGTGGAGCTGCAGCGCGGCCACGTGCTCACGCCCGATCCCGCCGTCAACGCCGGCGCGCTGTGGGGCAAGGCGAACATGCGGCGCGTCATGGCGGCGTATCCGCACGGTCTTGCGTTCACCAACGATCCGGGAATCTCTTCGAACGTCGTCGTTCGCGACGTGTGCTGGTTCGTGTACGGCTGCGACCACTTCATGCCGCAGTTCTCGCGCCCGATGCTCGACAAAGTGGCGCAGACGCAGTACGGCAACGGCAAGCTGCCCGAGTATTGGGACGGCGTCGACGGCCACCGCGAGGACTACGGCCTCAATATCAACGACAACACGCCGCTGTTCATCCTCGCCGCCAACCACCATTACCGCTCCACCGGCGACCCCGAGTGGCTGCACCGCCTGCTGCCCGCGGTCACCAAAGCGGCGCGCTACATCATCTCCCAGACGGACGAGCGAGGGCTCGTCATCTGCGACGCGCAAGACCCGCGCGGCGACGTTTGGGCCATCGCGAGCTGGCGCAATATCATCCCGGGGTACACGCTCAACGGCGCGGTGACGGAGATCAACGCGGAATGCGCTGCGGCGCTGCGCGCGGCCGCTCACCTCGTCGAGAACGCGCGCGGCAGCGAACGCGATGCGGCGGATTTCCGCGCTGCATCAACGCGGGTCAGGGACGCGATGGACGCGCACTTGCGCAATCCGGCGAACGGGCTGTACTATCTCAACCTCGACTTCGAAGGCAACGTCCATACGGACGTGACCGGCGACGAGGTCTTCCCCGTCATGTTCCGCGTGTGCGATGAGGAAACGGGATTCCGCGTCATCAGCCGGCTCAATTCGCCGGATTTCTGGACGAAGGCCGGCCTGCGCACGATTTCGCGCGACGATCCGCTGTACGATCCCTCCGGCAACTTCGGGCTGCTGGGCGGGGTCTGGCCTGGCCTTTCGTGGTGGTACGCGTTCGCAGCAGCGCGCTACTATCCGGACGTCATGGTCACGGCGCTGCGGTCGTCGACCGTGCATTACACCGAAGACCCGAAGGCGAAGAACACCGTTCCCGGCCAGTTCAGCGAGTGGTTTGACGGGGAGAGCTTGGTCAACCGCGGCATGCGCTTGAGCCCGTGGGAGCCGCCGCGCTTCTTGTGGGCTGCGGTCGAGGGCATCTGCGGATTCATGGTCACGATCGACAAGCCGCGCATCAATCCCCTCGTGCCGGCCGGCTGGAAGTGGCTTGGGTTGCGAAAGCTTCCGTACCACGGCGGCGAGGTCACGTATTTCGCCGCGCGCCAGCGCGGCAAGTTTCTCGTGTACGCGACGACGGATTTCGATACGCCGCACGAAGGCCAGCGCTACGCTGAAGACGTGTCATCCGACGTGACGGTGTTCTCCGAGTCGGCCGCGGTCGTGGCGCTGCGCCGGCCCGGCGAGGTGGCCGTGCTGATCGGCAACGTGGGGCTGCAGACGACGGCGGTGCCCTTCAATCTCGGACGCATCATCGACGCGCATAAGATGTACGAGGTGCGCATCTACGACAGCGAGCGGGACGCATGGGAACGCTTCGAAGGCCTCAAGGGCGATGGGCTGGCCTCGCTCTCTATGACCGTCGAAATGCACGGCTATCGCTTGATCGAGCTGCGCGAGAGTTAGCTCGCCATTCGGACTTGTCCCGCGCTACGCAGCGGCTCTTGGTTTCTTTCTGCCCCTGCGACGGTATAATAAGAACGTTCACTCTCTTCCTAGGAAGGCGACTGCTCAGGGTTCATGCTCGCCGCATCACCCCGGATAATCCGTTCATCCCTCGCGAAGCTGCGCGACTTCCCGCGCGTCCTCTATCTCGGCTCGTTCCCGCCGCGCGAATGCGGCATCGCGACTTTCACGCGCGATGTGAAGTCGTCGCTCGACGCGCGCGCGGGCGCGCGCGGTCACGTCGTCGCCATCAACGAGCCCGGCGAGCGACACGCATACCCGAGCGACGTCATCGGCGCGATCGACCGCGATGATCCGGATTCCTATTCGCACGCGGCGGCGCTGATCAACGCCCATCCAGCCGACGTCGTCAACCTGCAGCACGAGTACGGCCTTTTCGGCGGCGAGCGCGGCGCGATGGTGCTCGAGCTGCTCTCGCGGCTCACCAAACCGGTCATCGCGACGCTGCACACGGTGTTGCCGCAACCTGATGCCGTGTTGCGCCGGGTGACGCGCGAATTGTGCAACCGCGCGAGCGGCGTCGTCGTGCTCTCGGAGACCGCGCGCCATCTGCTGCAGCAGCAGTACGGCATCGACCCGCGCAAGCTGCGCGTCGTGCTGCACGGCACGCCTGACGTTCCCCTGCGGGCGAGCCGCCACTTCAAGCGCCAACTCGGCTTACCTGACCGCACGATCATCTCGACGTTCGGCTTGATCGGTCCTGACAAAGGGATCGAGTATCTGATCGAGGCGTTGCCGGCGCTCTTCCGCCGCTATCGCGATGCGGTGTACGTGCTGTTCGGCGAGACGCATCCCGGCGTCCGGCGCCACAGCGGCGAACGGTACCGCGAGAGCCTCATCCAGCGCGCGTACGACCTCGGCATCGCCGACCGCGTGTTCTTCGAGAACCGCTATCTCGCCGACGAAGAGATCGTCTCCGCGCTCCTCGCCACCGACGTCTATGTGTCGCCGTCGCTCGATCCCAACCAGGTGGTCAGCGGCACGCTGTCTTACGCGGTGGCTTGCGGCCGCGTCGTCGTGGCGACCGCTACCGCGTACGCGCGCGAGCTGCTCGCCGACGGCCGCGGCATCGTCGTTCCGTTCCGCGACAGCGTCGCATTGTCCGACGCGATCCAGGGCGTCTTGTCCGACCAGCGCTTGCGCAGCTCGATCGAAGTGGCGGCGTACCGCTTCGCGCGCCGCATGACGTGGCGTCACGTCGCGCGCGACTACGAAGACGCGCTGCGGCTTACGCGGCAGCTCGACTGCACGCGCATCGTCCGTTCGTTCGGACGGCCCAGCGTGTTGTTGCCGGCAACGCCTCGGGCGCGCGAACCCCTGACGATCGGGACGGGTTGATGCCCCAAGCGCGCGGCGTTCCGCGCGCGGCGAAAAACGCGCCGCATCCTGCTGTCACCGCCGCGCTCGCCGGCGCACCGCCCGAGCTTGTCCACCTCGGCGCGCTGACCCACGAACTCGGCGTCGTCCAATTCGCGCGAGGCGATACGCGCGACCTCGACTCCGGCTTTTGCGTCGACGACAACGCGCGCGCGCTCATCGTCGCGGTGCACGTGCTCGCGTTAGAGCCGCGGCACGGCGAGGCGCACCGCATCGGCGAAGCTGCGCTGCGTTTGCTCGAGCGCACGCATATCGGCGACGACGGTTTCCATAATTTGCTCGATGCATCAGGCGCGCGCATCGAAGCACAGGGCCAGTCCGAGGACGCAAACGGACGAGCGATTTGGGCGCTCGGCATCGCGGCGGCGCAATCGCACGACGCCGATTGGCAGGCGCGCGCGCGCGCCTTGCTCGAGCGCTCGTGGACCGCGGCACGGCGGCTCCAGCATCTGCGTCCGCGCGCGTACGCGCTGCTCGGCGCCACTGCTGCCGTGCGCGTGTCGCCGGCCGCGAAAAGCATGCTCGACGAACTCTCGCATTCGCTGCACGAACGACACCGCACGCACGCCCTGCCCGAGTGGCCGTGGTGGGAGCCCGCGCTCTCCTGGGGCAATGCTCGTCTGCCGGAAGCGATGCTGCGCGCGGCGACCGCAACGGGCTCGAGCGTGCTTGGCGCATGCGGCCTGAACACGCTCGCGTTCCTCGGCGAGGTCTGCCAGGGACGCGGCATCTTCGTGCCGATCGGCAACGACGGGTGGTATCCGCGCGGCGGGAAGCGGGCGCGCTACGATCAACAGCCGATCGAAGCGGCGGGGATGGTCGACGCGTGGCTCGCGGCTGCCGCGCACACCGGCGAGGAGAGCTACCGGCGCCGCGCGCTGGAAGCGTTCTCCTGGTTCTTAGGCGTCAACAGCGAGCGGCTCGTCGTCGCCGATCCGCAGACCGGCGGCTGCCGCGACGGGTTGGGCGCGGGCTTCCGCAACCGCAACATGGGTGCCGAGAGCACGCTCTCGTACCTGCAAGCGTATTGCTCGATCGCGCTCGACGCGCGGGCCAGGAGTGCACCGCCGACCGCCAAACGCTCGTAGCATGCTCGGTCTTGTCGCTGCGCTGACGCTGACGTTTTCCCCATACGGTCCTTCCTTCTCCAATGACCACTCGATCGCGCCACCCATCGACCCACAGGTGTTCGTCAAGGACGCGACCGCGCAGGCCGGAAGCGGCCCGCAGTCGATAACGCACGACCAAGGCTATCGGCCGGCGCTGCTGGCGAGCGATCCGCCGACGGCGCCGCTCTTCAGCGCGAACGGCGCACCAC
>JAFAHD010000051.1 GCA_019237415.1 Vulcanimicrobiota bacterium
GTCCTTGACGTTGAGCTCCTCGAGCACCAGCGGCTTGAAGCGCGCAAGCGCCGCTGCGTCCGCGGCGTTGCGCGGGCGCACGTACGCGAGCGGCAGGGGCTGGCGCGTCCTGATCTTGGCCGCGGCGCGCACTTGCCTGCCGAGATCCACCGCCTCTTGCGCCGCGCGCATCGCGGCGATCAGCGGCGGGTCCGCCCGTTGCGCTACTGCTGCCGGCCAGCGGACCAGGTGAACGCTTTCGGGCGCTTCGAGATCGAGCGCTCGCACGAGCATCTGATACAGCGATTCTGCGAGCATCGGTGCGAGCGGAGCGATCAGGAGCGTGACGCCGCGCAAGCATTCGTAGAGCGTGCGGTACGCCGAGGTCTTGTCGGCCGAAGTGCCCGCTGCCCAGAAGCGGTCGCGCGACAGACGCACGTACCAATTCGAGAGATCGTCGACAAAGGTTTCGATGGCGCGTGCGGCGCCCTGCGCATCGTAGAGCTCAAGACGCTTGGTCGCTTCGAAGATCAAGTCGTCGAGCCGGGCGACTGCCCAACGATCCATATCCGGGCGATGATCGAGCGCTACGTCGTTCGGAATGCCGACGCGGTCCGCGTTCGCGTACAGCGTGAAGAAGTCGACCGTCGCCCACAACGTGTTGAGGAACTTGCGCGTGCCCTCGCGCACGATCTCGATCGATACGCGCTTGGCGACGCCCGGCGGACTTGCCGAGAAGAAGAACCAGCGCAGCGCGTCGGCGCCCAACGAATCAAAGACCTCCCACGGATCGAGCACGTTGCCTTTGCTCTTGCTCATCTTCTCGCCGCGGTCGTCGACGACGTGGCCGAGGCATACGCAATTGCGGTACGTCGGCGCGGCGAAGCGATCCGGCTCGAGCGCGTTGAGCATCGTGCCGATGGCGTGCAGGCTGTAGAACCAGCCGCGCGTCTGATCGACGGCCTCGCAGATGAAGTCCGCCGGGAAGCTGCGCTTGAACAGCTCGGCGTTTTCGAACGGATAGTGCCATTGCGCGTATGGCATCGAACCCGAATCGAACCAGGCGTCGATCACCTCCGGCACGCGCCGGTACTCGCGTCCTTCATGCATGAAGGTGATCTCGTCGATCGCGGGCCGGTGCAAATCGAGCTCGGAGAGGTCGCGGCCGGCGAGCTTCGAGAGCTCCGCCACCGATCCGACGCAGACGTAGTCCTTGCCGTCGGTCCACAGCGGCAGCGGCGTGCCCCAGAAGCGCTCCCGCGAAAGCGCCCAATCGACGTTGTTCTCGAGCCAGTTGCCGAAGCGGCCCTGCTTGATCGTCTCCGGCACCCAGTTGATCTCGTCGTTATTGGCGAGCAGCTGCGTCTTGAACTTCGTCGTGCGGATGAACCACGCCGTCTTGGCGATGTACAGCAGCGGATCGTCGGTGCGCCAGCCGAAGGGATACGTGTGGCGGATCGTGCCCGAGCGGAACATCAGTCCGCGTTGCTTCAGGTCGGCGACGATCGGCGGATCCGCATCTTTGAAGAACAGACCAGCGGCGACCGTGACCTCCGCCACGACGTGACCCGTGTAGTCGACGCTGTAGTAGACCGGAAGATCGCGCGCCTTGCCCAGCGCGAGGTCGTCCGGACCGGAGGCGTGCGCGACGTGCACGACGCCCGTGCCGTCCTCAGTCGTGACGAACGGCGCGGGGATGACGTAATACCGATCCTTCTCGCTCGCGCAGTAGTCGTACAGCGGCAGGTAATGGACGCCGGCGAGGTCCGCGCCCTTCATGCGCTTGCCGATGACCGGCTGCTCGTCGCCGAAGACCTTGTGCAGCAGCGGCTCCGCGACGATCAGCTTCTCGTCGCCGCGCTGCGCGACGACGTACGTCACCTCGGGATGCACGGCGAGCGCCATGTTCGCCGGCAGCGTCCACGGCGTCGTCGTCCATGCGAGCAATGATGTCGACGGATCGTCCTTCAAACGGAAGCGCACGTAGACCGACGGGTCGTCCGTCTCGCGGTAACCGAGCGCGACCTCGCCGTCGGAAAGCGTCGCGCCGATGCGCGGATCGTACGGCACCGACTTGTAATCTTGGTAGATCAGGCCGTTTTCCCACAGCCGTTTGAGCAGCCACCACACGCTCTCGATGTAACTCGTATCGAGCGTGACGTACGGATGCTCGAGGTCGACCCAGTACGCCATGCGCACCGTCATGCGGTTCCAGTCGTCGACGTAGCGGTAGACGCTCTCGCGGCAGCGCCGGTTGAATTCGGCGATGCCGACCTCGGCTTCGAGCTTGCTCTTATCGAGGATGCCGATCTCGCGCTCGATCTGATGCTCGACCGGCAAGCCGTGCGTATCCCAGCCGGCCTTGCGGCGCACGAACCGGCCGCGCATCGTCCAAAAGCGCGGATAGAGATCTTTGAAGGCGCGCGCCAGCACGTGGTGCACGCCCGGCCGGCCGTTGGCCGTCGGGGGCCCCTCGAACATGACGTACGGGGTGCCGTCTTTGGTCTGCTCGAGCGAGCGCTCGAAGATCTTCGCGTCGCGCCAGAACTCGAGGACCTGCAGTTCGCGCGCCGGCGCATCCGACAGCATGCCGGGCGTCGGGAACAGACCCTTGCCGGGCGGTTCGATCATGCCGCCGCTCCCTGTTCGCGCAGCTTCGAGAAGATCGTCTCTTCGGACACGACGCCGGCCAACTCGCCATTGTCAAAAACCGGCAAACTCTTCACGCCGCTCTTGGCCAGCGCGGCAAGCGCGTCCGACGCCGGCGTTTCGACGGTGAGCGACGGCAATCTGGAAGCCGGCGTCATGATGGCGCGCACCGGCGTCTGCGCCCACAGCATCGGCGGCACCGCGCCGGTGTCGCGCGGGCTCACCAGCCCGACGAACGCGCCGTTCTCGACGACCGGATAGGCGGTCGTCTTCGTATCTTGAACCGTGCTCACGAACGCCGTCAGCGGCGAATCCTCCGACACCGGGATCAGCGTGCGCGCCATGCAGTCGCCGACGCGCATCCGCTCGAGCGCAAGGCTGACGCGCGCTTGGCGGCCGCTCGCGATCGCGGCTTGCAGCAAGAACAGCGCGATGAACACGAGCCAGATGCCGTTGTACATCCGGTTCAGCGCCATCGTGACGCCCGCGACGACCAGCAGCGCGGCGATCACGGCGCTCACGGTGCTTGCCGCAGCGGTGGCACGCGCCTGGCTCTTCACGAACGACCAGATGATCGCGCGCAGGATGCGCCCACCGTCGCTTGGGAACGCGGGCAAGAGGTTGAAAAGCGCGAGCACGAAATTCGAACTCGCGAGGATCAGGCTCAAGGTGAGGATCCACGGCGCGCCTCTCGCCAGGTAGGCGACGCCGCCGAACAGCGCCGCCAGCGCAAGGCTCGCGAGCGGCCCTGCTGCAGCCATCTTGATCTCGTCTGCGGGCGTGCCCGGCTCGCGTAAGATGCTGGCCACGCCGCCGAACAGGAACAGCGTGATGTTGCCGATCGGAATGCCCAACCGGCGCGCGACGAGCGCATGCGACAGTTCGTGCGCCACGACGCATGCGAACAACAGCAATGCGGCCAAAACGCCGAGCACGATGCTGCTGCGCGTGGAGAGCGCGACCCCCATCTGATTCGCGAGCATCTGCGCCGCGGTCATCGCCGCGTACGAGAACAGCGCGAAGATCAGCAGCCAGCTCGGATGGATGGCGATCTCAATGCCGGCGATCTGGCCGACGCGCCAGCTCGAACGGACGACCATGTGTCCGATTTATCTTTTCGCGGCCGGCGCGCCTTCGGCGCGGGCGAGCGCCTCAAGCCAGTCAAAGGCCAAGGTCGCACGGGCTTGCATGGTCGGCACGCGCGCGTGCAGATGTGCGCGCAACGCGGCGCGCTGCGACCACAGCGATTCGGCCAGTTCGTCCGTGAGGCTGTCGCGCTGCAGCGGCGGCAGCGGATAGGCGAGCCCACTGAGCAGTGCCCCGATCTTCGGATCGTATGGAACGGCGAGGAACGGCACGTCCAAACGGGCTGCCAGGATCAGCGCGTG
>JAFAHD010000101.1 GCA_019237415.1 Vulcanimicrobiota bacterium
GGGGCGGGCGCAAGGTTTGATCTTCTTCGCGCCGGTCACGCCGTACGGACAGAGCATGCCCGCGCGCGAAGCGACGTCGTTCGACGACGAGGTCGAGCATCCGGAGGGTTGGGCGAAAGAGAACCGCCACTACTGGCAGACGAATTACCGCGACTTCCTCGAGTTCTTCTTCTCGCAAGCGCTCAACGAGCCGCACTCGACCAAGCAGATCGAGGACAGCGTCAGCTGGGGCCTGGAGACGACGCCGCAGACGTTGATCGCGACCGTCGACGCGCCCGAGTACCTCGCGACGCTCAAACCCGGCGACGCCGCGCTTGCAGAGGTCTATCGCAAGATCGAGTGCCCAGTGCTCGTCCTGCACGGTGACCGCGATGCCCTCGTCTCGCCGACGCGCGGCGCCGCGGTCGCGCGCGCGACGAACGCCCAACACGTGGTCGTCGAAGGCGGCAGCCACGGACTGTGGGCGCGTCAGCCCGTCAAAGTCAACCTACTCGTGCGCGGTTTCGCAGAGAGGGTGTTCGCAATGCAATCCTCATCGCACTGGCCCGTCGCGCGCACGCGCAAGCGGCGCGCGCTCTACATCTCTTCGCCGATCGGGCTCGGCCACGCGCAGCGCGACGTCGCGATCGCGCGCGAGCTGCGCCGGCTGCATCCCGACCTTGAGATCGATTGGCTGGCGCAGGACCCGGTCACCCGCGTGCTTGCCGCCTCGGGCGAACGCATCCATCCGGCGAGCCGGTTCTTGGCCAGCGAGAGCGCCCACATCGAAAGCGAATCCGCGGAGCACGACCTGCACGCGTTCCAAGCCGTGCGCCGCATGGACGAGATCCTCGTCAATAACTTCATGGTGTTCCACGATATCGTGCGCGACGACCCGTACGATCTCTGGATCGGCGACGAGGCCTGGGAACTCGACTACTATCTGCACGAGAATCCGGAAGAGAAGCGCGCGCCGTACGTCTGGATGACGGACTTCGTCGGCTGGATTCCGATGGCCGACGGCGGCGACCGCGAGGCGTCGATCACCGCCGACTACAACGCCGAGATGATCGAGCAGATCGCGCGCTTCCCGCGCCTGCGCGATCGCGCCATCTTCGTCGGCAACCCCGACGATATCGTCGCCGACACGTTCGGCGCCGGTCTGCCGCGCATCGCCGATTGGACCAAGAACCACTTCGATTTCTCCGGTTACATCACCGGATTCGACCCTGCGGCATTCGCCGACCGCGCAAAACTGCGCGCCGAACTCGGCTACAAACCCGATGAGGTCGTGTGCATCGTGACCGTCGGGGGGTCGGGAGTCGGTGGCCACCTGCTGCGGCGGGTCATCGAATCGTTTCCGGCGGCCAAACGGCTCGTGGCGGGTTTGCGCATGATCGCGGTCGCCGGCCCACGCATCGATCCGGACTCGCTTCCGAAGGCCGAAGGGTTAGAAGTTCGCGCGTACGTGCACGAACTCTATCGCCATCTCGCGGCGTGCGACATCGCGGTCGTGCAAGGCGGTCTCTCGACGACGATGGAGCTGACCGCGAACCGGCGCCCGTTCTTGTATTTCCCGCTGCGCCATCACTTCGAACAGAACTTCCACGTTCGCCATCGGCTCGAGCGCTATGGTGCGGGCCGCTGCATGGATTACGAAACGGCGACGCCGGACGTCATCGCCGCGGCGATCGCGGCCGAGCTCAAACGTCCGGTCGCCTATCGCACGGTCGAGACCGACGGCGCAGCGCGTGCGGCGGCGCGGATAGCGGAGCTGCTTTGAGAGCACGTCAGCCGGATGATACCGGGTACGCGAAGAGCGGCGGCATGCAGATCTACTACGAGGTCCACGGCGACGGGCCGGCGACGCTCTTGTTCATGCCGCCATGGACGCTGGTGTACTCGCGCGTCTGGAAGCTGCAGGTGCCATATCTCGCGCGGCACTTCCGCGTGATCGTCTACGACGGGCGCGGCAACGGCAAATCGAGCAGGCCGATTGAGGCCAGCGCGTACACGCTGCAAGCGTACGTCGATGACGCGCTGGCTGTGCTGGATGCGACGCGGACGCGCAGCGCGGCGGTCGCCGGGTTCTCGTTGGGCGGGATGCCGCTTGCGATGTTGGCAGTGCATCACCAAGAGCGCGTCGACGGGGCGATCTTCATCGCGCCCGTTTCGCCGCTGGGCGAACAAGCGCCGCGCAACGCGGTCAAGTGGGATGAGCCCCTGCCGACGTCCGAAGGCTGGGAAAAGCACAACAAGTACTACTGGAAGCGAGCGTACGCCGATTGGCTCGATTTTTTCGCGCACAAGCTCTTCACCGAGGCGCGCTCCACCAAGGGCATTGAGGACGCGATCGCGTGGGGCAGCGAAACGAACGCAGACGTGCTGATCGCGACGTACGAGGCGCCGCGTTGCGATGGCGCGCCGCCGGTTGATAAGACAAAAGCGCTCGACTACTACGCGCGCATCGCCTGCCCCGTGCTCGTCATCCACGGCACCGATGACGCGGTCATCCCTTATTCATCCGGCGCGGGCGTCGCCGCCGCGACGGGCGGCGCGCTCGCGACCATCGAAGGCGCCGGACACGTTCCACACGCGCGGCATCCGGTCAAGGTGAATCTGTTGATCCGCGCGTTCATGGACGACGTCGTCGTTCCCCGCTACACGTCGACCGCCTCGAAGTTCGCGAACATGTCGGAGCATTCGGGCAGCGTGCCGATCGGAACGTAGTCGCTCGCCTGGCCGAAGCGCTCCCACAGCGCGCGCACGGCCGCGTTCGAGTGCGCTCGCTCGATCGCGTCGCCGGACTGCCATTCGAATACTTCGACGATGGTGCCGTCCTTCGCACGCATCACATGCGCGGGCCGGTCGGTGATCAGCCCTTGTTCGCGCAACACTGGCATGTGGTCGCGCACGCACTCGAGCAGCATCGTGGCTTTGCCGGCATGTGGCCGGTATGCGGCGATTGCGTAAACACCCATGTCGTCTCTCCCTACCAAAGGGCCGGCGGGTCCCGCGACGAACGACGATAATACCGTGACGACGTCCTATTCCTCCCCGTTCTCCTGGCGGTACGGTCGTCCCGCCATGCGCGCGTTGTTCTCCGAAGAGACCAAACGGCGCATGTGGCGGCGCATGTGGCTCGAGTTGGCACAGGCGCAAGCGGGCGCCGGGCTCGTCACGCCGGAGGAGATCGCGGATCTGCGCCGCTTCGTCGACGCTGTCGACATCGAAGCGGCAGACAAGATCGAAAAAGAGATCCACCACGACCTGATGGCCGAGCTGCGCGTCTACGCCGGACAGGCCAAGACCGGCGGCGGCAAGCTGCACCTGGGCGCGACTTCGATGGACATCGAGGATAACGTCGAGACCGCGCGCATGAAGGTCGCGCTGTCGATGCTCAGCAACGCGCTTCGCGCGCTGCTCGACGTCTTTGCCGACCAGATCGAGCGGTACGCCGCGCTGCCGTGCATGGCGTACACGCATCTGCAAGCCGCGGAGCCCACGACGCTCGGCTATCGCATGAGCCTGTGGGCGCACGACTTCTACCTCGATTACGAAAACCTGCGCTGTCTGAGCGGTTGGCTGCCGAGTAAGGGCCTGCGCGGAGCGGTCGGCACGTCCGCCTCGTATGCGGCGCTACTCGAAGGCAGCGGCGTTTCGCCGGATGACGTCGAGAGCCGCGTGCTCGGCGCCTTCGGCTTGACCGCATCGATGATCACCGGACAGACGTA
>JAFAHD010000117.1 GCA_019237415.1 Vulcanimicrobiota bacterium
CGCCGAGTCGCAAGGCGTGCCGCAAGAACGCCTCGGCGGCACGTTGCAGAACGACATGCTCAAGGAGTACATCGCGCAGAAGGAGTGGATCTACCCGCCCGAGCCGTCGATGCGCATCATCACCGACATGATGGCGTACTGCGCAAGGCACGTGCCAAAATGGAACACCATCTCGATTTCGGGCTACCACATCCGCGAGGCCGGCTCGACCGCGGCACAAGAGCTGGCGTTCACGCTGGCCGATGGCTTCGCGTACGTCGAAGCGGGCATCGCCGCGGGCATGGACGTCGACGAGTTCGCACCTCGGCTGTCGTTCTTCTTCAACTCGCATTCGGATTTCTTCGAAGAGATCGCCAAGTTCCGCGCCGCGCGGCGCATCTGGGCGCGCCATCTGCGCGACAAGTACGGCGCGAAGAATCCTCGCTCGTGGATGATGCGCTTCCACACGCAGACCGCCGGCGTTTCCGCCACCGCGCAACAGCCCGAGAACAACATCATGCGCACCGCGTTCCAGGCGCTCGCGGCGGTGCTGGGGGGCACGCAGTCCCTGCACACCAACTCGCTCGACGAAGTGCTCGCGCTGCCCACCGAGAAGAACGTGCAGATCGCGCTGCGCACGCAACAGATCATCGCGTTTGAGACCGGCGCGGGCAACGTCATCGATCCGCTCGGCGGCTCGTATTTCGTCGAGAAGCTGACCGACGAGATGGAAGCCGCGGCCGAAGACTACTTCCGGCGCATCGACGAGCAGGGCGGCGTCATCCAGGCCATCCACAACGGCTTCTTCCAGCGCGAGATCGCCGATGCGGCCTACACGTATCAGCGCGAGCTGGAGAACGGCGAGCGCATCGTGGTCGGCGTCAACGATTTCGTGGTGGAAGAAGAGCAGCCCATCGCGCTGCTCAAGATCGACCGCGCGATCGAGCTCGAGCAATGTGCACGCGTCCAAGCATTTCGCGCGGCGCGCGACGCGAGCACGGTCGAAGCCGCGTTGGCGTCGTTCAAACGCGCGGCTGAGAGCGACGAGAACTTGATGCCGCACTATCTGAATTGCGTCAAGAGCAAGGCGACGCTGGGCGAGATCTCCGAAGCGCTCGTGCCGGTGTTCGGCCGCTATCGCGAACCGGCATTCATCTGATCGTGGCGCGCCCGATCCGCATCCTCGTCGCCAAAGCCGGGCTTGACGGTCACGACCGCGGCGCCAAAGTGATCGCGCGCGCGCTGCGCGACGCGGGCATCGAGGTGATCTACACGGGGCTGCATCAGACGCCCGAACAAGTCGTCGAGGCGGCGATCCAAGAGGACGTCGACGGCATCGGGCTCTCGATCTTGTCGGGCGCGCACCTGACGCTCTTCCCACGCATCAAGCAGCTGCTCGACGAGGCGGGCGCCGGCGACATCGTGCTGTTCGGCGGCGGCACGATCCCCAATGAGGATATCCAACCGTTGCTTGACGCGGGTGTGGCCGCGGTCTTCACACCGGGAACGCCCATCGCGACGATCGTCGACTTCGTGCGCCGCGAGTGCGGCAAACGAGTCGAAGCCTAAGCCGGGATCTCGTGGGCACGTCCGCGGTCCGAGTGCGGTTCGCACCGAGTCCGACCGGTTTTCT
Organism: Vulcanimicrobiota bacterium; assembly: GCA_019237415.1. Lineage (GTDB taxonomy): Bacteria > Vulcanimicrobiota > Vulcanimicrobiia > Eremiobacterales > Eremiobacteraceae > JAFAHD01. The sequence goes on from JAFAHD010000117.1 coordinate 1,613, forward strand.
TCACGTCGGCGGCGCGCGCACCGCGCTGTTCAACTGGCTGTTCGCGCGCCACAACGGCGGCACGTTGGTGCTGCGCGTGGAAGACACGGATGCGGCGCGCTACTCGGACGAATATGTCGACGCGATCTATCGCGCGCTGCGCTGGCTCGACATCGATTGGGATGAAGGCCCTGACGCCGGCGGGCAGTTCGGGCCGTATCGCCAGCGCGAGCGCGCGCAACTGCACCGCGACGCCGCGGCGCAGTTGCTCGCCAGAGGTGCCGTCTACGAATGCTTCTGCGGTCCGGAGCCGGTCGAAAGCAAGCCGTCCGAAGCCGAGGAAGCGTCAGATGACGGCTTGTCTTCTCGCGCTGTCCGTCCGCAGTGCACGTGTGCGACGCTCTCGGCCCAACAGAAGGACGCGCGCAGGGCTGCGGGCGTCGCGCCTGCGCTGCGCATGCGCGTCGATCCCGCCCGAGCAGTGGTGGTGGACGATCTCGTGCGTGGCCGCGTCGAGTTCCCAGCGGGCACGATCGGCGATTTCGTCATCGTCAAGAGCGATGGCGGTGCGCTCTACAACTTCGCGGCCGTGATCGACGACCACGCGATGCAGATCTCGCACGTGATCCGCGGCGACGAACACCTGGCCAACACGCCCAAGCAGCTGCTCATCTATGAAGCGTTCGGCTGGCAGCCGCCAGCGTTCGCGCACATCCCGATCATCCTCAACGAAGCGCGGCGCAAGTTGAGCAAGCGGGACGGGGCGACGTTCGTGAACGAGTACAAAGCGCTCGGCTATCTCCCCGAAGCACTGGTGAACTTCTTGACGCTGCTGGGCTGGTCGCCTGGGGGCAACCAGGAGCTGCTGTCGCGCGAGGAGATGATCGCGCGGTTCACGATCGAGGGCGTGGTCAAACATCCGGCGATCTTCGACCACGCGAAGCTCTCGTGGATGAACAAAGAGTATCTTAAGGTGTTGCCGCTCGATGAACTGACCGCCCGCACGATCGAACTGTTGCAGCGCCGCTCGCCCGTGCCCGACCGGATCGATCCGCCGCACGTGGCACGCGTCGTCCAGTTGCTGCAAGAGCGCGCGTACACGCTTGGCGAGATCGTCGACCAAGGCGCCTACTTCTTCACGAGCGGTCCGGTCGAGCCGGCCCCCGACGCGATTGCCAAGTACTGCGCGACCACGGAATCGATGCAGCGGCTCCGCGAGGTCCGCGACGCGCTCGCGGCCGAACCGCGCGACTTCAACGCATCCGAGATCGAGGCGGCGATTCGCGGACTGGCGGAGCGAACCGGGAATAAAGCGGCCGCGTTCATCCACCCGCTGCGAGTCGCGATCACCGGCCAGGCCGTCAGCCCTGGGATCTTCGAAGTCGCGTCCATCTTGGGCAAGGACGTGACGCTCGCGCGAACCGATGCGCTGCTCGATGGGCTTGCGCACACGGTGGCGAAATGAGCGAGCGCACGAGCGCCTTCATCTTGGCGGCCGGAAAAGGCACGCGGATGAAGAGCCGCAGGCCGAAAGTGTTGTACGAGCTGTGCGGCCGGACGATGTTCGAGCACGTGCTGCTTGCGGTGACGAAGGCCGGCGTCGAGTCCGAGAACATCATCGTCGTGACCAACCCGGATCTGGAAGAACCGCTCGAACAGTTCGACGTCCGCGTCGCCGTGCAAGAACCGCAGAACGGCACGGGGCACGCCGCCCAGATCGCGATGAAAGAACTGACCGGCGACGGCCAGGTCCTCATCGTGAACGCCGACATGCCGCTGCTTCCGTCCGAGCTTCTGCGCGCGGTCATCGAGCTGCGCGAACGGACGAAGGCATCGCTGTCGATGCTCACCACCAACATGCCGGCCTCGACCACGTTCGGCCGCATCGTGCGCAAAGGCGGGCGCCCGGTCCGCATCGTGGAGCACTCCGATGCGACGCCGCGCGAACTGCTCATCACCGAGGTGAACGCCGGGGTGTATTGCTTCGCGGTGCCGGCGCTGCGCGGTTATCTGAAACAGCTCCACGCCGGCAATGCGCAGAAGGAGCTCTATCTGACCGACTGCGTCGAGGCCGCGGTTGAGTCGGGCGACCTCGTCGAGGCCGCGGTCAGCAAGGACGCCCGCAGCGTCCTCGGCGTGAACACGCAGGCTGAACTCGCCGCCGCCCGGCGCGTCATGCGCGCGCGCATCTTGCGCGCCCACATGTCGGCCGGCGTGAATATCGTCGACCCGAACTCGACGTACGTCGACGTCGACGTCGACCTCGCGCCAGACGTGCTGTTGCTCCCGCAGACGCATGTGCTCAAGGGGAGCGCCGTCGGCCAAGGCTCGCGCATCGGCCCCAACACGATCCTGGACAAGGCGACGGTCGGCGAGGGCGCGACGATCAGCTGCTCGGTCGTGCGCGACTCGACGATCGCCGCGGGCGCGATCGTGGGGCCATTCGCGCATATCCGCGGCGGTTCGCAGATCGAGAGCGACGCGCGCATCGGCAACTTCGTCGAAGTCAAGAACACCAAGATCGGCCGCAAGGCGAAAGCGAGCCATCTGGCATACGTCGGCGACGCCGAAGTGGGCGACGACGCTAACATCGGCGCCGGCACCATCACGTGCAATTTCGACGGCACGAGGAAGCACAAGACGAAGATCGGCGCGCACGCCTTGATCGGTTCGAACACATCCCTTGTCGCGCCGGTGGAAATCGGTGAAGGAGCGCTGACCGGCGCGGGCTCTGTGGTCACGCACGATGTGCCGGCCGGTCAACGGGTCGCGGGCAACCCGGCGCGGCCTATGCAGAAGAAGGAGCAGGCGAAGCGACCTTGACGCTCGAGCCGGACACCTCGTACATCATCGCGGTGGTGTTCTTCTTCATCGCCACGGCGCTCATCGTGGTGCAATGCGTGACGATCGCACGGCTGCGGCGCCGCGCGCGGGCCGCCGAGCAGCGTTTTGAAACGCTGCAACATATCACACCGGCTTTGACCGCTGCGGCGAGCGCCGCGGGCGAGGCGACGCGAGCGACATGTGGGCGCATCATCGAGCGCACAGCCAGCCTTGTGCCCGCACAGTCGCTGCTCTGTCTGTACGTCGAAGGCTCGCGGCTCATGCTCGGAGCGCGCGAAGGTTCCGGCTATGTCGGGTTCTTGCGCGAAGGCGCGGCGTACGAAGGCGACACGATTGCGGATTGGGTGCGCCGCGAAGGCAATCCCGCGATCGTCGGACCTCGGCCGAGCGGACTGCCGCAGCACCTCGGCGTGTACGACTTCGGGAAGGACCCGGCAACCGGCCGCATCGGTTCGGGCCCGATCGCGGGCAGCCGCGACACGACGTGGGCGATCGCGGTGCCGCTCGTGCGGCCGCCGAGCGCGACGGAGCGCGCATCGGTGATCGGCGTGCTGTACGCGGACCGCCCGCGCGTCTATCCATTCGTCGAAGACGATGTGACGACGTTGTTGACCATCGCGCAGTTGGCGGGCGATGCGCTGGCTCGCGCGCTCTTCGCAGATCGCGTGCGGCGCGAAGCGACGCACGATCAGTTGACCGGCTTGCTCTCGCCGACGGGCTTCCGCAAGCGCCTGCGCGAGGAGGTCGATGCGCGGCGCGCCGACACGCGCGTCGGCGCGATGCGTGACATAGCGCTCTTCTTCATCGACACGGACCATTTCAAGATTTGGAACGACACGTACGGGCATGCGTCCGGCGATCAGCTCCTGCGGCGCCTTGCAGCGATGTTCTCGCAAATGGCGTCGCTCGCGCACGGGTTCGCGGGGCGCAACGGCGGCGACGAGTTCTGCATCGCCCTGCTCGACCGGACGAAGGATGCCTCGATCGAGCTGGCGCGCGACCTGTGCACGCGCGTGGCCGACGCGGATTTCCGTTCGTTGGCCGGCAGAGACGATCTACCGGGCGTCCACATCACCGTGAGTATCGGCGTCGCGCATTTTCCGAAGGACATCTCGCCTGACGAGCGTCAGGCGACGGAACGGCTGCTCGAAGCCGCCGATCAACGGATGTACGAAGCCAAACACGCGGGCCGCAACCAAGTGGCCTTTTCGCGGGCACGAGTGCGAGCCTGACATGGTCACACTCGAAGTCGCCGGTGAGAACCTCATGCTCCACGTCGAGGGGCTCGATCAGCTCTGGGCGTTCAAAAGCCAGCTCACCATTCCGCTCGCGCACGTCGCGGATGCCCATCCAGCCACCGAAGAGGCTAAGAAGCTGTTCCACGGCGTGCGCACGCCCGGGACCAACATTCCGGGTGTGCTCGTCGCCGGCACGTATTACGACGGCAACGGCTGCGCGTTCTGGGATGTCCACCATGCTGAGAATGCGATTGAGATAATGCTGCACGATGAACGCTTCAAACGGCTCGTCATCGAGGTCGAAGACCCAGCCGCTGCCCTCGCGCTGATCCGCGGAGTCATCGCGAAGCCTTAGCTCGTCGCTTCCGTGCGCTCGATCCGGAAATCGTAGCAGCCGGCTTCGGTGTCGCGTACATGGACATAGGAAACCTCTGGCCGTGCGAGCAGCCGCTCGAGGACCGAGTCGATGTCGCCACTTGCCGCGTACGCCTGCCCGATGAGCTTTCGACCTTCAGCATACGCATTGAATGTTAGCGGGCGCGAGCGCAGCTCCGCTGGGAATCCGCCGTCCTCCGAATAGCGCGCGCACGCCTCTTCGTGGATGAAGATCGGACCGGGAAGCGGCAGCAGCTCGATGCCGAAAAACGCGTCGAAGGTAAAAAGGATCCGGCGATCGTGGCCGATGTGGAAGGCGCGAAGACAGTGGCGGCAAGGACCCGAGCCGACCGCAACTTCCGTCGACGCCGGATGACCATACCCCGGCGAGCGCATCGTTTCGCGCACTTCCCTGGCCATGCTCGTCGGAATCGCGACGACTCGATAGCTTCCGCTATTCATGATCGAATCGTAGCTCGCCGCGCGACCCGAAATCTATCCGGTTTTCGCCTTCGATAGCGCGGCCCATTCGCACCACGATTCCGCCGAGCACACGCCGCCACATGCTCGCGCGTTTCGGCCGCAAGGCCGTCGCCAAGCGATGCCGCGCGATCTCGTCGCGCATCGCTTCATTGCGCTCTTTCACCACTTTCAACCAATACCGGTCCATCATGACCATCGTACCTACGTGGAATTATCGTCTGCTTAACATCGTTGATGATAACCCGCACGCGCGCTGCGTTCTATCCGCTTTTGTCGCAGCGCGCCGCGGGTCATCATTCGAGTCAGTTGCACGGCAACGCACGCTCGCTCTCGCGCTCGTCGCCTTCGATGACGCGGCCAAGCGCGACAACGACGCGCCCCAGCACGCGACGGCAGCGGATGACCATACCGTCATCGTCGCGCCGGCGCACGCGCAGCGCGACGCCCAGCCGATGACGCGCGATCTCATCGCGCACCTCATTCTGGCGCTCGTGCACTGCTGCAAGCCAGTCCCGATCCATGCTCTCACCTCCCCTCTTCGCAATCGAATCCGTTCGGCATCAGACAAAACGACGAGGCCCCCGCAGGTGCGGAGGCCTCGCCGGCATCGATCGGGTCAAACGACCCGCTTACGCCGCTCGAGCAAAGCCTCCGCACGACATGACGCCATTCACGCCCGCGTCCATTGCGGACGTGACGTACAGCGCCGCGATCCCGGTACGGGTCGCACTCGCCGCGAGCGTCGTGATGAAGGTGCCCAAAACTTGTCGCCTCCGATGGCCTTGCGCCGAACGCTGTTCGGCGCGCGTTGCACAGAACAAGATGCTACCATGCGGCCTGCGAGGTTGTCAAACCCAAGCGGCGAAGGGCGCGACGATGTACCGCCGGTTTGTCGAAGCGGCGCTTTGCGCGTTGGTATTGTTGACATCCGTCCCGGTCTTTGCCGGCGACGTACCTTATGAGAACCTTAAGTGGCGCTCGATCGGGCCGGCGGTTTCCGGTGGGCGCGCGACATCTGTGGCGGGGACCGATGCGGACGCGCTGCTGTATTACGCGGGCGCGGCGGGGGGCGGCATTTGGCGCACGATCGACGCTGGGAATAGCTGGACCGCGGTGGACGAATCGTTGCCGGTTAACGCCATCGGTGCGGTGACGATCGCCCCTTCGAACAAGCACGTCGTCTGGGTCGGAACGGGCGAAGCGAATCCGCGCAACGATTTCTCGTGGGGCGATGGCGTGTGGATCACCGTGGATGGCGGCAAGACTTGGCAGCACCGCGGCCTCGAGCAAACCGATCTCATCGGGAGAATCCTCGTCGATCCTCACAACGCGAATGTCGCGCTCGTCGCAGCGCTCGGCGACGTGTTCAAGGCGAGCGAAGATCGCGGCGTCTACCGCACGGCTGACGGCGGCAAGACGTGGGCCAAGACGTTGTACGTCGGACCGAGCACCGGCGCGTCGGATCTCGCGTGGGATCCGCGCCATCCAAACGTCGTCTTCGCGGGAATGTGGCAAGTGCGCCGCGTTCCGTGGTCTGTCGAAAGCGGTGGACCTGACGGCGGTCTGTATCGTTCGACCGACGCGGGTCAGACGTGGACCAAGCTCAGTGCGAACGGACTTCCATCGGGAGATACGGGGCGCATCGGCATCGCGGTGGCGCCGAATCACCCAAGCCGCGTGTACGCGCTCATCCAGTCAAAGCTAGGGGTGTTGTGGCGCTCGGATGACGGCGGCGACCACTGGCGGTTGATGAGCAGCGATACTCTGCTCAACCAGCGGCCGTTCTATTTCAGCCGTCTGATCGTCGATCCAACGAATCAAGACCATGTGATCTTCCTTTCGCAGTACGTCATCGAGAGCCGCGACGGCGGCCGGACGTACAAGCGCATCGCCAAGCCGACCCACGAAGACAATCACGACGCATGGTGGTCGAGCGACGGAACGCGGTTGATCACCGCAAACGATGGCGGAGCGTCTTGGTCGACCAACGGCGGAAAGGATTGGAGCTCCGCGCTCAACATGCCGATCGGCCAGGTCTACAAGCTCGGCTACGATCTCCGCACGCCCTACCATGTATGCGGTGGATTGCAGGACAACACGACGTTCTGCGGCCCGTCGAACAGCATCGATGCCGCCGGCATCCTCAACCGCGATTGGGTGAGCGTCAACGGCGGCGACGGCAGTTTCGTGTGGCCCGATCCGCTCGATCCGCAGCTCGTCTGGAACGCGATCGAAAACGGCGTGATCGCGATCTTCGATCTGCGGTCCGGTCAAAACGTCGACATCGAACCGTATCCGGTCGACTTCAACGGCATGGCGATCGCCGGGTTCAAATATCGCTGGAACTGGACGACGCCGTTCGCCTTCTCCCCGCAAGACCCTCACGTCGTCTACGCCGGTGCAAACGTCGTGTTCAAGACGTCGAATCGCGGCCGGAGCTGGAGCCCGATCAGCCCCGATCTTACGCGCAACGAGCCTGAGCACCAGCAGGTCTCAGGCGGCCCGATCAACCCCGACGTATCCGGCAGCGAGGTCTACAACACGATCACTGATATCGCCGGGTCGCCTGTGCAAGCCGGCGTGCTCTGGACGGGCAATGATGACGGATTGATCCACGTGACGACTGACGGCGGCGAACATTGGAAAGACGTCACGGTTCCGGGGCTGGTGCCATACGGGTTCATCCAG
>JAFAHD010000074.1 GCA_019237415.1 Vulcanimicrobiota bacterium
CGGGTGAGAAACCGCTGCCGCTGGCCGACAAAGAGGTCAAGACGATCCTCAAGCAGATGGGCATCGAAACGCCCAAGCTCAAGATCGATTTCGCCAAGGGCGACCGCGTGAAGGTCACCTCCGGACCGTTCTTCGATTTCACCGGCACGGTGGACGAGATCGATCCGCAAAAGGAACGGCTGCGCGCGCTCATCTCGATCTTCGGCCGCGAGACGCCGGTCGAGCTCGAATTCTATCAAGTCGAAAAGGTATAGGTAGTGGCAAAGAAAGTCATCGCAAAGATCACGCTGCAGGCCCAAGCCGGTGCTGCGACGCCTGCGCCGCCCGTGGGGCCGGCGCTCGGCCAGCACGGCATCAATATCATGGAGTTCTGCAAAGCGTACAACGAGCGCACGCAGAAAGACAAGGGCAATATCATCCCAGCTGTCATCACGGTGTACGAGGATCGTTCGTTCACGTTCATCCTCAAGACGCCGCCCGCGTCGGAGCTGATCAAGAAGGCGGCCGGCGTCGACAAGGGCTCGGGCGAGCCCAACCGCAAGAAAGTCGGCAAGATCTCGATGGAGCAAGTCCATCAGATCGCCAAGGCCAAGATGGCCGACCTCAATGCCAACGATATCGATGCCGCCGCCAAGATCGTCGCGGGGACGGCGCGTTCGATGGGCATCGAAGTCGGCTAACACGTGGGAGGCTCGCAAGCCGCTTGCACCACGGAGGAACGATAGACCATGCAAAAACACGGAAAGAAGTACCGCGAGGCGCGCAAGGCGCTCGGCGACGAGCGCTCGTTTGACGCTTCTCGTGCGGTCGAGCTGGTGAAGTCGGGCGCCAAGGCCAAGTTCGACGAGACGGTCGAGCTACACGTGCGCCTTGGCGTCGATCAGAAGAAGCCGGAGCAAAACGTGCGCGGCACGGTCGTGCTGCCGCACGGCACCGGCCAGAGCAAGCGCGTCATCGTGTTCGCCAAGGGCGAGCGCGCGAAAGAGGCGCAGGAAGCGGGCGCCGACGTGGTGGGCGATCAGGACTTGATCGACCGCATCAAGGGCGGCTGGCTCGATTTCGACGTTGCGGTCGCGACCCCGGACATGATGGGCGCGGTGGGTTCGAATCTCGGCAAGATCCTCGCCCAGCGCATGCCCAACCCGAAAACCGGGACGGTGACGCAAAACGTCAAGCAGGCGGTTGCGGAGATCAAGGCCGGTAAGGTAGAATACCGTCTGGACAAAGCGGCGAACATCCATGTCGTCGTCGGCAAGGCTTCGTTCACCCAAGAGGCCCTGCTCGAAAACCTGACGGCGATCATGGACGCGATCATCCGCGCCAAACCCGCCTCGGCCAAAGGGACATACCTCAGGAGCGTCACGTTGGCGAGCACGATGGGGCCGGGCGTGCGGATCGATCCGACGAGGTTGAAGTCAGCCGCCGCAGCATAAGGAATAGGGAGCGCGTTTCCAAACGCGCACGTCCGATGACCGCAGGTCGCAACTCCGCAAAGGGTCGCGTCAAGCCCGCAAGGGGCCTGCCGAGGAAGCGAAAAGGTTGTAGCCGCGCGTTTTTTTGGAACGCGCGCGATCTCCGAAGCGCTTTCTCAACAGTACGAGAAAGCGCTTTCTCGTTTTGAACGGAGACATATGCCAACCGAAAAGAAGAACGCCGAGATCGAAGAGCTGCGCGAACGCGTCGGTGCGACCGCGAATATGTTCTTCACGGACTATCGCGGGCTGACAGTCGGCGAGCTGCGCACGCTGCGCGGCGAGCTGCGCAAAGATGCGGCGACCTACAGCGTGGTCAAGAACACGCTTTTCGGCATCGCGATCGGCGACGACCGGCGCGCACAGCTCAAGGGCGTGCTCGAAGGGCCGACCGCAGTGGCTTTTGTGCCGAGCGACCCGGTCGCTGCGGCCAAGGCGCTGGTCAAATTCGCGAACGATTCGAAGAAGTTGCAGATCAAGGCGGCGTTCGTCGAAGGCCGTCTGCTGGCCGCCGCCGAGGTCGAGTCGATGTCCAAGATCCGCGGCAAGCACGAACTGCACGGCGCGATGGTCGGAAGCCTGAAGTCGCCGTTCTACCGCCTGCATGGCACGCTCCACGCCGGCATCAGCAAACTCGTCCGCACGCTGCATGCGTTGCACGGAAAGAGATCTGAGGCGCAACCCGCCTAAGAAAGGAAATCATGCCAGTTCAAGATATCATCGAACAGATCGACAAGCTCACGGTCCTCGAGCTGCACGAACTCGTGAAGTCCCTCGAGGACAAGTTCGGCGTGTCGGCGGCCGCGCCCGTGGCCGCGGCAGCGCCCGCGGCCGGCGGTGCAGCTGCACCAGCGGCCGAAGCGAAGACCGAGTTCGACGTCATCCTCACCGCCGCGGGCGAGAAGAAGATCAACGTCATCAAGGTCGTGCGCGAAGTCGTGCCCGGACTCGGGTTGAAGGAAGCCAAAGACCTCGTCGAAGGCGCGCCCAAACCAGTCAAGACCGGCGTGACCAAGGAAGAGGCCGACATGATCAAAGGCAAGCTCGAAGCCGAAGGCGCCAAGGTCGAGATCCAGTAACACTCGCGGGCCTTGCCCGTGAAAGGGAGGTCGCTCCGATGAGATCATCGCCGCGTCATATCGTATGGCTGTCGCTCGCCTGTGGGCTCGCGGCGATGTGTGCGCCCGCGATCGGCCGGGCCGACCTCCCTCCACTTATCCCGCGTGCCGTCCTGTTCGGCAATCCGGTCCGAACGCTGCCCGCGATCTCCCCCGATGGCACGCTGCTGGTGTATCTGGCACCGTCCAACGGTGTGCTTTCGGTGTGGGTCCGCACGATCGGAAAGACCGACGATCACGTGGTCGCCTCAGATCCGACACGGCCAATCCGCAATGCGCAGTTCGCGCCCGACAGCAAGCACGTGATCTACACGCAGGATAAGGGCGGCAACGAGCTCTTCCACATCTATCAAGTGGCCGTTACCGGCGGCGCCGTGCAGGATCTCACGCCATATGACAAGGTTCGCGCGGACATCGTCGACATCCAACCGGACCACCCAACCATCGTCATCCAGATGAACAAGCGCGATCCAAAGCTGTTCGACGCATACCGCCTCGATCTAGGGAGCGGCGAAGCCACCATGATCGCGCAGAACCCGGGCGACGTTGCCGGCTGGACGACCGACGCGGCCATGAACGTTCGTGCGGCGCAAGTGCAGAATGCGGACGGCTCGAGCGAAATCCGCGTCCGCGACACCGCGGACGGGTCCTGGCGGACGCTCGCTCGCTATACCGCCGATGACGGCTTTCCAAATCCGCAAGGATTCAGTCCCGACGGCAAATCGCTGTATGTGATCGCGAGCGCCGCGAGCAACGCGGCTCAGCTCCTGCGTTACAACCTCGCGGGCGGCGCACCGACCACCGTCCTTTCAGATCCGCAATACGACGTGCTCGGCACGCTTTTTTCGGATAAGAGCAAGCAGCCGATCCTCGCCTCCATAGAAAAGGACCGCGTCGAATGGACGGCGCTCGATTCCGGCTGGTCCGCGGACTTGACGGCGATTGAAGCCGCGCATCCGGGAGATATCGGTTTCCTCAGCGTAGACCGAAACGAGCGCAACATCGTCGTGCTCTACACGGTCGATGATGGTCCGGCGTCATTTTACGTATACGACCGATCGACTAAGAAAGCGACATTTCTCTTCACGACGCGCCCGGCGCTGGAGAACGTCACGCTCGCGAAGATGCAGCCCATCAGCTACCAGGCGCGCGACGGGCTCACGATACACGGTTATCTGACGCTCCCGGCGGGCGTTGATGGTAAGAATCTGCCCATGGTGCTGTTTCCGCACGGCGGCCCGTGGGCCAGAGACTCCTGGGGCTATAGCGGGCTCGTCCAATGGCTCGCCAATCGAGGATATGCGGTCCTGCAGCCCAACTTCCGCGGATCGACGGGCTACGGGAAGGATTTCCTCAACGCCGGCAATCGCCAATGGGCTGGGACGATGCACACCGATCTGCTCGATGCTGCGAATTGGGCGGCCAATCAGGGCTACGCGGATCCCAAGCGCACCTGTATCATGGGCGGGAGCTACGGCGGCTATGCGACACTCGCCGGCCTCACGTTTTCCCCAACTGCATTCACATGTGGCGTCGATATCGTCGGGCCCTCGAACTTGAACACGCTCTTGCAGTCGATACCGCCATACTGGGAGACCGCACGCGCGCAGTTCGCCCTGCGCATGGGCGACAACGTGGACTTCCTCAACTCGCAGTCACCGCTGTTCAAGGCCGACCAGATCGTCCGCCCGCTGCTCATCGGTCAGGGCGCGAACGACCCGCGCGTGAACATCCGCGAAAGCGACCAAATCGTCGCCGCGATGCGCAAGAATGGGAAACCCGTTGAGTACGTCGTCTTTCCTGACGAGGGGCACGGCTTTGCGCGGCCTGAGAACAACATGCGGTTCTTTGCCGCCGCCGAGGCATTCTTGGCGAAGTACCTCGGGGGCCGCTACCAACCCGCGTCATCGAGCGAGAACATCGAGCCCTTCCTCAAGTAGTAGGTCGCAAGGCATGAAACGGCTCTTCATCGCCGCCTACGCCTGCATGTGCGCGATCGCGATTATTCTCGGCGCCATGCATTCGGCCGGTGCGGACCAAACCAACATCACCGTCGATGACGGGACCACCAAGCTCACGGGGACGAGAACGACGACGACGAGTGGGGATACGAAGACCGTCGTCGACAACGTCGAAGGTGCGTCGATTTCCGGTCGCTACATCGAGAGAAAGACGACAACAGTGATCGTCGGGGATCCTCCGAAGAAGATGGAGGTCGTACAAACGCAGACGACCTACGACAAGAAAGGCGGCGAGAAACAAGCGACGATGATCATCACGCTCAAACGACAATACAATGAGGGCGGCGGCTTCACCCAAGAATCCACCGCGACGACCACGTACGAGCTTTCCGAGCACGCGCACGAGTCCGCCGTGCGCAAGAGCGTCACCGAGACGAAATTGACATGCAACCCCGGAGATGTCTACGTATCGGGCACGTACAGCGGGTATGAAGTGACGAAAGGCGGCACGAAGATCAGCGAAGGCGAGGGCAAGATCTCAAAGGGGCGGTGCCTCGAGTATCCCGCCGCAACGCAAGCGCCCACGGCCACTCCCACGCCGAAACCCACCTAGCGTTCGGTTCAGGAAGACGCGAGCAGCAGCCTCGAGTTCGTGTTGCCCAGCGGCAGGCCGCTGTGGGCGACCATCGTGCTCGACCAGTGCGCGAACGTCTGCGGTTGACTCGCGAAGAACGATTCGATGCGCGCGACGCGGTCGTTCGTCGACGGGTGGTCCTGCACGTACTGCTCGAACCCTGCGTCGCCATACAATTTTTCGAGCCTGCGGAAGAACCAGATCATGCCCCACGGGTCGTAGTGGGCTTTATTCGCGAGGATCACGCCTTCGTGATCGGCCTGGTATTCTTGTTGCCGGTCGAAGTTCAAGAAGCCGTACCCTGCGCCGAGCTGCGCCAGATTGTAGGCCTCTGCCGCGCCTTGCGTGTGGACGAAGAGGCTGCCGAGCGCGAACAACAGCCCGATGTTCTGCTGCTGTGTGATCCGATTCATCACGTGGCCGAGCACGAGATGGCCGGTCTCATGGCCGAGCACGCTCGCGAGCTCTTCGCGGCTTTCAGCCTGCCGCAGCAGCGCCTCGTTCACGTAGACCCAGCCTCCAGGCACTGAGAACGCGTTGGCTTGCGTGCCCTTGACGATGACCCAGTTCATCGTGTACCAGTGCGGCGCAGCGGCGTCGGAGATGCGCCCGCCCACCTCGCGCAGGACGTCGTAGTAGGGTGAGGTGTCGATGATGAGGCCTTGCTTTCGCTGGTCCTGGTAGACTTGTTGGCCGATGCCGCGCTCTTGGGCGTGATCGTCGGCTGCCGCGATGTCCGGCAGCGCCGCGAGTGCGCTGGCGGAGAGCGCAACGCCGCGCAAACAGCCGAGGAAGCAGCGCCGCGTCAGCCGCGATCCGGGGGTGTGCGCTCGTTCACTCATACATCCAACACCACCATAAGAACGATGTGCGAACGCAAATATGTTACCGCTCGCTCGGCGGGCGGCCAATGCGGGACGAGAGCGTTTCGGCCGATATCTTGAAGGTCGGACGCGCTTTGCATGCAATGCTACCCCTACGCAACGGTCCGGCAACCTACACGGGCCGGCTGTAACGCTTGGGGGATTGTCAACCGGGCGCGAGCGCCCGTCGACAAATGCGTTGACCCATGATGGGGTGATGGCTGGTTGACACGGGGACCGCGGGGCGGCCTATGCACTTCGATCGTAGGCATGGCGATGGCGTTTTGTGCCGCCGGCGTTTTTGCATTGGCGCCAAATGCTCTCGCGACCGCGGTATCCGCGGCGACACCGACGCCCGGCCCGGCGGCCTCGCTCACGCCCTCACCATCACCAACACCTGTACCCACGCCGGTGCCGGTCAGCGTCGACAAGGACGGTTTCCATCCCACCGTCATCCGCATCTACGCCGGACAGAGCGTGGCGTGGACGAATCTGGACAAGCTGCCCCACGCGGCGACGGCCTCAGATGGCTCGTGGGACACGGGCGAGATCGCGCCCAGCAAGGCGCAGGCCCTGCAGTTTTTCGAAATCGGGAAGTGGGATTACCTCGACGGGTTCAATCCCATACAGCACGGGACGCTCATCGTCGCGACCCCGAGCCCGGCGCCGAGTGGCGCGCCGTGAGATCCGGAGCAGCGCGTGCCGACCGATAGTCCAGAGGAACTGCCGCCTCAGCTCCCTGTGGCCGCCCAGATCCAGGCGCGCAACACCGAGTACAATCTCGATTTGAGCGGGCGCGTCACGAACATGGACGAAGAGGCGCTGTTGACGACGTTTCCGGTCGAGATCCCGGAAGGCACCGTGCTGTTCTCGATCATCGACCTGCGCGTCATGAACGCCACCGTGCGCGGGTTGATCCGCGTGCGCTGGCAGAGCGACGCGGACGAGCTCGGACAGTATCGGACGATGGCCGATTTCGTCGACCTCAACCCGGACGAACGGCGCAAGATCTTGCGCGCGCTCGGAAGACCCGTCGACGGTGCGCCGGCGACCGATGAGGAAGCGGCCCACGCGCAGTCCACCACGTACATGCCGATGTCGACCGTGCAGGCTCGCGCCCCGCGCGCGAGGCGCGCGCCGTGGCTGCCCAAGGTCAGTATCTCGGGTCTCATCTGGGGCGTGTTGGGATTGATATTTTATTCGATCGTCGTGCTCGGCGTCGTCGCGCTCTTCCCGCAAGGCCGCGCGTGGGAGCTTTCGGTGTGGCACCAGCTCGTTCGAGAGCTCAACCACGTGTGGCCGGGTTTTGACCGCATGTTCGGAATCAAGTAAAGCGCGCCGAGGCGGGCGTCTCTGATTAGTGCAAGAACGGCACTAACAGCAGCGAGACGATGTTGAGAACCTTGATCATCGGATTGATGGCGGGTCCTGCGGTGTCTTTGTAAGGGTCGCCCACCGTGTCGCCCGTGACGGCTGCCGCGTGCGCGGGACTCCCTTTGCCGCCATAGTGCCCGTCCTCGATGTATTTCTTCGCGTTGTCCCACGCGCCGCCGCCTGACGTCATCGAGATCGCGACGAACAGCCCGGTGACGATCGAACCGACGAGCACGCCGCCCAACATGAGCGATGCGTTCGATCCGGTGAAGATGTGGAACACGCCGAGCAGCACGACGACGATCGGCGTGAGCACCGGGATGAGCGCCGGCACGAGCATCTCTTTGAGCGCCGCTTGGGTGACGAGATCGACCGTCCGGCCATATTCGGGCCGTGCGGTGCCTTCCATGATGCCCTTGATCTCGCGGAATTGCCGGCGCACCTCTTCGACGACGGCGCCGCCCGCGCGGCCGACCGCTTCCATGCACAGCGCGCCGAAGAGATAGGGGAGCGCGCCGCCGATGAGCAGGCCCGAGAGCACGTAGGGATCGTCGAGCTTGAAGATCAGCTGCATCGCGGCGGTCGCTGCGCCGGCCAGCTCTTGCTGGAACGAGGCGAACAGCACGATCGCCGCGAGCGCCGCCGAGCCGATCGCGTAGCCCTTCGTCACGGCTTTCGTCGTATTGCCGACCGCGTCGAGCGGATCGGTGATTGCGCGGATCTCCGGACCCAGCTTGGCCATCTCGGCGATACCGCCGGCGTTGTCGGTGATCGGACCGTATGAGTCGAGCGCGACGATAATGCCCGCCAGCGACAGCATCGCCATGACGGCGATCGCGACGCCGTAGAGACCGGACATCGTAAATGAGATGAGGATGGCGGCCACGATGGCCAGCGCGGGCAGCGTCGTGGCCTTCATGGACACGGCAAGGCCGGTGATGATGTTGGTCGCATGGCCGGTGGTCGAGGCCTTCGCGATCTCTTGCACCGGCTTGAACTGCGTGCCGGTGAAATACTCCGTGATGATCATCAACACTGCGGTGAGGACGAGACCGACCAGCGCGCAGACCCAGAGACGCCACACCGCGAACTGTCCGGTGCCGCCCATAATAGCGTCCGCGCTGCCCATCACGTGCTGCGTGAGCGGGTACAGCGCGATGGCCGCAAGCACGGCGGCAACGGCCAACCCGGTGTACATGGCGGCCGTGATCGCGGTGCCGCGCACGCGCACGAACCACGAGCCGATGATCGAAGTGACGATCGAGATGCCGCCGATCGCCAGCGGGAAGAGCACGGCGGCCAGCTGCAGATCCGGATGCGCGCTGAAGACGAGCGAACCCAACAGCATCGCGGCGATCGTCGTGACGCAGTACGTCTCGAAAAGATCAGCTGCCATGCCGGCGCAATCGCCCACGTTGTCGCCGACGTTAT
>JAFAHD010000147.1 GCA_019237415.1 Vulcanimicrobiota bacterium
TTGTGCCGCACACCGGGCACGCGCCCTGCACCGCAGGCCGGCCGTTCTTCATGGTGATTTGCGTTGGATCTTTGATCTCTCTCTTGGCCTTGCATTTCACGCAATACGCTTCGGGCATCTATCTTACTCCTTCGAGATGGCCGGCCCCTGACATGCGAAGGACCACCCGGCTGAAGTTCGAAGGCCCCTCCAGCATGGACCGCACCACACGGGCAGTCTTTTTCGACGCGGGCTACACGCTCCTTTGCATGGAACCGGACCAAAAGACCATCTTTTTGCGGTCGTGCGCCGACTTGGGCATCGAAATCGACCGCTCGAGGTTGCGCGAAGGCATCGACCGTGCCTCCGCGATGCTGCAGCCACGCGCGCCGGCCTCCGAAAAACAACCATATTCGATCGCGGCGGTCGATCGGTTCTGGACGCAGTACCATCGCGTCTTGCTCTCCAGTTGCGCGGCGCGGCCGCAAGACGTCGAGCGGGCCGAAGATGTGTATCGACGCTTCGTGCGCCTGCTCGGCTGGCGCGTGTACGACGAAGTGCGCCCGGTGTTGCGCGCGTTACGCGCCAAAGGCGTGACGCTCGGCATCATCTCGAATTGGACCGGCGACCTCGAAGACGTGCTGCGCAGCGTCGAGCTGCGCCATCATTTCGATTTCGTGCTCGACTCGGCGCATCTCGGTTGGGAGAAGCCGCATCCGGAGATCTTTCTGGAAGCTGTGCGTCGTGCGCAGATCTCGCCGCACGAAGCCTTGCACGTCGGCGACTCGCCGGACCATGATGTCGCTGGTGCGCTTGCCGTCGGCCTTCGTGCCGTGCTCGTCGATCGCTACGACGCGCACCCGGCATTCGATCGCGCGCCGCGCATGGAGACGCTCGAACAGCTGCTCGAACTCATCTGATCGGGCCGTTTACGCGATCGCGAGCGCGCGTGATAAGACACCGTCGTGGACGAACGCGAGCTCGGCTATCTGCTTGCCGTGGCCACCGCAGGTGTGTGGTCGCCGCGGGCGGTCAATGCTTGGCTGAACGCGCTTGGCTCTGCCCAGGCGTTGGTCGACTCCCTTCGCTCCGGCCACGAACCCTCGGCCGGCCTGGAGAAGCTCTCGGACGAGGCGCGAGCGCGTCTCTCGCGCATCGATGATGACGCTGCTCGCGCGGCGTTGCGCGCAGCCGCGGTATCGGGAGCACGCATCGTCCTGCGAACCGACGACGCATACCCGGCGGCATTGCGCGACCTCTGCGACGCGCCGCTCGTGCTGTACGTGCGCGGCGATCTCGCGTGCTTGGGCGACCGCAGCGTCGCGATCGTCGGCAGCCGCGCCGCTACGACCTACGGGCGCGCGGTCGCGTCAGCGATGGCTGCGGAGTTCGCCGCGTTCGGCGCCACGATCGTCTCCGGCCTCGCGCGCGGGATCGACGCGGCCGCGCACCGCGGCGCGATCGATGCGGGCGTGCCGACCATCGCGGTGCTCGGCTCGGGGGTCAGCGCGCTGTATCCGCACTACCACGCGTTGCTCGCCGACGAGATCGTCGAGCGCGGCGGGGCCGTCTTCTCGGAGTTCGCACCGACGCAGGCCGCGCGAGCATTTCAGTTCCCTATGCGCAACCGCATCGTCGCCGCGCTCGCGCACGCGACGGTCGTGGTCGAAGCCAGCTCGCGCAGCGGCGCGTTGATCACGGCGCGTCTCGCCGACGAACTTGGCCGCTGCGTGTTCGCGATTCCGGGCGATGTCGGCAGACCCACGAGTGCCGGCACGAATGGGTTGATCGCCGACGGCGTTCCACTCGTGACCTCAGGCACTGATATCGCCGCGCTCATGGGCTGGAGCTGTGCGATCGGGCGGACGCCGGCGGGCGTTGCAGGGGATGCGGCCCAATCGACGCTCTTGGCCCGCCTCGCCGAGCCCCGGACGGTCGACGAGCTTGCCGCCAGCGGCAACGCGGACGCCGCAGAGCTGTCTTCGCAGCTCGTGCTGCTCGAATTGCAAGGCCTTGTCGAACGCGGACCGGGCGGCGCGTACACGGCGGTGCACGCGCGCGCGGCGCCGAACGGCAGCACGTGAACCTCAGCGTCATCGCCGTGGACAAGCTGCGCGAACCGTATCTGCGCGATGGCTGCGCGCGGATCAGCGTACGCCTAGAACCCTACATGTCGGTCGACGTCGTCGAGATCAAGCCGCAGGGCCTAAGAGCTGAAGCGACATCGATGCTGTCGCGCATCGCCGACGCCAGCGCCGTCTGGGCGCTCGACCGCGAAGGCGAACTGCTCGACTCGCTGCACGTCGCGCAGCGGCTTGCCGGCGTCGAGCGCGCCGGCACACGGCGCTTGACGCTGCTGATCGGTGGACCTGAGGGGTTGCACCCGTCGGCCATCGCACGCGCCGATCTGCGCTGGTCGCTCTCGCCGTTGACGTTCCTGCACGAGATGGCGCGCCTCATCGCGCTCGAGCAATTGTATCGGGCGGTGAAGATCAACCGAGGCGAACCCTACCACCGTTGAGGCATTCGGCGCGACCGATGCAAAGGGCGGCGCCGAGCCACCTGCCAATGAGCTTCCAGATGACGACGTCGCGCTTTGCGCAGTCGCTTGGCGTGCTTGACGCCGAGCTTCGCGCGCGCTTCGTAGATGCGGCTGCGCAAGCCGGACAAAGCGGTGATGCCGTGCCGGAGATCGCGCTCGGTCCTGCGCGCGATCCAGCGCACGGCGATTTCGCGACCGCCGCCGCGCTCGCCGCCGGCAAACTGTGGAAGCGCAATCCCCTTGAGATCGCGCAGCGCGTCGCTGGCGCCGGCATCGCGAACATGCCGGGTGTGAGCGCGATCGAAGCCAAAGCACCAGGCTTTATCAATCTGCGCATGACCTCAACGTATTGGGCCGGCGTCGTGCGCGAAGCGCTCGAACAAGGAGCCGCATACGGCCGGTCCGATGCGCTCGCGAACACCGGTCCGATCTTGTTGGAGTTCGTGTCGGCGAACCCGACCGGTCCGCTCAACGTCGTCCAAGGGCGTTCGAGTTCGCTGGGCGCGACACTGGCCGCGATGCTGCGCTTTGCGGGCGCGACCGTGCACACCGAGACATACGTCAACGATGCGGGCACGCAGCTCGACTTGCTGGCCGATTCGGTGTACGCTCGGTATGCGACATCGTTCGGCAACGAGACGCCGATGCCCGAGGACGGGTACAAAGGCGAAGACATCGTCGAAGTCGCAACCGCGCTGCGCGAACGGGATGGAGATCGCTGGCTCAAGGCCCCCGAACAAGAACGCCGCAGCGCGATCGGCGAATTCGCACGCGACACGATCGTCGCGCAGCAGCGCGCGGACCTCGAGGCGTTCGGCGTGACGTTCGACCGCTGGACGTTCGAATCGTCGATGCATGCCGCGGGCAAGGTCGATGCGGCGGTCGACTGGCTGCTGCAACACGGCGTTGCATTCGAGAAGGACGGCGCCGTCTGGCTCCGCTCGACCGAGTTCGGCGATGACAAAGACCGCGTTCTGCGGCGCAGCGACGGCCGGCCCACCTACCTGGCGCCCGACGCCGCCTACCACCGCGACAAGTTCGAGCGCGGCAATCGATACCTCATCGACATCTTCGGCCCCGATCATCACGGCTATGTCACGCGGCTGAAAGCCATCGCCGCGGCGCTCGGTCACGCCGGGATGCTCGAGGTCCTGATCGCGCAACAGGTCACGCTCAAGCGCGGTGGTGAGACGATGGCGATGAGCAAGCGCGCCGGGCAGGTGGTCACCTTGCGCGAGGTCGTCGACGAAGTCGGCAAGGATGCGGCCCGTTTCTTCTTCATCAACCGCGCACCGGAGTCGCAGCTCGTGTTCGACTTGGCGCTGGCGGTCGAGCAGTCATCCAACAATCCGGTGTACTACGTGCAGTACGGCCATGCGCGCATCGCCTCGATTCTGCGCAAAGCGCAGGAGACGGGCCGGGTTGCGCTCCTCGAACGCGCGCGCGCCGGTTCGGACGTGGACCGCTTGGAGCATCCGCTCGAGATCGCGCTCATCCGCCGGCTGGCGGATTATGGGCGAACGGTCAGCGAGGCGGCGCGTGCACGCGCGCCGCACCGCCTCGCCGAGTACGCGCGAGACGTCGCGACCGACTTCCACAGCTTCTACACGGAGTGCGTCGTGCTCGGCGATGACGAAGCGCTGTCAAGCGCGCGGCTCTCGCTGGCGCTCGCGAGCAAGACCGTGCTCGCCTCCGCGCTCGACCTGCTCGGCGTCTCGGCGCCGGAACGGATGTAGGAGCATGCGAACGCGCCTTTTCGCTGTCATCATCAGCCTCGGCAGCGCCCTGCTGAGCCTATGGGCGTGTCAAACATCGGCGCGCGCCGATTCCAGTTGCGATGCAGGCTATGTGCAGCAGGTGATCCGGCAGGGCTTTGCGGCGATCGATGCGAGACGCTGGGTGCAAGTGCACGACATCGCCGATCAACTCGGCGCGTACACCGGCAACTGCATGCACGATTTCAAGGTTCAAAATCCCACGGCCGTCTATAGCTTCTACTTCTATGCCGTGTCGCTGCACCACATGAATGACGACGCTCACGCGGAGGAGGCGGTCGCCACGGGACTGCGGGTGCTAGATCAGCTCAAGCAACAAGGCGGCTACGATAGCCTCTACGATAACGTGCGCCCGCTCTTCATCGACATCCAAAGCAGAATCGCCGGCCATTACGATTGAAGCGCGAAGCGGCTACGAAGCCGTCGGTGCCACCGGCGAGGCCGCCGGCACGGCCGGCTTCGCTGCCGGCGCAGGCTCGGTTGCGTCCGGAACGTCCGGAATCACGACCGGGCGGCCGGTGAGCCAGGGGTGCAGCCACAGCATCCAGATCACCTTGAAGAGCGCGGCGGCCGGGATCCCCAACAGCAAGCCCCACAACCCGAACAGCTCGCCGCCGGCAAAAACGGCGAAGATGATCGCGATGGGCGAGACACCGACGCTGTCGCCCATGACCTTGGGGACCAAGAAATCGGAGACTTTGCTCGTGACGACGATGATCAGCGCGACGATGACGCCTGTGGGCCAGCCTTGGAGCGCGCCGAGCAGGAAGCCGAGCACGGTCGAGATGACGACGCCGACATACGGGATGGCGTAGCACACGCCCGCGATGACCGAGAGCAGCAGCGCGAACGGCTGATGCATGATCAACAGCGCGATATATGTCAGCAAAAACGTGATCGCGACCAAGATGAGCTGTCCGATGATGAATCCGCCGACCACGCGCGCGACTTCGCGCGAGAAATAGCGTGCGTGCGACTGCAGGCGGTCGGGGAAGAGGCTGTAGAACGAATCGCGGATCGCGTCGCTGTTCGCGAGCAAGAAGTACGACAGCGTCACGCCGAAGATCACGATGACGATCGCGTTCCCGATCCCCAGGACGAGCAAGCTAAGCGAGCCGAAGCCCGCCTCGACCGCGCTCGACAGCTTGTCCATGTTCGCCGCCTCGATCTGCGAGATCTGGTTCGTCGCGATGAGCGGCCCGAGATGCTGCTTGAGATAGACCTGGGCGGCGTCGATGAAGTTGCGCGCTGCATCGATGTATGCCGGCGCGTTGGCGAGCACGAGCTGGAACTGATCGTACGTCGCAGGGATGAGCAGCAAGAAGAACGCGGCGGTCAACAGCACGAGCGCGGTGTACACGACGACGATCGCGACCGCGCGCGGCATGCGGCGCTGCAGCCCGCGCACGATAGGCGCGAGCGCGTACGCGACGAGGATCGCGATGACGAAGACCTCGACGGTCTTGGGGATCAGGCTGAGGACGTAGAGGAAAACCCCGATCCCGATCGCGATCAGGGCGTAACGGCCGACCAGCCGCCAGTTGATCGGTGCGCCGCTCGACGCGATCATCGTGCGCCGGAACGCAGCGGCTTCGTCATCTGCGCGCGCTCGTCTATAAAACCGGCCAGCGTGTAGAGCATCCGTGCGGGTTCGTTGGCCTGCGTGACCATCAAGCTAATGTGCGACGCGCCTCGCGCGCGGGCCTCTTCTTCGGCCGCCGCGAGCAATGCGCGAGCGACGCCGCGACGCTGATGTTCTGGCGCAACCGCCATGTAGACGATGAACGCTTGGCGCTGGAGCGTGACATCCTCGGTGAGGTCCAACAGCAACATCACGAAGCCCGCCCGCTCGCCGTCGCGCTCCGCGATCAGCGTCGTGCCGTCTTCGCGCTCCGCACAGAATTGCGCCGCGCGTAAGAACGCTTCCGCAGCGGCGTGAGCGCTTGCCGGGCGCACGGGTGAAAGGCTGGTATGCGCGCTTTGCGTGCCGGTGGCGTTGACGAAGTCTTGGTCGACGGGCGTCGCGCGGCGGACGGTCAGCGCCATCAGCCCGCGGCGATCGAACGATTGCGGCCGGCGCGTTTGGCCTCCAACAGGCATTCGTCAGCTGCCGCCAACAGCTGCGCAGGCGTCTGGCGCGCGTCGTCGAGCGTTGCGACCCCCGCGGACACCGCGGTCTTGAGCGTGATGCCGGTCTGCGTTTCGTAGCGCATCCCGAGCACTGCAAGCCGTACGCGCTCGGCGATCGCCAGCGCGTCCGCGATGTTGGTCGCCGGCAGGATCACCGCGAACTCCTCGCCGCCGAGACGGGCGACAAGATCGATGTCGCGCACCGTTCGCATCGCAGTGGCGACGACTTGTTTGAGCATACGGTCGCCCTCGGGATGCCCGAAGCGGTCGTTGACGTCTTTGAAGTGATCGATGTCGAAGATGAAGACGGACAGCGGCGCGCCGCTTTGCCGCGAGCGCGTGATCTCTTCGGCCAACCGGCGAAAAAGATAGCGGCGATTGTGCGCACCAGTGAGTTCGTCGGTCGCGCCGATCGAAACGCTCTGCGTGAATATCTCCGCATTGTCAAGGCTGCGGCCCGCCATCTCCGCCAACTGCATGAGGACGCGCAGATCGTCGCTCGAAAGGCCCTCCTGCGCGATGTCGGTGATCGCGATGCAGCCGTGCCCGCGGCCGTCCGGCCCGCTGCGCAACGGCAGCACGACGAATGGCGGCTCGGGCGTGCGGTCGATACGCCCTTGACGGGGGATCGAGATCAGCGAGCCCTTTTCGATCGCGGCGTCGATGAGCGCTGCGTGACGCGTGAGGAACGCCTCCGCGCTGCGCTTGTTGATGTTCATGCCGCCCTGGAAGGTGAGCATCTCCTGGTCGACCAGCGCGACGAAATACGCGCGGGCCTTCATGTTGGTGGCGGCGCCGATCGCATCGAGCACGGCCTGCGCGAGGGTCATGGGTTCGATCGAACTGGCCAGCAGCGTGCTCGCGTTATAGAGGAACGAGAGCTCGAGGTTCTTGCGCTGCAGCAGGGTGTTGGCCGTTTCGAGGCTCGCGATGCGCGCGCGCAGCGCGCGGACGGTGGGCAGATCCGACACCGCTTCGCCGCTCGAGAGCAGCGCGCGCTCTGGCAAGATCGCCACGGTCTCGAGTTGATCGGTATAGAAGCGCGTCAGGCGCTCGAGGATGTCCAGGAACTCGTCGGCGATGCGGAATTGATACGTCTGGGTGCCGCGTGCGAGCCGCGCGGTCGCGATGCCGAGCCGGACGAGAATGTCGAGCGCCTCAGCGGCCGCTTGCGGGCTGACGCCGAGCGCGCGGGCTGCCTCGGCCGCGTCCAGCGTCGCCATGGGGCTTGCGACGAACAGGTCGACGACGCCCTCGATGAGGCGCTCAGCTCCTTCGCCTCGCGCCGCGTGCGCATGATTGCGCCTTGGCATCACGGGTGCCGGATCTTCAGGAATGATTGGTTCCCCCTAAACGGTGTTTCGGCCGCTGCGGCGCTTAGCGCGAGGCGACTTCTGCCGCGAAGCCTAGCCGGGCGGAAAGCTGGCGGCCGCAGTCGACGACTTCAGGTGTCATTTCTTGTACCCGCGCGTCGTCCATTCGTGTCACCGGACCCGAGACTGAAAGGCTGCCGACCACCTGGCCCGAGCCGTCGCGCAGCGCCACCGCCACGCAGCGCACGCCCTCTTCGTGCTCTTCGTCGTCAAGCGCGAAGCCTTGTGCGCGGACGCGGGCGAGCTCGTCGCGGAAACGGTCTGCGTCGACGATCGTGTGCTGCGTGCGCCGCGCCATGCCGTAACGCCGCAACACGCCCTCGGCCGCTTCGGGCGGTCCGAACGCGAGCATCACTTTGCCGCTGCCGGTCGAGTGCGCCGGCAGGCGATTGCCCAGTTGCGTGAACATGCGGAGGATCTTCGACGATTGCGCCTGGTCGATGTACACGACTTCGCCGTCATCGAGCACGGCGAGATTGGCGCTCTCTCCGGTGCTCTGCATGAGGCGGTGCAAGAAGGGCCGCGCTTCGAGCCGCAAGCTGAAGCGCTGGCGCATATCGTTCCCCATCTGGAGCGCGCGGAAGCCGAGCGAATACTTGCGGTTCTGACGATTCTGTTTGACGTAGCCACGCCTGATCAACGTGCCGAGCAGGCGGTGCACCGTGGCCAGCGGCAGGGTCACCGCCTGGCTGATCTCCACAAGGCCGACCTCCGAGCCGAAATCCACGAGCGACTCCAGGATGTCAAGCGTGCGCTCGACCGATTGCACTCCTGCGCGCTCTCGGGGGGCATGTTCTCCATTATGCCCGGCGTCGGCCATCGACGAATTCCGTTCCCCTACAGTTTTTGGATGGTGGAAATAGCCTATCACTCTTTTGGAAATAGTGTCAAGGTCACCCGGGTGTCCCGGGTTTCGCTGCTACAAGCCCAGGTATGCCGTCTTGACGTGAGGATCAGCGAGCACGGTTCGCGCCTCCCCGGTCAGCGCCACGCGACCGTTCTCGATGACGTAGCCGCGGTCGGCGCTCTCGAGCGCGACCTGCACGTCTTGCTCGACGAGCACGATCGTCATTCCGTCGCGCCGCAATCCGGCGAGCACCGCGAGCAGTTGCTCGACGACGATGGGCGCAAGGCCAAGCGAGAGTTCGTCTACCAGCAGCAGTGTAGGGCGGGCCATGAGCCCGCGCCCGATCGCGCACATCTGCTGCTCGCCGCCGGACAGCGTGCCCGCCAATTGCCCCGCGCGCTCTTTGAGGCGCGGAAACAACGCATAGACACGCTCGATGTCACCGCCGATCCCGCCGTCGCGACGATGAAACGCGCCCATCAGCAGGTTGTCGTACACGGTCAGTCCACCGAACAGCCGGCGGCTTTGCGGCACGTGGCTGATGCCGGCTGCGACCACGCGCTCGGGCGTCCAGCCCGCGATGTCGTCACCTTTGAAAACGATCGAGCCCCGGCTTGGCGCGAGCAGCCCGGAGATCGTCGCCAGCAGCGTGCTCTTGCCCGCGCCGTTCGCGCCGACGAGCGCGACGATCTCGCCGGCACGCACGTCCATCGAGATATCCCACAGGACCTGCGCCTCGCCGTATCCTCCGTTGACCTCGCGCAGCTCAAGCATGCGGCGCTCCTTTCGCGTAGCGCGCTCCGAGATAGGCGCCGATGACGAGCGGATCGGCGACGATGGCCTGCGGCGACCCTTGCGCGATGATGCGGCCTTGGTGCAGCACTGCCACGCGCTGCGAAATGCCCATGATCGCCCGCATCACGTGCTCGACGACGATCAGCGTGACCCCGGCGCGGTTGACGCTGCGCAGCAATCCCATCGTCTGATCGATTTCATGCGGCGTGAGTCCGGCCATCACTTCATCGAGCAGCAGCACCTGCGGGTCGGTGGCAAGGGCTTTGGCGATCTCCAGCCGATTGCGTCCTGCCAGCGTCAGCTCCGAGGCGAGGCGTTTTGCTTCGGGCGCGAGGCCCACCCGTTCGAGCACATCGTCGGCCGCCGCGAACGCCGCGCGCGCCGAGCGATCCATTCCATGACGTCCGTACAGCGCGCCGACCGCGACGTTCTCGCGCACGCTCAGGTTAGCGAACGGCTTGACGACTTGGAACGTGCGCGCGACGCCCAGCCGCGTGATCCGGTACGCCGGCACGCGCGTGATGTCGCGCTCGCCGACGAATACCGCGCCCGAGGTCGGACGCTGCGTGCCGGACATCACGGAGAGCAGCGTCGTCTTGCCCGCGCCGTTCGGTCCGATCAGTCCGAGGATCTCGCCCAGCGCGACCGAGAGCGTCACTCCGTCGAGCGCGACGAGGCCCCCGAAACGCACGACGACGTCGCGCGCAGCGATCGCGGGCGCGACAGCCGGCGCCGCGAGCGCGCTCATACGCGGCTCGCCCGCAACTGCGCGCGCAGCGCGCCCAGATTGAACGCGCGCAGGCCGCCCGTGAGATAGGGCATGAGTCCGCGCGGCAGCAGGATCACGATGAAGACGATGATCGCACCCAACACGACCGTGTGCCACGGCGAGATGGACTGCGCGCCGAGATACTCGCCGATCGCGCTCAAGATGAACGAGCCGATCGTCGGTCCGACAATCGTGCCGGCGCCGCCGAGCAGCGTCATGATGATCATGAGCACGTTATAGTTGAGGTCGAACACCGTCGGCGGGTCGATAAACGTGTTCCAATACGCGAACGTTGCGCCCGCGGCACCGGTGATCGCGGCGGAGATCGCCCACGCCGCCACTTTCGCGCGCGCCGCATTGATGCCCAACACGGCTGCAGCTTCCTCATTTTCGCGGATCGCGACCAGCGCGTAGCCGAACCGCGAACGCGCGATGAATGCGGTCAGCAGGATCGAGACGATGAGGATCCCCAGCATCACCCAATAGAAGAAATGGAAATTCGGGTTGATCGGCAGCGTCATGCCGCTGCCTTTGCCGAACGGCTCCTGCTGCGCGACGAGCGCCTGCATGCCGACGGCGATGCTCAGCGTGGCGATCGCGAAGTAGTGACCGCGCAGGCGCAAGATCGGCCAACCCAGCAACGCGGCCAGCGCCGCCGCGACGACGACCGCGAAGAGAGCGGCCGTCCAGAACGGCCAGCGCATCGCGTCCATCGCATACGCGCACGCGTATGCTCCGGTGCCGAAGAACGTCACGTTGCCGAAGCTCGCGTAGCCGGTGAAACCGCCGATGAGGTTCCACGCCTGCGCGAGCGACGACATCATGAAGAACAGCGTCAGCACGTGCACCCAGTTGCCGTTGAGATGCGGCGGCAACAGGGCCGACAGCGCCAAGACGATGACGATACCCACCACGAGCCGGCCGCCGGCCTGCATGTCAGGCCGTGGCCCTTCCGACTAGACCGTACGGGCGGAACAGGATCACGAGCAGCAGCACGGCCAGCGCGACGACGTCTTTGTACCCTTCGCCGAAGAAGAGCGCGCCAAACGACTCGATGACCCCGTATACGAGTCCTCCGACGAGCGCGCCCGTCACGTTTCCGAGCCCGCCGAGCACCGAGACGATGAAGGCGCGTACGACGAACGCATCTCCCATCGTCGGTGTGATGGCGTAGGAGACGCTTGCGAGCGCGCCGGCCGCTCCGGCGAGCGCGCCGCCGATCCCGAAAGTCAGCGCATAGATGCCCGCAACTCCGACGCCCGAAAGCCGCGCCGCATCCACGTCCATGCTCGTCGCGCGTATCGCGCGTCCGATCTTGCTGCGCGTCATAAACGTCTGCAGCCCGAGCGTGAGCGCCACGGCGACGAGGAGCGTCCACAACCGCACCCACGGGATCGTCAGCCCGCCGACCGCCAGGCTCGAGCCGGAATACGCGGTGGTGATCGAGCGCACGTCAGACGACCAGAAGATCTGCGCCAGGTTGGCGATCATGATCGACAGCGCGAACGTCAGCAGGAACGTCGCCAACATGGGCGCGCGGATGACCTGGTTGATGATGAAGCGTTGGATGACATACGCGATCGCGAACATCACCAGCATCGAGAGCGGAATCGAAAGGAACGGGTCGAGATGCAGCGGCCCGACGAACAGCCAGTAGGACGTATACGCGCCGAGCATGATGAAGGTACCATGCGCGATATTGATCACGTTCATGATGCCCCACACCAGCGAGAAACCGACTGCCGCGGCGGCGTACACGCCGCCGGCGAGCAGTCCGTTGATGAAGACTTGGAGGTAGAGCGTGGCTTACGCCGTCAGCGCTTGCCCCATTGCTGCAGCGGGTATTCCGCCTTGGCGTTGGCCGCTTCGGCCGGCCACACGGTCACGTGCGCGTTCTTTTGGATCTGTTCGACCGCCATGGGCTTATAGATGTTCACGCCGCGGCTGTCGAACTTGATCTTTCCGTAGAACGTGTCGATGTCGAGGGCGGCGAGCGCGTCGCGCACTTTGGCCGGATCGAGATCGCCGGCTTTGGCCAGCGCGAACTGGAAGGTCTCGCATGCTGCGGTCGACTCGGCGTTGTGGTAGTCGGGCACGTGGTTGTACTTCGCCTCGAACATCTTCGTGTAGCGCGCCGCGCTGCCGAAGAGCGGGTCGGTGTAGTTCAACGTGATCGTCCACTGCGCGCCGCCCATCACGCCGTTGGAGTCGTTGCCGAGGCTGGTGATGAAGTCGGGCGTCGACGGGCCGACCGAGAAACCGATGATCTTCGATTGGACGTTTTGATCCTTGGCTGCCCGCATGATGAGCAGCGAATCCTGCAGATGTCCAGAGCCGAGGATGATGTCCGGATTTTGCGCCTTGACTTGGGTCAGCAGCGTCGCCACGTCTTGCGTGTCGGGCGGATATGTCGAGTAGAACACCTCGTTGAAGCCGTTCTTCTTGGCGTAGTCGCGGATGCCGTCGGCGACCTCGAGCGAGAACTGATCGTTGGCCGCAAGGACCGCCACCGTCGTCGGGCGCGGTTTGAGCGTTTGGCCGAGCTCGAGGATGCCCTGCAGATATTTCTTGGCCGGGCTCAGGATGGCGAACGTATAGTGGTAGCCCTGATTGAAGATCTTCTCGGCCGCGCCGTTGGGGTCGACCATCGGGACTTGGTATTTTTCGACGATCGCGCTCGCGGCGAAGGTCGCCGCCGAACCGTACGGCGCGAGGATGAACTTGACGTTATCCTGCGTGATCAGGCGCTCGACGAGCTTGGCGGAGGTCGCCGGGTCGCTGGCGTCGTCGTAGTACTTGATGTCGACCTTGTACATCTTGCCGCCGACCTTGATGCCGCCCTGCGAGTTGATGTAGTCTTTCCAGAAGTCGTAGCCTTCTTTGGTCAAGGCGCCTTCGCGGGCGTCGCGGCCCGTCGCCGACAGCGCGGCGCCGAAGGTGATGACGTCGTCGGCCGCAGCCGGACGCGGCGCCATGGCGGCACCGCTTGCGGCGAGCACGGCCGCCGCGGTGATGCCGGAGAGAAATGCGAACAGACGATGATGCCGATCGTTTGCAAAGCTCACGACAGTTGTGCCTCCGAGACGAGTGGCGATCCCCAGGACTAGGAGGGCCTGAAGGTTAGTTCCGCGGGCGCGAACTCCCTGTAGTGATACGTGCTCTAGAACGCGCCCGTCAAGCCCGCTTGGCGAGCGGCGTAGTCGATGCGCTCGTCCAACGGCGGGTGCGTGTAGAAGTACCACACGATCGCCGGCGAGGGATGCAGCGGCGCGAGACCTTGCGAGCCGAGCCGAGCGAACGCTCGCACGCCGGCCGTGCCGAGATGCGTGTTCGCGGCGGCAAAGGCGTCGGCGTTGTGCTCGATCTGCCGCGAGAGCGCGTTCCCGATCGGCTGCAGCGCTATCCCGAAGAGCGCGAGCGAGGCGAGCAAGAGCGGTAGCGCAGCCGGATCGCTCAAGCCGCGCGACCATGCCGGCCAGCGGCGCGCGACCGGCGCACCCACATAGTAAAGGAAGGCGATCGCGATCAGCACGCCCACCCAGCCGTAGAACGCGCCGCGCCACAGGTCGCCGTGCACGTAGTGGCCCAGCTCGTGCGCCGTGACGTAGAGCGTCTCATCCGGCTTGAACGTGCGCAGCAGCGTGTCGGACAAGGCGATGCGCTCCGAAGGACCGATACCCGACACGAACGCGTTTGCGGACGTCTCTTGTTTCGAGAGGTTGAAGACGTACACGTTGGACGCGTGCACGCCGTGCTGTGCGGCGAGGTCCAGGATCGATCGCGTCAGCGGCGACGACGGCAGCGGCGTGTAGGTGTTGAAGAGCGGCTCGACGACGACCGGCAGCAAGATAGAACCGGTGAGGATCAGGGGAATCGCCAGCCCCGCCGCGATGAGCGGCCAGACGCGCTCGCGTCGCTGCACGAGCCGGAAAAACAGCGTGCCGATGCCGGCGCCGATGCCGACGCTCAGCGCCGCTCCAACCGCCCAATCGTAGAACCAGTCGGAGACCGATTCCTGACTGAGCCCGTAGTGATGCTCGAACACGTACGAGCTGTACCATGTGAATGGCAGCATTAACACCGGTGACACGAGCAACACGGCGCTCACGACCACTAACGGCACGACGAACGGCCGCTTCGTCCAGCCCTCCACTCGGCTGCGAAGCGCGGCGCTGACGCCCGAGAAATACAGCGCCGCATAGATGGCGAGTTGCAGCGCGGTGCCGATCCAGAACAGCCGGCGGCCCTCGCTCGCGACTTCGAGCGCCAAAGCTTGGCGCGCCGGCGGATACAACGTATCGACGAGGTGTTCTATGCCGGGCGGAAAAGGCACCACGCCGCCATGGTTATTCACACCGAGTATCTGACCTTCAACACCAAGCAACGGCGCGAGATCATCGACATCACCGACGACGTCGAGCGAGTGCGCGACAAGGCGCGTCTCGAGGACGGGTTCATCCTCGTCAGCGCCATGCACATCACGGCGAGCGTCTTCGTGAACGACCACGAACGCGGACTATGGTCGGACATCATGCGCTGGCTTGAGGACCTCGCGCCGGCCAAACCGGAGTACGAGCACCATCAGACTGGCGAAGACAACGCCGACGCGCATCTCAAGCGCATGCTGCTCGGGCACCAGGTCATCGTGCCGGTCACG
>JAFAHD010000049.1 GCA_019237415.1 Vulcanimicrobiota bacterium
CAAGACACCCGCTGCCCCGACGGCTATCCGAGTTGTTCTACTTGCCAACAACGCGATCACAACTGCGGGGTTAGCCCAGTTCGAGGCGAGCGAGTGATGCTCGGCCAGCCAGTAGCTCCTGAATCCGAGCTCGTCAGCCTTAACCGCACATTGTAGAGCAATGTCAATCCTCTGACGAGGCGGCAGTCCTGGCCCTGCCTCTCCGAGGTCTAGTATTCCAATCCTAGAGCGCTCGATTCCGTGCACCGGTTTATGTTGGGGAAGGCGTATGTGGGCGCTGAAGCAAGCCTACAGTAGTCTCAAGCATCCTCAACAACTTGGGTTCGATGGTTTGCGCTTACCAGACCATTATAGGAGTGCCAGAGCATGCGCAACGCAAGGGATTCCAAATTGCGGTCAAGGCCCCAACGATTGCAATGCATGTGAATGAGGTCATTGACGATGTCGTCCAACGGTCTCGTCAAAGTCCCTCTGGCGCTAAGGTCCGTGAGAACTGAGGCGCACTGCAGCAACCCAGGGTCTACATGTCCCTCTCGTATCCTGCTGCGAAGCAACTTGATCTCGCGCCACTGACCGGGACTCGTCCGTTCAGTAGGCCTACCCCTATACTTAAGCCACCGTAAGATCGCCCCTGGGCCAAGAATCGAGGTAAGCAGGCCGTTCACACCGACAAGGCAACGAGCTACTCGCTCTTTTGGACCCAGCCGCGCCGCAGTCTTGAGCTCGGTAGCAACATCGCGGCTGTCGTTGCAAAAGAAACTTTCCACCGAATCTATCGCCTCCGCCCCGCCGTAGCGCTCAGTTTCTCTAAAATAAGTGTCAAGCGCGATTCTATCGACCACACGCTTGGACAACCATTCTTCGAGGGTACCAAGTACACCCTGGATTTGTGATCCGTTGGACCATCGCATCCTTAGGCGCACATGCGGCGCCGTGTCCTCATAGCGAACAAAAAACCACTGGTCGATTACACGCTGATCGATCAGCTCCGTTGTTAGCGGAAGGATGTCGTTTGTAATAAGTCCATCCATCTCCGACCAACCGCAATAGAACTTTGAGTAGAACCAGACTGATCCCGGACCCCTCCGGTCTGAGAAGGATGGCACAAAGGCCGTTTGGCGCTCCTCCGACTTCTTAGGTGCCGAATGAGCGAATACGCTTGCGATGAATTCGCCCGCGTGTTGCTGCCCATCTATCGTGAGCCAAGTCGTATCGAATCCCGGAAGAAATTCTTCAAATAGTAGCACCGGCGACCTGGTTTTTTTCCCTTGGTCAACCAGCAGCGCTTGGCCCGCCTGTGATTCAAGGTCAAGGAGCAGAGTACGATCAATTTCTTTTAGGCAGACAAAGCGAGGTATGCTCCACCTCACACGCCAGCCACTAAGAAATGAACTGACGGACGATTGATCTACGAGCATTTCCTTTGGCAAGGTCCACCGCGCCAGCGATGCCACCGTCCTTCCCACTGTTATTCGGGGCAAGAAGGGTAGCTTTTGCAATGCACCCCAGTCAAAACCGCGAAGAATTCGCCTGCCATCATGAACTATTTGCGATAGTGTTCGAGTCACCGGGTCGGCGACTATGGCTGTGTTCATCAGATGACTCTCGCTGACGCGAAGACGGCTGTTCATTCCCTTTGACGCAACAAAAAAACGCCCGCCGTCTATTCCTACGAGCAGGTCCCTCACTTCAATACGATCTGCAGCGTGACTGCGACAGCCAATTTGAATCTCGTACGAACCACACCGGGGCCGAATTGCGACATTCTCGATTCGCTCACCAGGCGAATAGACCAGCTCGGCGGACAGGCGCCCCCCTATGATTTCGCTTCGGATTGCTCTATATGCTTTCGATGACTCATCATCCATCATATCGATAAACCTAGCGACGCTGCTCAGCGCCATGGGTGAGGTTCCAAACGATGAAGGAGCGACTAAGTAGTCACCCCGATCGATATCCGCAGCCGAACGCGCAACGATTTGAAAGGCCAACTCAAACGATTCGGGCAACTCCTTGGCATCGGGCATCGGCGGAAGGATGCTTTCGATGTCTTTTTCATCAACGCGAACCTCAATTGCCTTGTTTCGGACGGCATCGATCCATTTAGACCAAAGCAGCGAGTCCCTTTCGGGGCTTTCGTACGCCGCAGGAACTGTGTCAGCGGGATCGCTCGGCCCTAGTCCTACTTCCGAGTTAGCGAGCTCTAGGAGCGGTATCAGTCGGTCCTCTCCCTCATAGCGTGCCACAAAACGTTCCCGGTACTTGGTGAGCAAGAACTTCGATCCGCAACGGACGAAAATAGCAGCGAGCCTCTCCACATCCCGTAGCACGTCCTTGCAAAGGCCCCCCTTTGAATCTCTTACAGCATCCACTTGGATTGCGGGTGTTTCGGAGCTCTGAACTCCTTGCATTCGCTTGGTCGCGTCTTCATACGCGCTCCAAGCGCCAAGTGCGTCAATGGCGTTGAGCATCGACTTCATGCCTACGAGGTCCTGATGAAGTTGCGTGTCTAGCTTCTCGACAACTTGAATAACCCTCTCTAAGGGCTCTTCAGTAAGCGGCGCGTGCAATTCCGTGATGAAGAACCCCGCTTCCCATAGCCGCGTAATCATGGCGTCGCTGCGGTCCCTGCTCAGCCCGAACGCGACCGAGCATTCTTCGATTAGCTTCGCCACTGGGCATCCATTCGATGACCGCTCTCGAAGGAACCTAACGGCGTCTGTATTTCTAATCGATGCCGGCGGAGGATAATTTGTTGTGAAAGGCGGCGAGGGTTTTGACGATTGGGAGCTCGTGATGAATAGGCGATCTCCCCGTTCCAACATGAGCTCATTCGGGTAAACCACCAACCTTGAACGCAGGTTTGGGTCCGCTTCAATTTTACCGATCAGCCGTTCCAACCATCCCATGTCGACGCGGCTTCGCGTGCATGGTTGTTCGCCAAGACTGAGCGTGGTCTCCGCGCCGAATCGCACTCGGCTAACGGTGGCGAATAGCCCGTAGGGCGTCGGCCGACTCGACAACCTGATTAGGTATGCAAGAAGACGGAGCGGATTCTTGAGACCGGTAGCCGGACTGCTTAGCCAGCGCCGTACGTCGCCTGATAGGCTGGGCGACGCGATATATAATGCATCTAAGACTTCTGGATGGTCCAGTAGTAGCGAAGCCGCTAGCGCTAGCCAGTCCGAGGCTTCAAAAAGTTGTTTGGCTAGGGAAACAGGGAAAAGAGGTACTCGAACTGTCGAGAACGCGTCTTCGCCAATCCTATAGAATGATTCTACACGTGCCGAAGCTTTGGGGGAAGTCCGCATTTCTTTCACGCGATTCATATGGTTCTGCTTCGCCCCTAGCACATCGCAAACCAGCGGAGCCACGCACTGTCGCATGCACCACTCAGCGTTAGCAGTGAGAGCCCGACGCCCGCCGCCCCGTCCAAGAGCCCAGGTCCGTCGAATTGCTCCCCGTTATAATCTGAACGGTAGCCAAGCGGCATGTCCTCCCTAAAAGCGTCGACGAGTTCCACCGTCATGTTGTGCGCCGCGGCAACCAACTCTTCGCACGCGCTTTCTGACCCGATCAGCATGAAGAGCAATGCTAGTCCGGCCAGCCCGTGACAAACCCCAAAGTCCGATACTAGCCAAGATGCTCGGGGGACTTGCAAAGCTATCTTCATCGTCTCTAGCGCCAAGCTCTTAAAGTCGTCTCTCTTGGTCCTTACGCCGATGTTCCACAACGCGA
This sequence comes from Vulcanimicrobiota bacterium, assembly GCA_019237415.1. GTDB lineage: Bacteria > Vulcanimicrobiota > Vulcanimicrobiia > Eremiobacterales > Eremiobacteraceae > JAFAHD01. The sequence goes on from JAFAHD010000049.1 coordinate 3,739, forward strand.
TTGCCGTCCCAGGCGTACCATAGCACCAAGCCATTCGTCCGGGGGTTGCATCCTCGCCTTCGACAATCATTGCCGGCCATTGCCGCCCCCAAAGAGTCTTGACTGTGCTTTTCAGGAGGACGTCGCCAATGCGTTCCGCTACGTCGCCCTCTCGCTCGCTGCGGCGCGAAACAGCTAGGGCAGAGCCAATACCACTTATCCCGTGGGAAATACCTAGATTTGTCGCGCTTATTTCGACAGGTCCGGAGGCGCCGTAGTAGTCAGTCAGAGATCGCCAACCGTTGCGTTCCAGCCTGTCAACCACGGCACTAAGATACTCCAATTCCGCACTTGCAGGCTCGCCAAGGTCACACGCACCAAGTGCTAAGTAGTGACCCGCGGCTCCGGCAATCAGGTCGAAATATCGACTATTGAGTGGCGCCTGTCCGGCGACGGTAAGCCAAGAAGCTGCATACCTCGTTAGTAACTGCGAGACCTGATCCACTAACACTCTATAGTTTTGATGTTGCCTCGAACAGTACGCCGCGGCAACCGCGAACCCGCTCCACCCGGAGAATAATGAAATATCGGATGTCCTGGTTGACACCGCAGCAGCAAGTTGATCATGTGCACGATGACTCCACCCTTCATTAGGGAGTGCTTCGTCGAGCGCAGAATGAAGGATTGCGACGCCGGTGCAACCATTACTCATCGCTATCGGCGACCACTGCAAATCGTCATAGAGACTAACCTGCTGTCTCGCACGATCAAAAAAAGACAAGACGTCCCGCGGCGATCTCAGCTGCTCGCCTATGAACTTTGCAATGGCGACACATCGCTCGCGTAAGGTAGAGCTAATAACCTTGGACAGCATACACTATTGTTGTATTGCCTGAGTTCCTTTTCCTAAAGGGGTCGGCTGGCTCATACGCAATCGGCTGAATACGTTCTCCTCGCCTGGGAATCTTTCTGCTAGGAAGAACCCGTCTTCGCCGTCAATTCGAAACTGCGCGAACCACAAGGCTATACAACGTTTGGCCGCTTGGTGACGTCGTCGTTGTTAGTTCCACGGCGATGCCATTGCGCACCCGGTACGAGCCGCCCCAGTATTGCACGACGGGTTGCGTGATCGTCGATCCGTAGAGCACCGCGACCGTCGGCGAGACGTACTTGCGCACTTCGAACACGATCTGGCCCTGCGCGTTGAATTCGAACGATACCTGTTCAACGTCGAGCGACTGCGCAAGCGTGTTGGAGAACGGGGCGAGGAGGCTGCGCGTGAGTTCGGCGCCCAGCAGGCGCTGTGCGCTCTCGCCCAACGTCTGCTGCGTCACGCCGCCGACGAGCGCGCCCGCCGTCGAACCGGTCAGAATCGTCGCGAGTATCTGCTCGGGCGTCTGACCGCTCGACGAAGACACGATCGTGTTGAGATGGTCGACGCGGCCGGAGACGTCGAGCGTCACGCGATCGCCGTCGATGAGCGTCGACGCGGTCGCATCCAGCGAAGGCAGCACGCCTTGATCGGGATCGAACGACAGCAAGCCGCGCTCGACATGGAACGCGACGCCGTACGCCGCGATCGTGCCGCGCTTTGCCGAAAAGCCGCCGGTGAGCTGCGGATCGCGCACGCTGCCGCCGATGTCGAGCGAGCCGTCGGTCGTCAAATCGATCGGCCCGCCGCGCACGCGCACGTTCGACGCTTGCGTGGTGAGCTGCAGATTGAGCGACGGGAGATCGAAGAACGTCGGCGCCGGCGTGGCGATCGCTGCAGTGGTGATGATGTGGTCGCCTGGCGGGTACACGCCGCCGCCGTACGCGATGATGTGTCCGGGCCGAAGCGGCGGTGCACCGGGGACGTTCGCCGCCGGCGGCGGTCCGGTGTCGCCGAGGGTCGTCGCGAGCTGCACGATCGCCGACACCGGCACCGCCCCGTCGTTGAGCTGCGCGTTGCCCGCGAGCAGCGGCGTTGCGCCCGACTGCGTCAAGCCGATATCGCCGTTGAGCCTGCCCGACACCCAATCCGGCACGTCGAGCGGAAAGTCGGTCGCGTGCACGTTCGCGTAATACGCGATGCCGGGCGTCTTGCGCAGACCGACCGCCGGCACGACGTACGCCTTGCCCTTGCCGGCGAACGAGCCTTTGCCGGCCACGCCCGACAGATCCGTCAGCGTGATCGAGTCTTGCGAAAACGCCAGGTCCCCGTTGATGTTGTGCAACGGCACCGACTGGTATTTCGAGCGCACGCCGCCGCCGCGCAGCATGGCTGACCCCGCGAGCTGCGGCTGGCCGGCAGTGCCGGTCACGCTTGCGTTCGCGTCGACGGTCCCGGTGACCGTGCCGAAGTCCTTGAGCAGCGGATCGAACGCGGAGACATCGATCTTCGAGGCGGTGACGTGCAGGGCCACGGGGCGGCGCGCCGGACCGAGCCCGAACGGCTGGAATTCGAGCGGCAGCGTGCCCGACAACGTCAGAGTGCCGCGGCCATGCGCCAGGCGCAGCGACGTGTCGCCGATCGTCAATTCGTTCTTCGCGAAGCTGGCGCGCGCCGCGAGCTGGTCGTACGCCAGGCCTGATATCTCGCCCGGCTGCCCTGCGATGTTCGCCTCAAAGACCGGATGATGGACGTTGCCGTGCAGCCGCACGTCGGCGTGCGCCGCGCCGCTGATATCGAGGTGCGGCGCCGCGAGCTCCGCCATCCCGTGCAGATCGGTCACCGAGAGCTGCGCGGCGCCCGACAGCGCGCCCGTGTTCCGCAGCCGCGCGTTGGCAGTTGCCTGCCCGAACGGCATGACGACGACCGCATCGGCGAGCTGCACGCCCGAGCCGTCGCTTACGATCCGGCCGTGTGCGTCGCGCAACTGCAGCTTGCGCACGTAGCCGTTGCGCACGGTGAAGGCGATGTCGGCGAGCGGCTTGCGCAGCGCGCCATGCGCCGTGCCGCGCGCATCGAGCACGCCGCGCAACCCGACGTCTTCGAGTCCCGCGAGCCGCGCGACCAAGCCGAGGTCAACGCCGGTGGTGGTCGCCGCTGCACGGAACGTCGCGTTCCGAAAATCGGGCAGCACCGCGTCGTGCCCGACGAACGCGAGGTCGCCCGACAGCGTGCTCTCGCCGAGTTGCGAACGCTGCGTGAGGTCGAGGTGCACGCCGTCGCTGCCCGCGTTGGCGAGCGTCGCTTGCACGTCCCCGACCGGAATGCCGGCGATCGACGCATCCGAGAGCGCCGCGTAGCCGCGCGCGTCAGTCGAGCGCGGCGCAAGCGCAAGGGCCAGCGACACGCTGCCGACGCCGTCGAACACGTCGCGGCCTTCGAAGAAGTCGTTGAAGTCGGACGCGTCCACGTGCGAGCTGCGCGCTTGCAGCGCCGCACTGCCCGCCCCGTAGCGGCCGGACACCGCGAGCTGCGAGCTGCCGAGCTGCGCGCTGCCATCGTCCAGCGCAAGCGACCCGGCCTGATACGTGATCGCGGCGCCCGTGTTCAGCACGGTGACGCCGCGCAGCGTCGCGGCGGGGCTGTCCACGCGTCCGGTCACGAGCGGCGCATCGGCGCGTCCGTGGAGCGCGAGGTCGGCGTCCAACGATCCGGCGAGCGGCATGCTGGGCGGCAGATATGGACCGGAAAGCGTCGCCAGATCGCCGTCGCGTACCGATGCGGTCGCATCCAGTGTCATGGCGCCCAGCGTGCTGCCGGGCGCGACGCCGCCAGCCGTGCCGTCCACGTGCACGCGCGTATGTGCGAGATCGATGTCGCCGGTCGCGCGCATCGCGCGCGCTGCGTACGTGAGATCCGCCGAGCCTTCCAGCGGCATCGACCGAAAACTGCCGCCGGTGAGGGCGACCGACGCGGCGATGGATGGCCCCGAAGACACGGGCACCACGCGCGCGATGATCGTCGCTCTGCCCGCCTCGAGCGGCACGCCGGCGGACCGCAGGATCCGCGCATCGATGGCGCGCGCGAAAACGCGGGTGCCCGAGCCCGTGCTGAACGCGCCGATGTTGCCGCCCAACGCGTCGGCGTGCAGCGCGTAGCGCGGCGCACCGGCGCCGCCAACCGCTTCGAGCGCGACGTCGCGCAGCGCGGTTCCCGCAAGCTGGGCGTTGCCGCTGCGGGAGGCGATCATGGCAGCCCAACCGCTGTGCGAGAGCGCGGCTTCAAAATCACCAGCGATCGCGCCGCTGGCCGAAACGCCGACGGCGGCGTGCGCGACCGGCGCGAGCGCGAGCGCCGCCGTGCCTCGCAGCACGGCTGCAACGGCGAGCGTGGCGGGATCGATGCGCAGCGCACCCGCTGCGCGCAGTCGCGCATCAGGGCCGTTCGCCGCGAGTTCGTCGAGCCCGATGCGCGGCCCGTTGCCGTGCGCGCGCAGCGTCACGGTCCCGATGCGTTCGCCTTGCACGACGACATCGCGCGCGCGCAGATCCACAGCGCTTCCGAGGTCGTGCATGCCGGGCGACGCACCCTCGTCTCCGGGCCGGCTCGTATCGCCGGCGAACGCGGCGCCATCGAGCGTCGCGCTGATCGCCGGCAGTGGGAGGACCGGCGCCATTCCCGGCAGCGCGGCTGCGCCGGCGCTCACGCGCACGGGTGCGTGGGACGCGATGAGGCTAAGAAGCAGCGCGCGGTTGCGCGGGTCGGTGCGATCCGCGCCAAGACGCAACGTCACGTCGCCGCGTGACCAAGCGACCCGCGCGGCTCCGACGAGCGTCTCGCTGGTAACACCGCCCACTGCGATGGTCGTGCGTGCGCCGGCACCGCCACGCGTATCGGCGTACGTCGAGAAAATCGCGCGGTCGGCGGGGCCGTCGATCGAGGCGAGCGCGCGCACGGTGCCGCCGCGATTGAGATTGGCGATGACCGGCACTGAGGCCGCCGGCACGGACGCGGTCGCAACCGCCTGATACTGTGGTTGCCCTGCGCCCTGTGCGAGCGTGATGTCGCCATCGCCCAACACTCGGCCGCCGGCGTAGGCGGCTTCGAGGTGCGGAAACGTCAGGTGCCCGTTCTGGTAATAGAAGGACGCGCGCACGGCGTGCAGCGGCGCTGATGCGAACCGCACGTCCCCGCCTGTGCCGGTCACCGCGCCCGCGGCGTGGACGTCACCGAGCGGACCGTCCACCCGCACGCGTATGTCGACGGCGCCGCGCAGCGGCATCGTGCGCGAAAGCGAGAGCAGGCGCCGCGCTTGTCGCAGATCGCCAGCCGCATGCACCGCGAACCCGAAGCGCACGCTGGGCAGCAGCCGGATGCTGCCGCGTCCAAAGGTTGGTAGGTCCGCGGTGGTCCCATGCAATGCGTCAAAGCCGAGATATCCCGCTTCGAGCGAGAGCCGGCCGCTGATATCGCGCACGGGCACGTCCAGCGGCACGACGCGCAGCCGTCCATCTCGTACGTCGGCGAACCCCGATGCGCGCCACTGCGGCCCCGAGCCCGAGAAGCCGACGTCGTAGAGCGTGAGCGACACGTCTGCGTAGCCTTGTTCGGTCACGAACAGCGGGGTCGAGATGAACGCATCCAATGGCGGCGCGAGCGGCGCATTTGGAACGAACAGTTTTGCTTGTGCGAATCCGGCGGCGTCATTCTCGACGGCGCTCCCGGTGATCGGCGACGTCGCGCCTTGCGCCACGTACGACGCGCGCAGCGTGCCGCGCCCGACGCCGCGCTGCAAACGCGCGGCTGCATCGATGCCGGTCACGGAAAACGCACGCCCCGGGAGCGCGTAGGCGGTCGGATTCTCGACGTCCACGCGCCCGCCCGCGATGCGAAGGGTCGCGTCGAACGGCGGCGGGGGAACACGGCTCGCTTGTGACGCCGCTGGCGCAGCTGTCGCGACGCCCGGGCTCACGAAGGTGGAGAGATTGGTCGATCCGTCCGGCCGCACGAAGACGCGCAAGGATGGATGCTCTATCACGATCGAGCGAACGCCGTAACGCCGGTCCGAGCCCCCGAACAAGCCGCGCCAATCGTAATCGACGGATAGCCTCGCGACGGAGAGCACGCGGCCTTCGTCGTCGTCGATCTCGAAATCATCGGCGCTGATCCGGTCGCTCCCGATCTGCAGCTGCCCGCTCGCGATGTGCATGCCGTGCAGCGCGAGAAACGCGCCGAGTGCCATGCGCCCCGCGATACTGCGCGGTCCCTGCAATCCGGCGACGAGGGCCAGCAGCGCGACCGCCAGCGCGGCGCAAACGGCGGCGCGGAGCAGGAGAACCCGGGACGAAGGCATGTGCTGACCTTATTCCCATGGGCCGGAGCGGCCCCCCAGCGGGCGGCGCATTTCCCAGCCTATTATAAGGAAGGTTCTAGATCGACCACTCCCAGGTGTTCCAGAACTCGGTCACGGCATGAGCCGGCTTGAAGCCGCTCAGCTGCTTGCTCAAGACATTGACCCGGCGGTTGAACCAGACCACGAGGAACGGCTGGTCGGTTGCGAGCAAACGCTGGATCTCATCGTATTGCAGCTTGCGTTTGGCTTGGGAGTACTCGCGCAAAGCGATGCGTTCGGCGGCGTCCAGCTTCGGATTGCAATAGTAATCGATGTTCTGTCCGTTCGGCGGCCATTGGTCGCACATAGTGAACACGGAGTCGTCCGGGTCGACGCCGTTGAGCCACGAGTAGAAGGCGACATCGAATTTTCCGGTCTGGATGAGACCGCCCTGATAGTAGTTCTCGCTCAGCAGCGCGGTGTTGACCTGCTTCTCGGTCAGATCGACGCCGATCGCCTTCCAGTCCTGCTGCAAGACGCCGAACACGACGTCGCTGATGTTCGACCCGGATGGACTCAGCGCGACAAGCTCGAGCGCTCGTCCATTCTTGTGTCGCACCCGATCCGCTCCCAGCTTCCACCCGGCGGCGTCGAGCAGCGCGTTCGCGCGTGCCGGATCGTAGCGATACTTCGGAACGTCGGGATTGTACGCCCACAGGAAATTCGGCTGGTCGCTGTCGGCGCGGATCGGTGCGCCGTGCGCCGCTTTGTCGATGATCGTGTCACGGTCCGTGCCGAATGCGAGGGCCTGCCGGACACGTACATCGCTCAGAATCGGGTTCTTGAGATTGTACGCGAGCATCGCGAACTGCGTGTACGGATTGAGCACGACGTTCACGCCGGGGATGCCGCGCAGCGCGGGCAGCTGCGATTGCGCGGCGGCGTACTCCATATCGAGCTCGCCCGTGCGCAGCTGCAACAGGATCGTGTCGTCGCTCGGGATCGTGTAGTAGTCGATCTCTCTGAGCTTGGGCGGACCGCGCCAGTACGCCGGATTCGCCACGAAACGGATGAGGCTGCCCTTGTGCCATTCCGCCACTTTGAACGGTCCGGTGCCCACCGGCAGATTGTTGTAGGGCGCGCGATTGATGTTCGGCAGCCCACCCAAGATGTGCTTGGGCATGATCGAGTACGGCGTGCCGCTCATGGTGAAAAACGAGGCGGTGAAGGGCGCGTACGGCTGTTTGAGGTGGACGACGATCGTGTGGTCGTCCTTCTTGTCGATCGCGGTTATGAGATCGTAACCCAAACGCGACGTGATGTTGTTGGCGGGATTCATGACGGCGTGCCACGAGAATATCACATCGTCGGCGCCGAACGGCGCGCCGTCCTGCCACTTCACGTTTGGGCGGAGATGGTAGGTGATCGTCCGGCCATCCTTGCTGATCCCGCCGTTCTCGATCGTTGGCACCGCGGTGGCGAGCTCGGGAACCCACTGGTCCGCGTCGCTCCAATTGAAAAGATAACCCGTCCAGAACATCGAGAGGTCGACCGTGGTCTGCTCGGTCGCAAGCTCGGGATTGAGGGTGGCGGGATCAAAGATCTCGCCGATGCGCAGCACGCCTTGATGCCCATTGCGGGCGCTGCCGGGCGCTTGCGCGCTCGTGCTGACCTTGCTGCACGCCGAGCCGGAGATCGCGAGCACCGCACATGCGGCGGCGCACGTACGGAGAAGATGCGCACGTGAAGCGGGCTGCTGCATGAGGTCCTCTTACGAACCCGCGACGATGCGGCCCTGCGAGTCGATGCGCAGATCGCGGTCACGCCAGCGGACGCTTCGCCCGAAGAAGCAGCACGCCCATACCGCCAGTCCCAACAAATCGCGCAGCGGAAACAGCCACACGCCATCCGGCATGCGCGACGCCAGCGACCAGCGCGATGCGTAATGGATCGCGATGCGCAGCGCGAGCGCTGCGCCGAGCAGGACGCCGCCGGCGAGGGGCATGCCTGAGACGAGCAGGAACGCGAGCGCCGGCGGCCACGCGTAGGTGAGGAAGTAGCCCGCGTAACCTGCCGGGCGGGCGGCGCGATTGGTGCGCGCCCAGCGCAATTCGTGCGACCACAATGCTGCGAAATCGCGCTCGTCCACACCGTGGTCGACCACGTATGTCCCGATGACGACGCGCAGCCCTTGGCGGTGCACGAGTTCGCCCAGCATCTGATCGTCCGCGAGATAGTCTGCCAGCGCCGCGAAGCCGCCGATCGCGTCCAACGCGCGCCGCGTCACCGCCATCGTGGCGCCCAAGCAAAAGCGCACCGTGCCCAGCGCGGCGACGAGCACGGCCGGGATGTATTGATCGTCGATGGCCAGGCCGCCGAGCAGCGACGCGAACGTGGGCTGCGGCGCGGCACGGTACAGGCAGGTCACGGCGCCGATCTCCGCGCCGTCGAACGCCTGCGCGAGCCCGCGCAGGTAGTCGCGATCGACGCGCGTGTCGCTGTCGGCGACGACGAGGACGTCGTGCGCAGCCTGCCCGATCATGTTCTGCAGCTGTGCGACTTTGCGATTCGCTGCGCGAGCGGCGCCGCCGACGACGCTCACGATCGGCACGTGCGGGAAGCGCAGCGCGACGTCTTCGACGATCGGCGCCGCTGGGTCGGACGCGCCGGGCACGCCGAACACGACTTGAAACTGTGGATAGTCTTGGTCGCAGAACGAGCACAGATTGTCGAACAGATCCGGCTCGTCGCCGGAAACGGGTTTGAGGATCGTCATCGCCGGCATCGCCGGCCGAATCCCACCGGCTGCGATGTCGCGCGCGATCGCCGCGCGGCGCCTGCCGAACGCGAGGACGCATGCCAGCGCGACGATCGAATACGCGATCGCGGCGAGGCTGATCGCCAGCAACGCGTACGAGATCACCGCATGCGCGATGTGCACGCTCGTCACGGCATCCGGACGTCGGCAAAGCCGATGCGCTCGACGCCTCGCTCCTGCAACGCGAGCGCCACGGCGGGGTCGACGAGCGCCGCAAGCTCGCGCGCTTGCGGGCCGCTGGTCGCCGGGTGCAGGTACATTTCGCTGGCGCCGCGCGGCAGCTCGCGCAGCAACGCAGTGACCACCTCACTCGTCATGTTGCCGGTGTCGTTCATGCCGAACACGTACTGATTGTACGCCACACCCGCAGCGCGAGCCCGGGCGCGCATCATGGCGAAGAACGGCGCGAGCAGCACGCCGTTGCCGAAGCGGCCGGCGAAACCGGTGTGCCGCGCACGCCAAGACGGCGCAAGCGGTTCGTACGGGATCCGCACCGGCGGGTCGCCGTGATCGCGGCCGACCTTCAACAGCAGCCCGAAGATCGTCGGATGCACGTGCATGTGATTGTGCGCGTTCACGTGATCCAACCTCAGTCCGGTCGCCGCGAACGCTGCGAATTGCGCGCGGATCTCCGCTTCGAGCTGGCGGCGGACGCGCGGATGGAAGAAGTACTTGAATCCCGCGCCCACGAGCCGCTTTGTGAACTCGCCGCTGCGATCGACGAGATCGGGAACCTCGCGGGCGGGCAACACCGGCCGGCCATCGACGAGGACGACGTGCAGGCCGACCCGCAAGCCGGGCAATCGCTTCGCGCGCGCGACCGCGTCTGCTGCCGCGTCACCGCTCATCATCAAGCAGGTCGTCGTCAGCACGCCATCCGTGTGCGCGCGCTCGATCGCGTCGTTGACGTCGGCCGACATGCCGAAGTCGTCGGCGCTGATGATGAGCCGCCGACGGCTACGCTGCACCGGCCGGTCCATGGATCTGCTAGATATCGAGGTTCTTGACGTCGCGTGCGTTGTCCGCGATGAATTGTTTACGCGGGTCGACCTTCTCGCCCATCAGGATGGAGAACATCTCGTCGGCGGCGACTTCGTCCTCGAGCAGCACCTTGCGCACGATGCGCCGCTCGGGATCCATCGTCGTCTCCCACAGCTGCTCGGGATCCATCTCGCCCAGACCCTTGTACTGCTGGATCGAATAGCCGTCGCCGGCTTGCGCGATGACCGCGTCGCGCTCTTCATCGCGGTAGCAATACCAGACCTTCTTCCCTTTTTTGACCTGATAGAGCGGCGGCTGCGCGATGAACAGATTGCCGTCTTCGATCAGCTTGCGCATGTAACGGAAGAAGAACGTCAGCAGCAGCGTCCGGATGTGCGAACCGTCCACATCCGCGTCGGTCATGATGTAGATGCGATGATAGCGCAGCTTGGTCGCGTCGAAGTCGGCTTCGAAGCCGGTGCCGAGCGCCGTGATCAGCGCGCGGATCTCTTCGTGACCGACGATCTTGTCGAGCCGCGCCTTTTCGACGTTGAGGATCTTGCCCTTGAGCGGCAGGATCGCTTGAAAATGCCGGTCACGCCCTTGTTTGGCGCTGCCGCCTGCCGACTCACCTTCGACGAGGAAGATCTCGCTCTTGGCGGGATCACGCTCCGAGCAATCGGCCAGCTTTCCAGGCAACGACCCGCCGTCGAGCGCATTCTTGCGCCGGATGAGATCGCGCGCCTTGCGCGCCGCGTCGCGCGCGCGCGCCGCGTTGATCGTCTTCTCGATGATGCGCCGCGCGGGTCCGGGATTCTCTTCCAGATAGTAGTTGAGCGCTTCCGCGACGATCTCGTCCACCGCGCTGCGCGCCTCGGTGCTGCCGAGCTTGGCCTTGGTCTGACCCTCGAACTCGGGATTGGGCAACTTTACCGATACCACCGCGGTCAGTCCCTCGCGCACATCCTCGCCCGTGAGATTGCCTTCGCCTTCTTTGAGCATGCCGTGCTTCTTCGCGTAGCTGTTGAGCACGCGCGTGAGCGCGGTACGGAACCCCACCAGGTGCGTGCCGCCGTCGACGGTGTGGATGTTGTTCGCGTACGGGAAGACGTTTTCGAGATAGCCGTCATTGTATTGGAACGCGACTTCGACCGCCACCTTGCCGCGTTCGCCTTGGATATAGCGCACGTCGTGCAGCGGTTCTTTGTTCTTGTTCAGATGCTCGACGAAACTCTTGATGCCGCCCTCGTACATGAAGGTCTGCTTCTTGTCGACGCGCTCGTCGACAAGCTCGATGCGCAGGCCGCGGTTGAGGAACGCAAGCTCGCGCAGGCGCTGCTGCAGGATGTCGAGCGAGAAATCGAGCGTCGCGAAGATCTGCGAGTCGGGCTTGAAGTGTTGGATCGTGCCCGTGCCGTCCGCCGGTCCCAGCACTTTGAGCTTGGAGGTGGCGACGCCGCGCGCAAATCGCTGCTCGTACAGCTTGCCGTCGCGCATGACGCGCGTGGTCATCCATTCCGACAGCGCGTTGGTGACCGAGATGCCGACCCCGTGCAAGCCGCCCGACACCTTGTAGCCGAGCTGATCGAACTTGCCGCCCGCGTGCAGCACGGTCATGACGACCTCGACCGCGGGCTTCTTCTCGCTCTCGATGACGTCGACCGGGATGCCGCGGCCGTCGTCCGCGACCGACAGCGAGCCGTCCTTGTGGATCGTCACGGTGATGTTGCGGCAGTAGCCCGCAAGCGCCTCGTCGACGGCATTGTCCACCGCTTCG
>JAFAHD010000081.1 GCA_019237415.1 Vulcanimicrobiota bacterium
CGCGCGGGCGCAAGACGAACATCAAGACGTGGCTGCTCGACCAACGCCGCCTCGCCGGCGTCGGCAACATCTACGCGAGCGAAGCGCTCTTCGATGCCCGCATCAGACCGACGCGACGGACCGGTCGTCTGAGCCGCGCACAAGCGGGTGATCTGCTGCGCAGTCTGCGCAAAGTGATGCGCAAAGCCATATCCCATCGGGGTTCGAGCGTCGACGACTACGTCGATGGTGCAGGAATGCCGGGGGAATTTCAGAAGAAACTTGCCGTCTACGGGCGTGGTGGTTTGCCGTGTCGCCGTTGCAAGACAGCGATCAGGCGGGTTGTCCTCGCGCAACGAGGGACGTTTTTCTGCCCCGTGTGCCAGCACTGATCCGATTCGTTCCACGCGATATCCAAGACAAACAAACTCGGAAGAGGGATAGGTTAACTTTTGTTAATGACTGATATACCGGCGGACGCGCAGACCAAAGAACAGGACGAATTCGCGCTCGAGCAAGCGCTCTACGAAGCGAGCTTGCGGACACTTGACGAAGGGCAGGTGCTCACGGGCGTGATCGTCGCGAAGACCCACGACGAGCTGCTCGTCGATATCGGCGGCAAGTCCGAGGGCATCGTGACCGCGCGCGAACTGTCGCCGGGAATGCGCGTCGCAGACCTCAAGGTCGGCGATACGCTCGAAGTGCTCGTGCACCGCATCGACGGTGACGGCGACGGCGCGATGTACTTGTCCGAACGTCGCGCGCGCGCGCTGAAGACGTGGGAACGCGTGCTCGAAGCGCACGAGAACAACGAAGCGATCACCGCGACGGTGACGCAAGTCGTCAAGGGCGGCGTGCTGGTCGACCTCGGCATGCGCGGCTTCGTGCCCGCATCGCAGATCCGGCGCCATCCGGTCGGCAACTTGGAAGAGCTGGTCGGCAAGGTGCTGCGCCTCAAAGTGATCGACCTCGACCACAAGCGCCGCCGCGTGGTCTTGAGCCAGCGCGTCGTGCTCGAAGAAGAGCTCAATCAGAAGAAGCAGGAGCTGCTCTCGACGCTGCAGCCCGGTCAGATCCGCGAAGGCACCGTCGTTCGCTTGGCGGATTTCGGCGCGTTCGTCGACCTCGGCGGCGTGGACGGATTGATCCACAACTCCGAGCTGTCGTGGTCGCGCATCAAGCACCCGAGCGAAGCGGTGCAGATCGGCGACAAGGTCCGAGTCGAGATCATGAAGTTCGACTCGGAAGCGCGCAAGGTCAGCCTCTCGCTCAAGCATTCGCTCGAGGATCCGTGGAAGAACGTGCCCGAGCAACTGAGCGAAGGCCAAGCCGTTCCCGCGACGCTGATCAAAGCGACGTCGAACTACTTGCTCGTCGAGATCCTGCCGGGCGTCACCGGCATGGTGCCCAAGTCAGAGTTCGATCCGGCGAAAGCGCCGCAAGTCGGCGAGCAGCTCAACGTGAAGATCCTGTCGATCAACGTCGCGTCGCGGCGCATCAACGCCAGCGTGAACAAGGCGGACGGCGACGACGGTGCGGAGAGCGGCGAGACCACGGCGGCGAGCGATCAAGAATCGCCCGATGCGGCCGAACAGACCGCAGACGCGACGACGTAAACGCGTCCGCGATTGCAAACAAAGGGGCGACGCTGGTCGTCCCTTTAATATTGCTCCATGGTCGTCGGCCTGACTGGGGGAATCGGGTCCGGTAAGTCCAGCGTCGCGGCGTTGCTAGCGAAACGTGGCGCGACCATCATCGACACCGACGCGATCGCGCGCGAAGTCGTCGAACCCCCGAGTCCAGTCCTCGACGCGATCCATTACGAATTCGGCAGCGGTGTCATGACGCCCGACGGCCGTCTCGACCGCAAAGCGCTCGCCCGCATCGTCTTCGCCGACCCTCGCCAGCGCGAACTGCTCAATCGGCTGACGCATCCGGCCATCCGCGAGCGAACGATGGAGCGAATCCAATCGTTTCCACACGAGACGATGATCGTCGTCGTCGTCCCATTGCTCTTCGAATCAGGGTTCGACAAGCTGTGCGACACCACCGTGGCAGTGATCGCAGAGCCGGACGTACGCCGCTCGCGCGTCGCGACGCGCGACCAAGTCAGCGAGGAGTCGGTCGCCGCGCGCATGAGCGCCCAGCTTTCGGACGACGAGTACTTGCGTCGAGCCCAACACCTGATCAACAACGAGGGCGACGCGGCCGATCTCGAGCGCCGCGTCGACGTGCTCTGGCGCTCGCTTACCTCGAACTCCGCTAGTCGTTGACTTCGTCCGACCTGACGGTCTAGAAGTCTTGGTCGGCGAGCAGATGTGTCACCGTGACGAACGAGTAGCCCTGGTCCCGTAGGCCGGCGATGATCATCGGCATCGCCAGGATCGTATTGTACTGGCCGCTGTGCAGCAGCACGATGCCGCCCGGATGCGCGTGCGCGAGGACGCGCTGCACGATCACGTTCACCGGCACTTCGGTGTTGTCGGGCTTGGCGTCGTCAGGCGCGTCGCTCCAGAGCACCGTGCGATAGCCGAGCTTGTGGGCGATATCAACGACGTGCTGGTCGTAGCGCCCGTGCGGCGGACGGAACAGCGTCGGCGGCGCGCCGGTGTAGCTTTCGATGAGCGAGCCGCAGGTTGTAAGCTGGTCCTCGATCTCGTCGTCGGTGAGCCCGGTCAGCGTGTAGTGATTGAATGTGTGGTTGCCGATCTCGTCGCCCGACGCGACGATGCGCTCGACCAGCTCCGGATATTCCTGCATCGTACGGCCGACGAGGAAGAACGTGGCGGGCGTGCTGTCCGATTCCAGTTGATGCAGCAGCAGCGGTGTATAAAAAGGATAGGGGCCGTCGTCGAAGGTGAGCGCGATCTCTTTGCGCGCCATCGGCACGAACCATACGCGGCCGTCCGGCGTCATGCCATCGGCGGGCGGGCGCTCGCTAGTCACGGGCAGCTCGGCTTCGGCGATGGAGTTCGGGCTTGCCGCATAGGCTGAGGCGGTGGTACTCAGCAGTGCCGGGGCGACGAACATCACCGCGAGCACCATCAGGGCCGGGCGCAACCAACGGTCCATCAGCGCGGCACCTGTGGCGCGACCCACACCTTGCCGAACGAATCCAAGAAGGCTTCGTCGTCCAGGCCGTGGTCGCGGACAGAGAGGTACGTCACGCGGTCGGCTGACACGGAGAACACGGTGCTTTCCACGGTGGTCAATTCGGTCTTAGGCACTGGTATCGTAGCCCACACATCGACGGTCTGCAGGTCCGGGAACTTGTCGAAAGCCGTCTTGATCAGCAGCGCTGCTTCGTGGCGCATCTCCTCGGCGTCGATGTCGTGCTCGGTGTGCGGCACGCGCGCCGAGAAGCGGATGCCTGCCGCGTCGTAGCTGCCCGCGTCCGATACGTACACCTTGAGGATGTTATGCATCGGCAGCAGCGGGTAGGTCGCGCGGAACAGCGCGTCTTCACGCGACGGCTGGTAGCCCTCGATCCAGGGACGGGCTCGATATGGGGTTGTCCCGGGTGCGGCGAGCGAAAGTGTCGTATGGGCCGCAGCCGCAGGCTGGAGCGCGCCGCAAAGAACGCCGGCTGCTAACGCCCCGGCGCAGAAGGTCCTCACGTCAATAAAACGGTCCGTCAAAGCGAATCGTCACCGCAGCCCTATCACACGTTGCGACCCGAGCGTCAAGCGCCACCCGGATCGGCGCCGGATTAATTCCAGATGAGGGCCCCCTCGCCCTCGGGTCGGCCCGGCACCTTTCAAGCACTCCGCGCGTTTCCTACTCAGAGCGGGCAGCCGCCGGTCGAGGTGCGCAATCGAGTGAGCGTGCTGCCCAGCTTCGAGGCGGAGACGATGCAACAAGAAGATGTGAACCAAGACGGTGAGAGCACCGCGATGACGGTGCGCGAAGCCGGCAAGAAAGGCGGCGACGCCGTGCGTAAGAAGTACGGACCGTCGTTCTACGAAGAGATCGGGCGCAAGGGCGGCGAGCGCACCAAAGAGCGCCACGGCGCGGGATTCTACGGCACCATCGGCCAGAAAGGCGGCAACGCCGTCAAGGACAAGTATGGGACCGGTTTCTACGAGACGATCGGACATAAGGGCGGGCAAAAGGTCAAGCGTCTGATCGAGGAAGCGAAGAAGGCGGCCTCCTAAGAACGGGTCGAAGCGCGGCGCGGGGACGATGCAACAAATCGATCCCCGCGCCTTCTTTATTGGAGCGGCACGGACCAAACCGGCCGGAATCGCCATGCTCGACGCCCTCGACCGCAAAGCGCTGGACCCGCAAGATATGATGGGGGCGATCCTTTCGCTCCCCGAGCAGTGCCAGCGCGCACGAGAGATCGCCGAGCGCGCCGATCTCAAGCCGCTCGAAGGACGCTCGTTTTCTTGCGCGGTCGTCGCGGGCATGGGAGGCTCGGCTATCGGCGGCGATCTGCTGCGTTCGATCTACCAACCGGTGCTCGCCGTGCCGGTCGAAGTCTCGCGCGACTATCATCTCCCCGACTACGTGAGCGGGGAGCAGTCGCTCGTGATCGCCGCGAGCTACTCGGGCAACACCGAAGAGACGCTGGCAGCCTATGATGCGGCGCGGAAAGCGCAAGCAAGCGTGCTTGCGGTGACGACGGGCGGCGGACTGACCGCTCGAGCAGCGCGGGATGGCGTGGCGACGATACAGATCCCCGGCGGCCTGCAGCCGCGCGCGGCGCTCGGCTACTCGTTCGTGCCGCTCATCGTCGCGTCCGCGCGGCTCGGCTTGATCCCAACGCCACTGCTGCGCGAGCTCGACGACATGGTCGCCGAGCTCGTCGCGGTGCGCAACCGATGTTCGCCTGACGTGCCGCACTCGAGCAACCCGGCCAAGCAGCTCGCGGCGAATTGGCATGGCGCGATTCCCGTGATCTACGGTTCGCAAGGCGAGCGCGGCGTCATCGCCTACCGCTGGAAGACGCAGATCAACGAAAACGCAAAAGCGTTTGCTGTGGCAAACGTGTTGCCCGAGCTCGACCACAACGAATCCGTCGGCTGGAGCGGTGGAGAAGCTCAGGCGCGGCTCGAGCGCTTCTTCTCAGTCGTGTTCCTGCGCGACGATCGCGAGCCCGAGCATATCCGTCTGCGCGCCGAGCTCACCAAACAGATCGTCGAAAAGCATGCGGCCACGGTGACCGAGGTGTGGGCCGAAGGTGTAGGCGGGCTGGCGCGCGCGATGTCGCTCGTCTATATCGGCGACTTCGCCTCGTGTTACTTGGCGTACGCCTACCGCGAGGATCCGACGCCCGTCAAAGTCATCGATTGGCTGAAGTCGCAGCTGGCAAAGGCTGCCCGACCTTCGCAATAGATTGCCCGGTCGTGATCATCCCCGTGACGAGGTTCGCGGTGAGGTGATCGGTGCGGGTCTCGACGCCTTGGTACATCACATCGGTGTCGCCCGGGCAATTGAGCATCTGCGTGCTGTTGTTCCATACGAGCGACTGGGTGATGAAATGCTGCTTGTCGGGCAGTCCGACCGACCAGACATGCACCCCGCCGTCCGCTGAGTAGTTCAGGCTGCGCGTATCGACCGTGACCTCTCCGGCCAGGATCTTGTACATCGGACGGCTGCGCAGGAAATAGGTCGCGGTCGCGTTGTGATAGGTCTGCACGGCGCCGTCGGCGCTGAACTCGGCGCGGTCCGCATGAAAACGCCAGCTCGTCTTGCCTTCGCGCAGGCCTTGGCCGCCGATGTTGGTCACGACGATCTTCGAACCACCCGTGGCGGGCACGAGGTCGGGCGTCATCAGTCCCGCGATCAGCAAGAAGACGATGGTGAGTCCGAACAGGGCGCCGCCGATGCCCGCGATCAACGGCCAGCGCTTGAGAAACGGGCTGAGCCTCTCTTGCAGCGCCTCGATCCAGTGGGTCATCGCCACTGCCTCTTCGCCGGCGCCGGCCGCCACACCGCCGCGATGACCAGCGCGCACAACGCGAGCGCCTCGAGCCATCCGGCGCCGAAGCGCAGGTAGGGGGTGTCGATCGGCGCGCCGATGTTGGCGCTCAGCACGCCCTGCGTGTTGAGCGGCAACTGCGCCACGACACGGCCTTTCGGATCGATGAATTGCGAAATGCCGGTATCTGCGCCGCGCACGACCCAGCGTCCGGTTTCGACCGCGTCGATCGCGGAGAGATCGGCGTGGATCACCGGGCCCGACGCGCTGCCGAACCAGGCATCGTCGGTGATGACCAACAGCGAGGTGGCGCCGAGTAGCACTGTCTGCCGCGCGTAGGACGAATACGCGGATTCAAAGCAGATGAGCGGCCCGAAGCGGTTGCCTTCGACGTGCAGCAGCTGCGGGCCGAGTCCGTGCGTGAACGCGGACGCCTGATCGAAACCTGGAATGCGGCGGAAGATCGCATCGAACGGCAGATACTCTGCGAACGGCACGAGGATGTGCTTGCGGTAGACGTCGCGCAGAGTGCCCTGCGGGTCGAGCGTCATGATGATGTTGTAGGTCTCGTGCGGCGAAGGCGAGTCGACCGTGCCCGCGATAAGCCACACGTGCTGTTCGCCGACGAGCGACTGCAGCTCGCTGAAGAGCTCTGGCTTCTCGAGCGGATAATCGGTGATCGCCGTCTCCGGCCAGACGACGATGCGCGCGCCGCCGGCGGCCGCCTGGCTGGTGAGCGTAGAGTACGTGGCGATGGTCTGCGCGAAGCGCGCCGGCGACCACTTGACGCGTTGCGAGATGTTGCCTTGCGCGATCGCGATGCGCGTGTGCGCGGGCGGCACCGTCACCGTTTGCCGCGCTGCATCGCCTAGCGCGACCACGACGACCAGGATGCCGAGCGTCGCGAGTCCCGCGACGCGCGCGCTGCGATCGCCGAACACCAAGCCGGCGACCGCGCCGTTGCACAGCACGATCAGCGCGGTCAGCCCATAGATGCCGGCATATGCGGCCATGGGAAGCAGCCATGCCACGTGCGGCGCGATCGCGCCGACTTGCGCGAACGGCATGCTCGCTTCGCCGTTGGTGCGCACGGACTCCATGATCAGCCACGCCGCGGGCGCAGCGAAGACGAGCGGCGCGCGAAACGCGCCGCGCGCGGCGAGCGACACGACGACCGCGCCCAGCGCGACGAACAAGCTCTCGATGAACGACAACAAGATCAGCGCGAGGAAGCGAGCGTTGCCGATCTCATCGCCGAGCGAGAAGACCATCCATTGATCGACGAGCGAGAAATAAATCGTACATGAGAGCACGGTCCAGCCGATCGCCGCTTTCCAGGACGACACCGACCACAACCAGAACAAGGGCGCAAAGGCGACAAACGCCAATGGCCACGCGCCGATCTGCGGAAACGCAGCCCAGGCCGCAACCGGCCAGGCAATCGCCAGCACCAGACGCAGGAAAAATGGATTTCGCTCCGCCACGCCGCTCCCCGTTCGCGCCGCTCCGCGTTGCGTCCGCTTTGTTCGCCGCCGCGTTGATGGCGTCGTGCGGCCGCGGTCCGGTCACGCCGCCGCCGCCGGGCGTCGCCGGCGGCACGATTCAATTCCAATTCACCGTCGCCGGAGCGATCACGCAATCGCAGGGCGATTACATCATCGCCGTCAACGCGGTCACCGCGGCAGGCCAGAGCGTCAACGCGAACGACGGTCCACCTGGCACGCCGACCGTAGCCGAAGCGACCTCAGGCTCATTCACGCACTGGGATCAAGAGTTCGTCTACGGCTTCGACACAGTCGCTTCGCCGAACGGTTTTGGTTACGAGTACAAGGCGGTGGGGACGGGCGGCATCGTCACCTTCATCCCCATCATCTTGACCTCGAATCAGTTCGTGTTCCAACCGGTCATCTCGACCGGCTCCGGCACGAACAACACCATGTCGATCACGCTGCCGATCTCGACCTTCTCCATCCGCTACAACCCGGTCAGCAACACGCCCCCGACCGTGTCCACGCCCCCGGCCACGCTGCTGTACGTCAATTTCATCACGACCGACAACTCGGCCAACCACGTGCCGCAAGACCAGCTCGGGTGCTGCGGATTGCAGACGAGCGGCTACCAATTGCCGATCGACCTCACCACGCAGGCGACCTACTTCAATCAGCTCACGTCGCCGCCCAACAAGACGGGCGGGCCGGCAAATCCCAACCTGTTCATCAGCGGCGGCCAGATCATCGTCAACCCGCCACCGCCACCGTAACCGGCGCGACGAGGGCTAGGGCGAACCGAAGCTCTGCGGTAAGATCGAGCTGCCCGTCAAGCCGAAGTTGACGGCCTGCGACGGGAACGCGAGCAGCGCGAACGACACGTCGAATTCGTGCAGCGCTTGGCGGTACGCCAAGCGGATCTGGTAGCAATCGCCGACCGTGTGCGTCAGGAAGTAGTTCTGGCCTTGCAGGCCGTGCAGCTTGAAGTCGTAGTTGCCCAAGAACTGCAAGTAGTCGTCGCGTCCGATCGGCGTCGACAGGGTGATGGCCAGCGGACCGTAGCCCGTGCCGTGCGGGTCGTATGAATCGCCCAGCAGCACGTTCGAGTACGGCGACGGTGCGACGTTGAGCTGGTAGTTGATCGAGCCGAGGAATTTGTTCTTGAAATCGTAGTTGGTCGTCGCGGTGAAGCGGTACGCGCTGCCGTTGTAGATGTTGAGGTTCTCGTTTATCTGGTCGAAGCCGGTGAGCAGGTCGTAGGCCGGCATCGGCGTGTAGCCGCGCACGCTCTGCATCTGGTAGGCGAGCGTGTTGTCCGCATGCCGGCCGAAGAACTTCTGCAGCGAGAACTGCTCGTTGAGCGCGCCGCGCTCGTCCCCGGTCCCGTAGATGTCTTGGCGAATGCCCACCAAACCCGAGACGGTCACGCTGTCACCGATGCGATAGAGCGCCGTGCCGGCCTGGCCGTTGAGCTCGTAGCGCGCGGTGGTGATGTTGTTGTAGCCGTCATCGTACACGCCGTCGACCAGGCTGAGCTGTATGGGCAAGCGCAGCGAGCCGACCGAAAACGGCCGGCTGCGCACCGTCAGCTCGGGGACCTTCTGCAAGCCGATCACCGGCTGCGTGGAGGTCATGCCATTCAATGTGTCGCTCGTCTCGCCGTGGTCGGTCGAAATCACGAGGTCGGCGTCAACCGCGCGCGCCGAGTAGTGCGTGTCGTTCATGAACAGCACCGAGCGCGAATAGGACGATGATTCAAAGCTCGTGCCTGCGCCGAACACCGAGTTGTTGTACTGCAGCTGCAGCGAGACGTTCTCCGAGAAGATCGGCGAGAACGCGATGTTGTGGTTGATGATCCCGCCGACCGAGCTGGACGGGCCGGTCGACGTGACGGTGGCGCCGTAGCTCGTCGTGCTGCGCGCACCGTTGTGCGCCACGTTGACGTTCGCCGACAGCGTCGGCGGAATCGTCGTGAGCAGCGACTGGCTCACGTAGCTCGCGTTGGCCGAGAACGTGACGTGGTGCGAGAAGACGCGTTGCAGCGTCAGGTTGGAGTTGAGCGAGTTGCGCACGCCTGTCTGTTCGAACTGGTAGTTGTTGCTGTGCAGGTCGTAGATCGTGAATTCGCCCGATCCCAGACCGTCGCGCCGTGCGAAATAGATGTCGACGCCGACGCCGATGCCCGCTTTCTGGTAGATGTCGAAGTGATACGTGCCGTAGAAGTATGGGCTCGAGTAGAAGTTGATGTAGTTCTTGAGGAAGACGCCGTAGATCGAGTTGTATCCGAGCCGCGGCGCAAACGCGGTGGGCCTGCGCGCGGCCTCCTGGGTCAGCGGTATCGCGAGGATCCCGAGACCCGCGACCAAGTACTTGCCTAGATAGAGCGCGGGGCCGTGCGCGATGAGCCGGTCGTTGGGCCTGATCTCGATCTCCTTGCCGGTGACATGGTAGGAGACGTGGTTGAGCGCGCAGGTCGTCACCCAGCCGTGCTCGAGGATCGCGTGGCCGTTGTGATCGATGGTGATCCGCTCGCCCTTGTAGTACAGATAGCCGTGGATGCGCTCGGATTGGAACGCGATCGCCGACGTCTGGCCCTCCACGCCATCCATGATGATGCGGTCGTGCGCGACGTCGTAGTCGAGCGCTTTCGCGCTCGCGGTGTCACCGTTGGCTGAGACGTAGTGGACGTCGCCGATCGCACGGATCGTGCGCGTCGCGGCATCGTAATGCGCGCGGTCGGCGGTGATGCTCGAATCGCCTGAGACGATGAGCACGTGTCCGTCCGCGTCCATGTCGCCGCTGGCTTTCCCGTACAGCCGGTCGGCGGTCAGGCGGCCGAAGCCCGGCGGAGGCGATGGCGGCGCAGCGGTTTCCGCGATTCCGGGAGTTGCTTCCGTTCCTGGAGTCGGCGTGATGAACGGATGCACGACCGCCGGATACAAGTCTGGATCCGGCGGCGGCGCGGGCGTCGCAGACGGCGTCTGCGGCGCGGCAGAGGGCGGCATCATCATGGCGGGCGTCGGGGTCGGCAACGGCGATGTCGCGGGCGCAACCGTGGGGGGCGTGGGCGTTGCGCTCGGCGTCGGGCTTGCCGTGTCGGCGCGCGCGTGCCCGATCGGCGCGGCGCCAATGGCGACCGCAGCGATGGCGGCGATTCCCCACGTCGCAACGCGTCGACGGCACAAGATGAGGCTAACGTTCCTCGCGCAGCAGCAAGACCAGGCCGACGGAACCCATGACGATGTTCGGCGCCCATGCGGCGAGCACGGGCGGCATGGCGCCGCTCTTCCCTAACGCATTGGTCGCGGCCATGATGAGATAGTACCCCATTAAGATGACGATCGAAAGGATCGCCGCAACGCCGCGGCCGCGTTTGCCGAACCGGATGCCCATCGGCAAAGCGATGAGCACAGCGATCAAGCAAGCGCTTGGCATGGCGTACTTCTGTTGCAGCGACATCTCGAGCTGCGTGACGTCCTGCCCGCCTGTCCGCAGGTTCTGGATCTGCAAACGCAGCTCACGCGAGTTCGTCTCGAACGCGCTCTGCGGAGAATACAGCAGGCTCGTGTCGCCCAGCGGGAACTCGAGCTTGTCGAAATGCTTCACTTGCGTCACCATGCCGGCGTAGCCGGTGGTGGTGACGACGCCGTCGACGAGCACGAGCTTGCCACCCAGCTGCTGGCCGGTCTTCGCGGTGAGGGTTTCCGGCCAATAGCCTTGACCGATGTTGAAGACCTGCACGTTGTGCATCATGCCCGTGCCGGAGTCGACCGACTGGATGTAGATGACGTGCTGGCCGTCGGTCGTGCGGAAGAATTGATACGGTTGGATGATCGCTTGGGTCGAGTGGAACGCGATCTGGCGGAACAACTCGACCGACTTGGCCTGCGAGCGCGGCGCGATCTCTTCATTGATGAAGAAGGCGATGAGCGTCATGATGACGCCGAGCACGAAGCAGGGCAGCGCGATGCGCTGCAAGCTGATGCCGCTCGTGCGCATGGCCGCGATCTCGTTGTCGGCGGCGAGGCGGCCGATGCCCAGCAGGATGCCGAACATGCACGAGAACGGCAGGATCAAGTACATCAGCGCAGGCAGCTGCAGCGCCAAGTACTTCGCGATGAGGAACGCGGGCACGCCTTTGTTGATCACGTAGTCGGCCGCGAGGAACAGCGAGTTGATCAACATGAACAGCGTGAACGCGGCGATCGCAAAACCGAATGGCGCGAGCAACTCGCGCGTCATGTACCGGTCGAGGATGGAAAGCTTGAAATACGAGCGCGCGCGCGATGGCTGCGGCGGCGTCGCGTGACCGGCGGACAGCCAGTCGAGCCGGTGATCGGCAGGCGCCTGCGGCGCCGAGGTGGTCGGACCCAACGTCGTCGAGCGCGAGAGCGGGCGGTCGAAGGCGCCGAACATCAGGCGCCCGAGCTATCTGCGCGCCGGCGCGTTATACAGCGAGAGGACGCTGCTGACGTAAGCGCCGGTCTCGGCGTATGGGGGGATGCCCTTGTAGCGCGCGACGGCGCCCGAACCGGCGTTGTACGCCGCCAGCGCGAGCGAGATATTGCCGTTGTACTCGCGCAGCAGCACGCCGAGCGCTTTGGCACCACCCGCCACGTTTTGCTCCGGATCCCATGGATTGGCCACGCCGTACGCCCGTGCCGTTCCCGGCATCAGCTGCATGAGGCCCATGGCACCGGCGGTGGAGACCGCCGAGGGATCGCCTCCGGATTCAATGGCGATGACGGCTTTGACGAGCTTCGGATCGACGTGGTTGACCTTGGACTGCAGGTTCACGATGCTGGCGAGGCGCTGCGAAGACATGCTGTGCGGGCCCTCGCCGAAGGGCAAGAAGCCGCCGCCGCTGCAGCCGACGAGGACCGCTGCGGCGATGACCGGCACCGTGCGCACGAAGGCGCGTAGGGAGTCAGCCAACGCCAAAGATCTCCTTCCCGCTCTAATGGATAACGGTTCAACGTCCCGCCAGGCTCTACATCTATACGTATCGGGCTGCGACAAGAGTTTAACCAGGTTCACATGAGAGCCAACCTGGTTCTGCGTGGAGCGGTGAGCGTCGATTGTCGGCGGGACTGGAGCGGGGTTAGTCGACCGTCACGCCCTGGTGCGACGCCCCGCGACCGACTTGTAGCAATCCTGGCAATAGACCGGCTTGTCCGGTCGCGGCGAGAACGGCACTTGGGTCGCGACGCCGCACTGCGAGCAGATCGCATCATACATGGTGCGTTCGCCGCTTGCGGCCGAGCGATCGCGTTTGCGAGCTTGCCGGCAGTTCGGACAACGGGCTGGTTCGTGCTCGAAGCCCTTTTGCGCGTAGAATTCTTGCTCGCCCACCGTGAAGATGAACTCTGAACCACAATCGCGGCAGGTCAGCGTGCGGTCTTGCAATGCCACTATCTGCTCTCAGTTCCACCATCTGGAAACGCGAAAACGCCGCGGCCATGGTGAGTGGCCACGAAGCGTGAAAAAACTCTAGCACACTTCAGCGGCCCAAAGCAACCGTGCAGGCCGCAGCGTGCGGTCGCGCGTAACAGCCTCACGTCATGTCCCAAACGAAAGTGTTCGCGCCTCTGGCGGTGCTCGCCGCGGCCAGCGCCCTTTTGGCCCCTAGCGGGGCTCTTGCGGCGTCCCCGGCCGTCGGCACGACCGCGCCCGATTTCACGCTCAAGACCGTCGACGGCACCCCGGTCACGCTGTCCGCGCTGCGCGGCAAGGTCGTGGTCGTCAACTTCTTCGCGACGTGGTGCCCCCCGTGCCGCGCCGAGACGCCCGATCTGATCAGCCAGGCGAATTCATTCGAGTCGCGCGGCGTCGTCTTCGTCGGCATCGACGGCAAAGAATCGCCAGAACTGGTGCAAGAATTCGCATCGGCGAAAGGTATCCGCTATCCGATCGTGCTCGACCGCGACGGCAAGATCGCTGACTTGTACGATGTCCGCGCGATCCCGACGACATTCGTCGTGGGGCCGACCGGCAAGATCCAGTGGCGCCAAGTCGATGAGCTGTCTGGAACCGTGCTTGCAAGCGCGGTCAATGACGTCCTCGCCGGCCGCGTGCCGAATGAATCCAGCCTGCAGCGCAGCTTCGTGGCAGTCGCCGTCCAGGGTACGCAGACGGTGAATCGAGACGTCGCACAGGCGCAAGGCGCGACGCAGGCCCACGACAAGTCGGCGGCGCTGAGCGAAGTCGGTCAGGCGATCGCGACCGGAACCGCTGCCAACAAGAAGCTCGACGACCTGCAGAACGCCGACGACCAGTCGTCCATCAATTATTGGCAGGCGAAGGAAGCGCGCAACGCACTCGGGCTTGCCCTGGCCGACGCCTACGAACTGCGCGCCAAACTGCAGCCCTCGGCGAAGACGACCGCGAACGACCTCGAACAAGCCATGCTGTTGCGCGGTCAGAACGCCGAGGACAACGAACGCTTCGCGACGGCTGAGAGTTACTACAAGCAGGCGTCGGTCTACGAGCCCAAAGATACGAACGCGTATGATGGCATCTACCTCGCCGCATTCGAGCAGAAGGATTACGCGACCGCGCGCGACGCCGCGCAGACCGAAACCGAGATCGCGCCGAAAGATCCGGAAAGCTGGCTGACGCTCGCGTCGGCGCTGAACCTGTTGAAGCAATACGACGCTGCCTTGGCAGCGGAGCGCTCGGCGCTCATCCTGGCGACCACGGCATATGGGAATCATCCTTTGAAGAAGCGCGCGGACTACGAAGTCGGTCGCGTTTTCTTGAAGACCGGGCGCACGCAGATCATGGCGGGCGACAACGAGGGCGCGAAACTCTCGCTTGCCACCTCGTCGATCATGGCGCCGGATACGATCGTCGCGCAGCAGGCTGACGAGCAGTTGGCGGCACTATCGCCGCAGCCGGTCTACGTGGCCGTGTCAGGCGCGGATCTGGTCAAGACGACTGGCGCTGAGCCGGCCAAGCTCTGGGTGACCGTGCACAACGCCGCCCCGCAGGCGCGCACGGTGCACCTCGCCGCGATGAACGTACCCAAGAAGTGGGTGCTCTCGTTCTGCTACGACAAGGTCTGCGATCCGTACAAGAGCGACGTGTCGGTCGCCGCGAACGCGACGCGCCGCGTCGAGCTGCAAGTCGTGCCGCTCGGACCGGTGGACGGTCCATGGAACATGAAGCTCGAACCCGGCGGCGTCGATCAGATGGACGTGACGGTCAACGGCAAGACCGCGAAGGCGAGCATCACCGTTCTCGCCTCCTAAGACGACGGGCACATTCCTCGCGCTCGGCTCGATCTTCGATCGAGCAGTTCATTTTTGCGTGCGCAACGCGTGGGCGGTCGCGCTCTGCATGGCGCCCGGCGCCCTCCTACGGTTCGCATTTCTTCTCCCTCCGTCACCGTTCGACGATCCATCCTCTGCCGATTTCGAAGCGCGGGTGCTTAGCTATATGGGGCTCGCTACGATCTCGTCATTCGTTTTCTGGTTTGGCGGCTCGGCGCTCGTCTACGGGGTTCACGCGATCGAGCAAGATGGGGGCGTTCCGAAACCACTGACGTGGCTCGGCCAGGCATTTCGGCGGACGCCCGCAGTGCTCGGAACGTTTGTCCTTCCGATCATTCCCGCATCAGTGTTGCTCGCGCCGGCGCTGTACACGATATATGAAATGTACCGCATCATCAGCAACATCCGGCTCACCGTTCCGACGGACGCACAGCTCAGCGCGCTTGGTTATGAGGAGTTGGGCGGCTCGCTGCTCGTCGGCGCCGCAGTCCCGCTCGCTTTTCTCGTGAGCGCGCCAATCATGCAAAATGGCATGGGACTGTTCGCAGCGGTGTGGCTCGTGTTGCGGACGTGTTTTACCCGCGCTAATCTCGGAAGATTCATCGTGTTTTCCATCGCCCTTATTGGGATATTCGCCGTCATGGTCGTCATCGGCGCCGCGCTCGGCGAACTCTTCGCGTTGCTGCCCGCTCTCGCGCCGCTTTGGATTTTGATGATCGACCTCATCGGACTGATATTCACGGCCTATGCCGCAGTCGTCGCTGGTCTGGTGTGGTCGCGAGGCTATTTCAGCCCGAGAAGCCCATAATATAAAGCTCGAACACCTGTGTCCCACTTTACAAACCGCCGATAAGTGGGGTATAGTGGGTCAAAGTGGCTCGCTGTGGGGCTTGGTGTCTCTGCTATGTCCACCCTCCCGAAGTTCACGGGACAGTTCGAACATTCTCTGGACGAGAAAGGTCGCCTGACCATCCCGGCCCGTCTTCGCGCGCGCCTTGGGGAGCACTTCGTCCTGACCATCGCCCCGCCCGAGCCGGCGTTGGCGATGTACCCGGACGCCGCGTGGTCCGAGTTCTGCGCCAAGCTCGAAGCGGCGCCGCGCAAGGACGCGCAGTACCGCAGCTTCGTGCGCCATCTGTTCGCCCACACCGAAGAGGCCACGCTCGACGCCCAGGGGCGGCTGCTCATCCCGCCGTCGCTGCGCGACTACGCGCAGCTCGACCGCGACGCGGTGCTGGTCGGCGCGCTCACGCGCATCGAGATGTGGTCGGCGGCCAACTGGCGCAAAGCGAGCGCCGCGCCGGATCGCATGGCCGATCTGATGACCGAACTTGGACTCTATTAGCCATGCGCCGGTCATGCTCGACGAAGTGCTCGCGTTGCTGTCCCCCGCAGCAAAGCAAAGTCCGCTTCCCGTCTTCGTGGATTGCACGTTCGGCGCCGGCGGCCTCACGCGATCGATTTTGGAACGCATCCCCGGTTCGCGCGTCATCGCGCTCGATGCCGATCCTGCAGCAGTGGCGCGGGCGGAGGCGCTGCGCGAGCAGCAGCCCCGCCGCGTCACCCCGGTCCACGCGAATTTCGCGCAGCTCGCCGACGCGCTCGCCTCGGTGGGAGTTGGCAGCGTGAACGGCGTCGTGTACGATCTCGGCCTTTCGTCGCTGCAGCTCGCGGACGCGGCGCGCGGCTTCGCGTTCGCCGGCGAGGGCGCGCTGGACATGCGCCTCGACCCGACGTCGGACGCCGCGACCGCCGCGCAACTGCTGGCCACGGCCAAAGAAGGCGAGATCGCTGACATCATCTTCGAATTCGGGGACGAGCGCAATGCGCGCCGCATCGCGCGCGAGATCGTCAAACGGCGCACGCGCTCGCCGCTGCGCACGACGTCTGACCTGGTCGCCGCCGTGCTTGCGGCGCAACCGCGAGGTGCGCGCGGCAAGCGCGGCACCATCCATCCCGCGACGCGCACGTTTCTCGCTCTGCGCATGGCGGTCAACGCCGAACTCGACGGTTTGGCGCGCAGCCTCGAAGCGGCGATCGCCTGCGTGCAGCCCGGCGGCCGGATCGCTGTCATCAGCTTCCACTCGGGTGAAGACCGCGTCGTCAAGCACCAGTTCGCGGCATGGCGGCGCACCGGCGTTGCCGAGACCCTTACGCGCAAGCCGCTGACGCCGACGCAGACCGAGATCGCGGCCAATCCGCGCAGCCGGAGCGCGAAGCTCCGCGGCACGCAGCGGACTCGGGCGCCGCTGCCACGGAGCGCGTGAGCCGCGATGCGCGCCGCGACCGCCTTCAAACTCGAATTCGATCAGCGCCTGGCACCGCCGCCGCGCGGCGCCCGCTCGCCGCGCCCGGCCGGCCGCGCGGCGCGCCGCAAACGCTTTAGCGTCGCGCGCCTCGGCGCGTGCGCCGCGGCGCCGCTCATCTTCTTGTTCGGCTACGTCGCGCTGAATGCCGAGCTTGTCGCGCAGACGTACCGGCTCAACGCAGATCAGCAGACGCAAGCGCAATTGGTGCAGTCCGACGACGCGCTGCACCAGCGCCTGGCACAGGCGCAATCCGTCGCGCGCCTTGAAGCCGCAGCGGCCGCGCTCCACATGAAGGAGCCGGCGCGCGTCGCCGTCATCAACGTGCCCTCCGCAAGCACCAAGCCCACGACCACGGCCTTCGCCGCGAGGATCGCGAGCTTCAAGCGCTTGTTCTTCGCGCGCTAGAGGCGCCCGGCAGCGGCCGTGAGGGAAAAGGAACGAAGCCGCCTCCGCGCACGCGCCATGTTCGTGTTCTGGGTGTTCTTCCTCGTCGCGTGCCTGCTCCGCGCGCGCCTCTATAAGGTACAAGTGCGCGACGGCGCCGCGCTCGCATCGATCGCGATCGACCAACACCGCGCCGAGTACCCGGTGAGCGGCAAGCGCGGGCGGATCGTCGACCGCTTCGGCGTCGTCTTCGCGGGCACGTCGCCGGCGGTGCAGGTCTTCGCCCAGCCGCCTGACGTGCAAGATCCCCATGCGACCGCGCTC
>JAFAHD010000082.1 GCA_019237415.1 Vulcanimicrobiota bacterium
CGTGGTCGCCAAGTCGTTCGCGCGCATTTTCTACCGCAACTGCATCAACACCGGGTTGCCGATCTTCGAATGCCCTGAGGGCGTCGACGGCATCAACGACGGCGATTCGATCACCGTTGACGCCGATGCCGGCACGATCACGAACGAGACGAGCGGCACGTCGTTCAAGGCCACCCAATTCCCGAAGTTCATGCAGGACCTGATCGCCAAAGGCGGCCTGCTGCGCTACGCGGAGCAGCGTTTAGAAGAGAAACGCGCGGCGAAATAGGCGCGATGGCGAAGACCTACAAGATCGCCGTGATTCCGGGCGACGGCGTCGGCCCGGAAGTGACGGCCGAAGGCCTCAAAGTTCTCGAACGCGCGGCGAAGCTGTTCGGCTTCACGTACACGACCGAGACGTATCCGTTCGGAGCCGATCATTACATCGCAACCAACGAGTTCATGCCGGAAGGACAGCTCGACGAGTTCCGGACGATGGACGCGATCCTGCTCGGCGCGATCGGCGATCCGCGCTTGCCGCCCGGTTTGGTGGAGCGCGGCGTCATCGCCGCCACGCGCTTCGGACTGGATCTGTACATCAATCTGCGTCCAATCAAGCTGTACGCCGAGCACCTGTGCCCGATCAAGGACAAGAAACCCGAAGACGTCGACATGGTCGTGGTGCGCGAAAACACCGAAGACCTGTACACCGGGCTGGGTGGCCACTTCAAGAAGGGCACGCCCGACGAAGTCGTCATCGGCAATCAGATCTTCACGCGCAAAGGCATCGAGCGCGCGGTCCGCTTCGCCTTCGAGCTGGCCGTGCGGCGCAATGGGAAGAAGAAGCTCACGTTGGTCGACAAGGCCAACGCGATCGAGATCCAGCAGCTGTGGCGCCGAACGGTCGAAGAGGTGGCGCCGGACTATCCGGGCATCTCGTTCGATTTCGCCTACATCGACGCGGCCTGCATGTGGATGGTCAAGAACCCGGAGTCGTTCGACGTCATCGTGACGCCGAATCTGTTCGGCGACATCCTCACCGATCTCGGCGCGATGGTGCAGGGTGGTATGGGTGTCGCTGCATCGGGCAATATCCATCCGGGCAAGGTGTCGCTATTCGAGCCTATCCATGGCTCGGCGCCTAAGTACAAAGGAAAGAACGCGGTCAGCCCGGTCGCCGCCATCGGCGCGGTCGGCATGATGCTCGATTATCTCGGTGAACAGCGCGCGGCCGAAGCGATCGACGCGACGATCGGCTCGCTGCTGGCGAGCAAACGCGTTCCGTCGCTCGACGCTTCGAGTGGCCTGAAGACCTCGCAGATCGGCGACATGGTCGCAGGCGAACTCGAAACAACCCTCAACGCAGTGTGAGTAGGAAATCATGAAAAACGGAAAACCCGACGTCGTCATCGTCAACGCCGCGCGCACGCCGTTCGGCAACTTCGGCGGCGTGCTCAAAGACGTGAGCGCCATCGATCTTGCGGTCGTCGCAAGCAAGGCAGCGATGGAGCGGTCCAATGTGGCGCCCGAGAAGATCGATCAGGTCTTCTTAGGCAACGTCATCCAGTCCAGCGCGGACGCGATCTACGCTGCGCGTCATGTCGGCCTCAAGTCCGGCTGCCGCGAAGACGTGCCGGCGCTCGTGGTCAACCGCCTATGTGGTTCCGGCCTGCAAGCCATTGTGAGCGGCGCGCAGCAGCTCATCCTGGGGGAAGCGAAGTACGTGCTGGCCGGCGGCACGGAGAACATGAGCCAATCGCCGCACGTCATCCGCGGCGCGCGGTGGGGCTTGGCGCTCGGGCAGGGCAAGCTCGAAGACGCGCTCTGGGAGGGCCTGACCGACAGCTACAACGACATGCCGATGGCCATCACCGCGGAGAACCTTGCGGAGCGATATGAGATCTCGCGAGACGAGGCCGACCAATTCAGCCTTCGCTCGCAGCGCGGCGCGGCGAAGGCGATCGAGGACGGGTTCTTTGCCGAAGAGATCGCGCCGGTCGAGGTGGCGGGCAAGAAAGGCTCGACGATAGTGGACAAAGATGAAGGCCCGCGACCGGGCGTCACGATCGAGCAGCTCGCCAAACTGCCCGCGCGCTTCAAGAAAGACGGCATCGTGACGCCCGGCAACGCCAGCGGCATCACCGACGGCGCGTCGATGGTGGTGCTCACGACGGCCGATCAGGCGAGCAAAGACGGCCTCGAGCCGATCGGACGGCTCGTCTCGTGGGGCGTCATCGGCGTCGACCCGGACATCATGGGCATCGGCCCTGCGTTTGCGATTCCGCAAGCGGCGCGACGCGCCGGCATGAAGCTGGACGATTTCGACGTGGTCGAGATCAACGAAGCATTCGCCCCGCAGGTGCTGGCGTGCGTCCACGCCCTGCACCTCGATCAGGACAAGCTCAACCCGAACGGCGGAGCGATCGCGCTCGGACATCCGCTCGGCGCCAGCGGCGCACGCATCACGTACTCGCTGCTGCACGAACTGCGGCGGCGCAAGAAGAAGTTTGGCGTGGCGAGCGCGTGCATCGGGGGCGGACAAGGCATCGCCGGAGTCGTCGAAGCCCTCTAGTCGTGGCCAATTGCCCATCCTGCGGCAAAGAGCAGGCGGAAACCTCAGCCTTTTGCGGGTCGTGCGGAGCGTTGCTCGACCGGCCCAACACGGGCGCGCTCGGGGGCGCACCGTCGGTCATCGGCTCGTCGCTGACAGGGCCTGCGGAGTTCGAAACCCCGCCGGTCGACACCGGTAGGGTCGAGCTGCGGCCGGCGCCGCCGCTGTATAGCGAGTTCGGCGACGTCGGACAGTATATCGCGCGGCGCGCGTTTGCGCTGATCATCGATCTGGTCGGCGTCGCGGCGCTGTTCGCGACCGGCATCGCGTATCTCGTCGCGCGCGGCGGCAGCGATCCGCACACCTTCGGCGCATTCTTCGCGACCGCGGTCTACACGCTGTTCGCGATGATCGTCTATCTCTGCGTGAGCGAAGCCTACGCAAGCGCGACGCTCGGCAAGGCCCTCGTCGGTCTGCGCGTACGCGCGGGCGAAGACCAGCCGGTCGGCATTTGGCGCGGCATCGTGCGCAATGTCTTTTTGCCGTTCGACCTGCTCATCATCGGTTTCGTGCTCGCGGTGATCACGCCGCGCCGCAAGCGCATCGGCGATTTCGTCGCTGGGACGGTCGTCGTGAACGCGCACAAGCCCGCGCTCGGAGTCGTCGCGGCGATCGCCATCCTCGGCGCATGGGGATACGCGGAATACGCGTACGCGGACGGCCTGCGCACGGCGCAGACGCTCTCGAACTCCGCGGAGATCTACGCGCCCGCGCTGGTCAACGGCCAAAGCCCGCTCCCGCCCGCGCCAACGCCGCTGCCGGACCGCACGCCGGTGCCGACGGAGCAGCCGATCACCGTGCCGACGATCGCGCCGTCGGGCGGCGCCGTCACACCGAGTCCGACTCCGGCCACTTCATCCGCGCCGGCTGCGAGCGCCGCCCCGTCGGGCGCTGGAACCGGAGCGCCGAGCGCAACCGCATCGCCATCGGCGCAACCAACAGCGCCGGACAGCGCCGCGCCATCGGCGCAACCTTCCGCGGCGGCGAGTCCGAAAACCGTGACTGGTTGAACGCGCGCCGCCTCGTCGAACGAATTCGGCGAGCGTTCGCGCCGCCCGGAATCCGGCGCATGATCGACATGGGCGACAAGATCACGGCGTCGTGGATCGCGCAGGGGATCCACGCCGTGGCGACCCTTGGTGTCCCAGACCACATGAGCCGCACGCCGGTCGCCGTCTCTCAGCTCGCCGCTGCTGCAGGCGCGCATGAGGATGCGCTCTATCGCGTGCTTCGCATGCTGGCGCCCGCCGGTCTCTTCGAAGAACACTCGCAGCGCCGCTTTAGCCTAACGGAGCTCGGTGCGCTGCTTCAAACCGACAATCCGAACTCGATGCGCAGTTTTGCCGTCTACAACGGCGTGCCGTGGCATTGGGGTATGTGGGGCGAGCTCGCACGAAGCGTTCGGACCGGCGCGCCGGCGCCGCCCGATGGCGCGGGCGAGTCGCTCTTCGAGTTTCTGGCGCGGGATCCGGACGCGGCCGCCACCTTTGACGCCGCGATGGCCGACCTGTCCAACGCACGCGACGTGTCGGCGATCTCAGGCTACGATTTC
>JAFAHD010000112.1 GCA_019237415.1 Vulcanimicrobiota bacterium
AGGGCCAGATCACCGGCGTCCCTTCGGGCTTCAAGTCGCTGGACCAGTTCACGGCCGGATTCCAACCGGGAGAGCTGGTCATCGTGGCGGCGCGGCCGTCGATGGGCAAGACATCGCTCGCGTTGAACATCGCGGTGCATGCCGCAAAGCAAGCAGGACGCGGCGTCGCGGTCTTCTCGTTGGAGATGAGCAGCAACCAGCTGATCCAGCGCTTGTTGGCGGCGGAGTCGCGCATCGATGCCCAACGCTTGCGCACCGGCAACATCAAGGATGACGACTGGGGCAAGATCTCGGCTGCGATGGGCGAGCTCGCGGACCTTGCAATCCATATCGACGATTCCGCCGCGCTGCGCGTCAGCGAGGTCCGCTCGCGCGCGCGCAGGCTGCATGCGAAGTGGGGTCTCGATCTCATCATCGTCGATTATCTGCAGCTGCTGCAGTCCAGCAACATCAAGGCCGTCAATCGCGTCGAGATCATCGATGACATCTGCCGCGGCTTGAAGACGCTCGCGAAGGAGCTGCAGCTGCCGGTGCTGGCGCTTGCGCAGCTCAACCGTGCACCGGAGATGCGCAACGACAAGCGGCCGCTGCTTTCAGATCTGCGCGAGTCGGGCGGCATTGAGCAAGAAGCGGACGTCGTCTCGTTCATCTACCGCGACGAGTACTACAATCCGCCGACCCCGGAAAACGAGAACTTGGCGGAGATCATCATTGCCAAACAACGCAACGGCCCGACCGGCACCGTGCTGTTGCGCTTCGACAAGAAGTTCACCGCGTTCTCGGACGTGGATCTCGAACACTCCGAGTACTAGCGGTCATTCTTCTGACCCTTGACACCGTGAGCCCGCGCGTGATAAAGCCCCCGGTTGGGGGCGGCCGATGGTTCGGCAGCAGGTCTGTCAAGTCGGTGGCCACAGGTCTGACGCTGCCTCCTACTTGCAAACCAATAGCTTTTCTATTCTATCCTAAGCAGGCACGACTTGACGGGTCTGCCCGAACCAACCGAGCGTTGGTTCTTTTTCTTTTCTAAAGGGCTAGCGGCAAAGCCGCCCCGAGACAGCCGGTGCAGCGGAGTTCGAGCACCGAGCGGCCGCGCGGCAAGTCAAATGCCGCGACTGCGCCTGCGCGCCCGGCATACGTGATGAGCGCGCGACTCGAGCTCCAGCGGACCTTCGCTGGGTCGCTCCAGAGCGCGACGCCGTAATGAACCGCGACCGGCGAATCGAATCGCAACGTCAACGTGCCGCCCGCAAAACTCGCGCCGGTCAGCGCGGGCATCTCAGAACGCTGCAGGCGTGGCAATGTGAGAAACTCCGAGGACCGCGCCGCGCGAGCGTAGGGAAAGACCCGCACCGGCGTCGTGCGCCCGGCGATGAACGTCATACCCGCCGCGGCATCGTGGTAGTCGATCGTGGCAGGATACGGCCCGCGGTAGGACCAGGGCGCCCATGCCTCGGGCACTGCGAAACTCCATATATAAGGAAAGGCGACGGCGGCCGGCCGGTCGGCAAACGCGCGGGCAGCGCCGGCGGCTTGGGCCAGCGTCACCACGTGCAAACCGTCGGTTCGAGCCTGCGAGTAAAGCGCGTCGAGCAACGCCGTCGAGGTTGGAATGGACGACCACAACGGCGCGCGCTCCATCTGGTCGGCCTCTTGTTGCGAGATCATGACGACCGGCGATGACTCACCGGCCGCCGCATATGCGTCGACCAGCGCGCGCACGTACGCCGCACCAGACGCCGCATCGAAGCCCGCGACTTGCAGATCGTCGGGATCGGTCGAGTAGAATTCCTCGTGCTCGCTGATCGCTGACCGGGTGAGGTCGCGCGCGGTCCATTCGAGCCCGACGAGATCGCACGAGCGGTCCGGCGCCGGCCGGCGGTACGACCGCTTATCCGCGCAGTATGCGCCCCACGGCGTGCCCTCATCGTAGTCGTTGTCCAGACCATGCGAGTTCCACGCGATTCCCCAAAATGCACGATACCCGTCCGCCATGTCGGCGGAGATGTCGCGCGCATAGCCGCTGCCTTCGATCGCGACGACTGGTCGAAACCAATCGAACGTGCGCGCGGCAAGCAGTGCGAAGTGCGTCGGTGTGGGTGACGCGATCGCAAACGGGTTATGGTTGGTCGGCCGAGTCTGGAGGTCGTCGCCGAACTGCCTGTGGTACTCGGCATACAGGTCACCCGTGATGTCGAACGTCGACGGCTGCCCGGTCATCCATGTGACGGGTATGCCGTGCGCGTGTGCGAGCGCCGCGATGCGGTGCATGCCCGCGCGCGAGGGGATCTCTTGAAACGATGTTGCGACGAAGAGCGTGTGCGTCGGTCCGTGCGGCCGTGCCCAGGCCGGGATCGGGGGCTGCAGCAGCGAGGCCAATCGCGATCCATTCGAGCAGCGGCTCGTCCGAATGACCAGCGGCGCGAACGAGCCAGGTCCCGTCGCATACCAGATGAAGCCGTCATACGAGACCTCGCACGTGCCGCTTCCGACGACCTCGCTGACGACGCTGTCGCCCGGCGACAAGAAAGCTTGGCGAGGTTCGGTGGGCAGGGGAAAGCCGATGACCAACAGCACGGCGACGGCGGCCAACGCAAACGCGACGATCTTGGCTGCCACGTCAGCGCGGGAGGGCAAACGCGATCACGACATTGCGTTCGACACCGCCGGAGAAGACATCGGCGCACAGCGCGATGTACTCGCGGCCGTTCAACGCGTAGCGGACTGGCGGCGCGTCAAGACGCGCATGTTCCGGCGGTCCTTCGGGCAAATCGAAGAGTTTGATGTAGATCGTACGGAAGAACTCGCGTACTCGCTCGGAAAATGTGAGATCGTTGGGCCCGCCTGCCCGCTCGCCGTTTCCGACCTCATACCGCCACAGCACATCTCCCGTCCGGCTATCCAGCGCGAAAAACACGCCATTGGGCTCGGGCACGAACACCAAGTCGCCGGCCGAAAGCGAACCGCCGACGAATCCCAGATTGAACCGTTCGCCGGGCCCGCCGGAAAGGTGGCGCCGCCACACGACCTTGCCGCTGTCCACATCGACCGCGCAGATGTAGTTCAACGTGTGCGTGAGCGCGTTGGTGTGCCCGGCCAGCCACAAGACGTTTGGCGCTCTTTGCTCGATGGGGCCCGGTATGTGCTCGTCGGGACGGTCGATGGCGACGATGAATGCGCGGTGCAGCCGCGGATCGTACGATGCCGGCCCGATCGCGCCGCCTTGCGTGCCGGGCTGCATGACGGCATTGCCCCGTGCGCCGTACATGTCGCGCTGCGGCACCATGTTGTCCGAGATTCGAAGGGGCGCGCCGGTCTGGCGATCGAGCACGTACAGCCATCCGGTCTTGCCGGCTTCGCCCACTGCAGGAACGCGCCGCCCGCGCGCATCGACCGCGTCGAACAAGAAGGGTGGGCTTGCCGCGTCATAGTCCCAGACGTCGTGCGGTGTCTGCTGGTAGTACCAGCGCATCGTGCCGTGCAACGCGTCGAGCGCGACGATCGAATTGGTATACAGATTATCACCTGGGCGGGTGGCGGCGTCATAATCCGGCGCTGGGTTGCCCGTGGATAAGTAGATCGTGGCGCGCTGCGGATCGAGTGCCGGCGTCATCCACACCGCGCCGCCGCCGTGACGCCACGCATCGCGATAACGCGGCGCGTCCGCCTTTTCACGTGCAAGATCCCGGTGCAGCGAGATGCCGTGCACGCTCGCGGTGAATGCGCCCTCCCATCCTGGGTTGGTGGCCCACCACCGCCACAGGAGCCGGCCGTCGTCGGCACGATATGCCGAGAACGACCCGCGGATCCCGAAGTCCCCGCCGGCGCTGCCGATGTAGACCATATCGCGCCAGACGAGCGGCGCCATCGTTTCGCTAAACCCATCGCGCGCATCGCCGACGTGCGCTTGCCAACGAACCGCGCCGGTGCGCCGGTCCAGCGATATCAATCGACCGTCGAGGGTGGCGACGAACAACGAGCTGTCGAGGATCGCGACGCCGCGATTCGCTTTCGCACAACAGATCGCGAAGGGCGCGAGCTCGGGAGTGTACTGCCAGCGCCGAGCGCCGGTCGATGCATCGAGCGCCACCACGCTGTCATGCTCACCGGTCGTGACGTACATGGTGTCACCCACGACGATCGGCGATGACTCCATCGCGCCGGTCGCCGTGCTTTGGAATTCCCACACACGCTGCAGGTGGGAGACGTTGCGTACGTCGATCTGCGCGAGTGGGGCATGCCGCGTGTTGTCCAGTGCGAAACCGTATGTCGGCCACGCTGCATCGGGGGTGACGAGCAGCGCGAACCATAGTAAGACGATGGTCATCGATCGCAGGACGCCTTTGCCCGCGAGGATGCGATCACCCGCATAAAGAGACGATGAAGCGCAGGCCGAGCGGTGAGCAAACGAGCGTTCTTCGAGGGGGCCGTCGCTAGGCGGCGAACGTGCGAAGGCCTTGCGCTGACTACGCCATGCCCGAAACGCTCAGCGGGCGAGATGCGTTGATGCAAAGTGAAGGGAGCTTTGCGCATGCGTTACGCGACCATTGCCATCATCGCGATCCTGCTCGTCACCGCGCTGCACGAGCCAGCCGCGGCCGGCATCACTAAGGCGGCGATCGTCGGCGCACCGCTCACGTATACGGGCACGTGTCCGGTCACGCTGAGGTTCACTGGAACGGTCACTGGGAGCGCCGGCACATCCTTCACGTGGAGCTTCAACCGGTCGATCAACGGCGTGACGAATCAGAACACCATAGGGTCGTTCACGCTGACGAAGAGCAACAGCCTTGCGGAAAAGGACAGCATCCTCATCTCGTCCTCCACCAAGGGATACTCATTCGACCAGCTGTGGATCCACGGCATCAGCGGGCAATCCGACGTGTACAGCAACAAGGCTACGTTCACGGTCACGTGCGCAACACCGGAGAAGCCGGTCGCTGCGCCGACGCATTTCAAGGCCACGACGGACCCTGCGCAATGCGGCAACCATGTCGCGCCGCTCTTCGGCGCGCCTATCTGCGGAGCCGCGCTGCAGGCAGGCGACCTCGTGTTCATCTGGGATTACAAGAACCCCAACGCAGTGGACGGATTCCGCATCTATGAGATCACGGGTGGCAAGCATAAGAAAGTGGCGACTCAGTCGGGCATGACCGCCAAGGCGCTGAACATCAAAGCTGCTGACGCCAAGAACCGGTGCTTCGCCGTGGCCGCCTACAAAGGCGACGACGAATCGCTCGACAGCAATCACTATTGCACGGGCAAGTCCGGCGTCGCCGATCTCGGCCACGCGGACCTGCCGATCACCGACATCCGCACGACATGGCAAGAGAGCAACATCACGCCCGGTGCGTTCTATTGTCTGGACACGATCGGGCAGATCTCCAATTATGCGCCGCCCGGACAGCAGATGACGGTCGGCTTCCAATACATCTACATGCCCGGCAGCGGACCGTTCCCCTGCACGCAAAAAGCCGACGTTGCGCTGCGCGGCGCCATCCAGTGGGACCTTTCGAAGATCGCCGGCAAGACGCTGATCAGCGCGACGCTGAGCTTCACCAACGACAGCTCTTTCGGCAATGGGCCGACGCCGATCACCTGTGCCTCACAGATCCTGTATGGCGTCGGCAACTGGAGCAACGCACAGTCGCTCATACCGGGCAACCC
>JAFAHD010000114.1 GCA_019237415.1 Vulcanimicrobiota bacterium
GCTCAGCGGCACCGCGTGGAACAAGCCGGCGGGGCCCGCGCCGCCGATGTCGATGCTGGCCGCGAACGCGTCGACAGCGTTGGGCGCCCACGTCGCGCTCGCTCCGCCGATCCCAGAATTGGACGTCTGCGGCGAGAAGCTCATGCCGGCGTGCGCGCCCAGCGTCAGCTTCGGACTGGACTCGATCTTGTCGCTCAGCTGGATCGTGCTGTAGTCGGACGTGGTCGAGGCGTTCGAGAACGGCGAGGTCGATGAGAGCAGGCCGGTGGTGTCGAGATCCGTGTGCGTCGTCGTCGCTTGGATGGACAGCGTGTGGCGCTCGCGCGACGGCAGCACCGCGTTGATCGTGGCGCCGCTCGAACGCGTGTCGGTGAGCGTGCCGTACGGGGACGGGATGCCCGCGACGTACCGATCGAGCAGATCGCGGTTGTACGTCGAGTCCGTGTCGAACAGCGAGAACTGGATCGCCACCGCGCCGGCCAGCGCCGAGTCGGTGAGCGTGGCGAAATCCAAATGGCGATCCGCATAGTTGTTCGGGCCGTAGCCGCATGGAACGGGGCCGGTGTAGCGGTTGCAGATGAGGCCGGTATAGCCTTCGGTCGATACGTACGTCGCGGTGATCGTCTGCGCGCTGCCTAGCGGCGTGCGGATCTTGAACAGCGTGCCGCCGGTGTCGTTGGCGCCGTCGTGCGTGTACGTCAGGCCGCTCGCATCCAAATAGGTCAGCCCGTTGAGCGCGCTGTAGGTGCCGCGGCCGGCCTGCGTGAGCGCGAGGCCAACGCTGCCGGTGGTTCCCGACAACGACAACACGCCGGCCGCGTTGCCGAATGTGCCGTACGACCCGGTCAGCGTGCCCTGCCACGTCAAGGTCGGCGAAACCGACGTGAATCCGACCGTGCCGCCGAGCGATCCCGCGCTCGGCCCATAGTTGATGCTCGAGCCGCTGAACAGATCCGTGTTGATCGACCGCAGATCGCCGGCGACACCCGGCGCGTTAAGCGGCACGCCGTCCAGCGTGAGGCCGGTCTGGGAGGCGTCGTGGCCCTCGAGCGACACCGTCACTTGTGCGTCCGCGTCCCCGCTCGGGTCGGTGCCGATGCTGACGCCCGACAGCTTGCCGAGCGCGTCCGTGAGTGTCGACGAGAGCTTCCTCACCGCGCTGTTCGCGCTGACCGAGGTCGAGCTGATGACCGCGCTCGAACGCACGGTGACGGTGCCCAACGATTTCACCGCGGGCTTGGCGAGCGCGACCGCGACCAGGACAGCGCGGCCATCGAGCACTTCGAATTGCGCCGACGTTACCGATTCGTAGCCGTTCTTGATGATGCGCGCGCGATAGATGCCTGACGGAACATCGGTGAAGTGCACTGTGCCGTCAGGTTGGGAAAGCTCGCTGGTCAGCACCGCGCCGTCGAGCAGCACGCGGGCCAGGCCGACCGGGTTGTGCGTCGCGGCATCCGTCACGACGATGGTGATCGAACCCGTGTCTTGCGCGGCCGCGGGCGACGCCCATAGGGACACGAAGACAAGCGCCGGCACGCCGGCGAGCGCGGCGAGCCATGGAGCGACGCGACTGCGAAGCATAGGGAGATTCTAACGGATGTTGCTTAGGGCAGGTTGAGGCCTTCTTGAGGCGCGGCGGCCCTCATACAACCTTAATGGACGCGCTTGCGCGCGCGCACCCGCCCGCTCGATTCGCCGTTGCCGCGGTGGTGCGCGGTCTTCGACGCAGCGCCATCGACCAAGCGGCGGAATGCCGACTCGTCGGCGTGGCCATGGACGCGGTGCGACTGCAGCGATTCAGCGAGCCGTACGAGCGGCCGCAATGCGACGGCGCTCGGTCCCTTCACGATCGCGCCCGAGTCGCGCTCCGCCCACGATGTGCCCGCGATGTCGAGGTGGATCCACGGCGTCTCGTCGACGAATTCCTTGAGGAACATCGCGCCGAAGATCGTGCCGGCCGGCCGGCCGCCGCTGTTCTTCATGTCGGCGATCGGGCTCTTGATCAGCTCGGCGTATTCGGGGAAGAGCGGCAGCTCCCAGTATCGTTCGCCATAGGGTGCGCTCGCTCGATGGAATGCATCGACCCACTCGCGGTCGTTGCTCATCACGCCGGTCGATGTGTGGCCGAGCGCGATGACCACTGCGCCCGTCAGCGTCGCGATGTCCACCAGGTGCGTGGCGCCGAGCTTGCGCGCGTACACCAATCCGTCGGCGAGGACCAAGCGGCCTTCGGCGTCGGTGTTGATGATCTCGATCGTCTTGCCGTTCATGGCGCTGACCACGTCGCCAGGTTTGGTCGCCTTGCCCGACGGCATGTTCTCCGAAGCCGCGA
This sequence comes from Vulcanimicrobiota bacterium, assembly GCA_019237415.1. Lineage (GTDB taxonomy): Bacteria > Vulcanimicrobiota > Vulcanimicrobiia > Eremiobacterales > Eremiobacteraceae > JAFAHD01. The sequence continues at coordinate 2,336 of JAFAHD010000114.1, forward strand.
CGACGCCGATGACGTTCACCTTCAAACCGAGGCGCGCGATCGCCGCCACCGTCGCGATGACGGTGGCGCCACCCGCCATGTCGCCCTTCATCGCATCCATGTCGAGCGCCGGCTTGAGCGAGATGCCCCCAGTATCGAACGTGATGCCCTTGCCGATCAACCCGAGTTTGCTCTTTGAGCGCTTGTCCCCATGATACTCGAGCACGATCATCTTCGGTGGTTGGTCGCTGCCCGCCGCGACCGAAAGGAAGGAGCCCATGCCGAGCTTCTTCATCTGCGGCGTGTCGAGCACGTCGACGGCGAAGGCGTACTTCTTGCCTAAGCGCTTCGCGACCGCGGCGAGATCCGTCGGCGTCATGTCGTTGGCCGGTGTGTTGACCATGACGCGCGCTTCGTTGGCTGCTTCGCCGAGGATTGTGCCGCGAGCGATCCCAGACCTGACCTTGGCCTCCTCGGCCTTGCGCGGCACGAGCAGCGTGACGCTTTCGACGTCGGTGCGCTTCGCGTCGTTCTTCGTGCGATACGACGCCGGCTCGAACGTCGCCATGAGCGCGCCTTCGGCGAAGAGCTCGCCGATGAGGTCGTGGTCGACGCCGGGCAGTTCCGGCGCGACAAAGGCAAGCGTCTTCCAGCCGCGCCGCTGCGCAAGGCGGACGGCCGCGCCGGCAAAACGCGCCATCGCCGCTGCAGTGCGATTCGCGGCGGCGCCCAAGCCGATGCACACGACGCGCTTGGCGGGCTGCTTGGGCGTCGGCAGGACGTGCACTTCGTCTTCGCGGCCCTTGATCTCACCAGCGCGGAACATGTCGCGGAGGATGTGATCGAGCGGCTTGTCGAGCGCCTTGACGGCCTCGGGAACCTCGCCGTCGGAAAAGATGGGGACTGCAATGGCGTCAGCGGAAAAGCGCAGCGGGTCTTCCGCGCGGACATGTATCTTCATGAGCGGCTCGCGTTTCGCCGCGGATTCGCGGCGACCCTGGATTGCGGCACGTAGGGGGCACCCGCACCCGTGCGCGAAAAGCAGCCTACGTGACTGACGCATACGCGAAAGCGGGCGTGAATATCGAAGCCGGGAACGCGGCCGTGTCGCGCTACAGGGAGGTCCTGCCCAAAACGCGCGATCCGCGCGTGCTCGAAGGCATCGGTGGCTTCGGCGGCTGTTTTGCATTGCGCGGCTTGCGCGACCCGGTGCTCGTCGCATCGACCGACGGCGTCGGCACGAAACTGCTCGTCGCAACCGAGCTTGCGCGCTACGACACGATCGGCCGCGACCTCGTCAACCACTGCGTCAACGACATCCTGTGCCTCAACGCGACGCCGCTGTTCTTCCTCGACTATCTCGCCGTGGGCAAACTCGATCCTGCGATTGCAGCGCAGATCGTCGGCGGCGTCGGCGCGGCGTGTGCGGATCACGACATGGCATTGCTGGGCGGGGAGACCGCCGAGATGCCCGGACTGTATCAGCCGTCGCATTTCGATCTCGCCGGCACCATCGTGGGCGGCGTCGAACGCGATCAACTGATCGACGTCACGCGCGTCGCCGTCGGCGACGCTGTCATCGGACTGCCTTCGAACGGTTTCCAGACCAATGGCTACTCCCTCGTTCGGGCGACGTTGCCGCGCTCCCGGTGGGACGAACCTCTTGGGTCCGGCACGATCGGGGACGCATTGCTCGCGATTCATCCTTCTTATATAGAAGCGATTCGCGCGGCGCAGGCGGCCGGCGTCTCGATCCATGCCATGGCGCACATCACTGGCGGCGGGCTGATCGACAACCTGCCGCGGGCGCTGCCGGCCGGCGTCGCAGCGCGGTTGTATCCTGCACGCTGGAGCGTGCCGCCGATCATGGAGCTGGTCGTGCGCGAGGCCGCGCTCGATCGCGACACCGCGTTCCATACGTTCAACATGGGCATCGGGTTCTGCGCAATCGTGCCGGGGGTCCAGACCGACGCGGCGCTTGCAGCGATGCCCGGCGCACTCGTCATCGGTGACATCGAACCGCTCGGACCATGCGCCCCGAGCGTGATCTTCTCGTGACGGGCGCGGGCTACCCGACCGCGATCTTCGTCTCCGGCGCCGGCACCAATCTCCAAGCAGTGCTCGAACACGTCCGCGCCGGCACGCTGCCGCTCGACGTCCGCTTGGTCGTCTCGAACCGGCCGGATGCGCGCGCGCTCGAGCGCGCGCGCGACGCGGGCGTGCCGACGCTCGTCATGCCGTTCTCGCCGCGCGTGGATTCGCGCGGCACGTACGCGCGCGAGCTGGCCGGCGTGGTGAAGGAGAGCGGCGCGCGCTTGGTGCTGCTGCTGGGCTGGATGCACGTGCTGGCGCGCGAGTTCCTCGACGCGGGTTTCGAAGGCGTCCTCAATCTGCATCCGTCGTATCTACCAGATGATCCACGCGCCGACACGGTCGCGCTGCCGGACGGCACCGTCTCGGCGGTGTATCGCGGCGCGCACGCGCTGCGCGACGCGCTGGAAGCTGGTGCTCGCACGACCGGGGCGACGCTCATCGAGATCACGCCGGACGTCGATCGCGGGCCGGTGCTCGCGCGCCGGCTGATGGAACTGCAGCCGGGCGACTCCGTCGAGTCCGCACTCGCGCGGCTGCACGTCGTCGAGCGAGAGGTCGTGCGCGAAGGCGTCTTGTGCTGGCTGCGGGTGAACGCGGCGAAGCACGCATGAGCGGACGGATCCGGCGCACCAAGATCGTCGCGACGCTGGGCCCGAGCTGCCGCGCGCCGGGGATGCTCGATGCGCTGATCCGCGCCGGCGTCGACGTCTTCCGCGTCAACCTCTCCCACGCGACGCTGGCCGAGCTCGACCAATGGATCGCGCTCGTCCGCTCGTCGGCAGCAGCGCAAGAGCGCACGGTCGGGGTGTTGGCCGACCTGCAAGGGCCGAAGCTGCGCATCGGGCGCCTCGCAGACCACGCGCCGGTCGAGCTCGTCGACGGCGCGACGGTCGAAATCACGACGCGCGATGTCGAGGGGACGGCAGCGCGCCTATCGACACGTTATGCGGCGCTCGCGCGCGACGTCAAGCCGGGTGACCGGATCCTCTTGGCCGACGGCGCAGTGGAACTGCGCGTGGAAGCAGTCGACGATGACACGGTGCGCTGCATCGTCGTGCACGGCGGCACCATCAAAGAACACGCGGGCATGAACTTGCCAGGCGTGGCGGTGTCGTCGCCGGCGCTCACGGAAAAGGATCGCGTCGATCTCGAGCACGCCGTACGCGCGGGCGCCGACTTCATCGCGCTGTCCTTCGTGAGGCGGCCTTCGGATCTGGTCGAGACCAAGGCGGCGGTCGCCGCCGCCGGCGGCGACACGCCCGTGATCGCGAAGATCGAACGGCCCGAGGCGATCGAGCAACTCGACGAGATCATCGGCGAATCCGACGCCGTGATGGTGGCGCGCGGCGACCTCGGCGTGGAGATGCTGGCCGAGCGCGTGCCGATGCTGCAAAAACTGATCATCAAACGCGCGGGCGCGCTGCTCAAGCCTGTGATCACTGCGACGCAGATGCTCGAGTCGATGGTGCACGCCAACCGTCCGACCCGTGCCGAAGCGTCCGACGTCGCGAATGCGATCATCGACGGCACCGATGCGACCATGCTGTCAGAGGAGACCGCGGCGGGCGAGTACCCGCTCGAGGCGGTCGAGACCATGGTGCGCATCGCGCTCGAGACCGAGGAGTTCTTCCCGCCGCGCGTGCGCCGCAGCCCACGAGTGGAGAGCGACTCACACGCGATCTCGCACGCGGCGTGCAGCATCACGGAAAGCATCGACGTGCGCTGCATCGCCGCGTTCACGCGCACCGGTTTTTCTGCGCGCATCGTCAGTAAGGACCGGCCGAAGGTGCCGATCTACGCGTATGCGCCCGACGAATCGATTGGGCGGCGCTTGACGCTGGATTGGGGCGTCGTGCCGTGCCTCGTGACGTTCCGCGGCTCGACGGACAAGCTGATCGCCTCGGTCGAGGCAGACCTCGTGCGCCGCGCAGCGGTGTCACCCGGGGAGGCGGTCGTGATCGTCGGCGGCACGCCGATGGGCGTGCGCGGCAAGACAAATTTCATCAAAATCGTGCGGCCGGGCGCCGCCGGGTCCTGATCGAGCGCCTGCCTACTAGTGGGCGCGATCCGTGTCGGCGCGCGCCTGCGCGGTGACCGCGGCCAAGCACTCGCCTTCGGCCTGCTGGTCAGGATGCTGGTTGCAATATTCCAGCTTGCTGGCGCGCTCGCTAGGGTGGTCGTAAAACCATTGCGCGTCGTGCACGTCGCTCGACGGAGTCAACCCAAGCGAGCGGAACGTGATGTACGCCAGCACGCAAATGATGGCGAGCGTGAGGAGCATGCCGAAATAGCGCATGGTCGGCTTGTGCTTCGACGCGGCCCGGCAACCCCACTGCGTGGTAGCGCGAGCCGGCAGGAGACCCCGGATCAGCCGCGCCAGCCGCTGTGCACGAGCAGGACCGCGTAGACGGCGAATGCGATAAGGACGATGAGGACGACGATGCCGCAGCCTGCAAGCCAATAGCGCATATCGCGGCCCAACTCGCGCCGTTCGCCGCGGTCGTACTCTCCGTCACCAGGCAAAGTTTGGATCCGCCGTCAGCTTGGCGGCCGGCACGCGTGCGGCGTCGCCGCGATAGTACGCCGCCGCGGCGATCATCGCGGCGTTGTCCGTGCAGTATGCGATCGGCGGTATCAGCACGCGCAAGCCGCGTTCGCGCCCGGCGTCGCGAACGCGCACGCGCAACGCCGAGTTAGCGGACACGCCGCCTGCCAGCGCGATCGTTTTGGTGTCATGCAAGCGCGCGGCGCGCAGCGTCTTTTCGACGAGCACGTCCACTACCGCAGCTTGAAAACTTGCCGCGACGTCTGCGGCGCGCGCCGCGGCGTGCTCTGGGTATGCGTCGAGGTGATAGCGCACCGCCGTCTTCAGGCCCGAGAAGCTGAAGTCGAGCGAGTCGTCGGTCAACAAACTGCGCGGAAAGTCAAACGCGGTCGCGTCGCCGCCGCGCGCCAGTTCGTCGAGCACCGGGCCGCCGGGAAAGCCCAATCCGAGCAGGCGCGCGACCTTGTCGTACGCCTCGCCCGCGGCATCGTCGCGCGTGCGCCCGATGACGCGATGGCGCGCGGGCGATTCGACGTGGATGAGATCGGTATGCCCGCCGGACACGATGAGGCAGACGAACGGTTCGCGCGGCGGGTCTTGCGCGGGCGCATCCGGGTTCTCAAGGTAGTTCGCGAACAGGTGGCCATGGAGGTGATTCACGGCGTATGCCGGGAGGTCGCGCGCGAACGCGATGGCCTGTGCGGCCGCTACCCCGACGACCAACGAGCCGGCCAGGCCCGGCCCGCACGTCACAGCGACGCCGTCCAACGCGTCGTACGAACATCCGGCCTTCGCGAGCGCTTGCTCGACCACCGCGCCGATGACCTCGGCATGGCGCCGGCTCGCGATCTCGGGCACCACGCCACCGTATTCGCGGTGGAAATCGTCTTGCGACGCGAGCACGTTTGAGAGGACCTTCCGTCCGTCTTCGACGAGTGCCGCGGCGGTGTCGTCGCAGGAGGTCTCGATCCCAAGTATCAGCATGACAAGACGATTCGGTGTTGCTGCCCTGGATTCTCGCGTCGTTTCGGCCTACGCGGC
>JAFAHD010000116.1 GCA_019237415.1 Vulcanimicrobiota bacterium
GCCGAGCAGCGCATTGCCCACGAGTCCGATGATCCATCCAAGGGACGGGATGGCGCTGATGAGACCCAGCACGAAGGCCAGCACGACCAACGAGACGATCAAGATCGCGGTCGGTCCAGCGTTGTTCTTCGCTAAGTTGATCGAGGCGCTTATCGAACCGGTTCCGCTCTGATTCCCATAGATGATGTAGACGACGCTATAGCAGCAGAAGAAAGCCACCAGGAGCGGCACGATGATCGTCCAGCCTAAGAGCACGAGCACGATGCCCAAAACGACCGCGAGCACCAAGACCGAACCGAACTTCGCCAGCGCCTTGCTGAAGCCGCCGCCGAGGTCGGGATCGCCGCCCCGCCAGACCGGCTCCGCGGCAGCGTACGCCCACGCGTGACCGAAGAAGAACACGGCGAGCGCGACGAGCGCGACGATGATGACGACCAAGATACCGACGAAGCCGATCGCGCCGAACATCGCTCCCGGTCCGCGTTCGCCGCCCCCCATCATGCCTGCCGCGCCGGCTCCTGCCATGAGGCTGCCCCATACGATTCCCATCGTGATCGCGAAGAGGATGCCTGCGACCGCCGCGGCGATCAGCGGCGGAATCACCAACATCCAGTTGCGTCTCTCGAAGAGCAGTTTGAAGGTTCCTGTGAGCTCTGCCATCGCATCGAATTGAGCAGCCATTGCGCCTCCATAAGACGATGAGTCGAGAACCAGAACGATAAAAAGCTCTCTCAACGGAAAGGAGCTTGGCCCGAGGGTTCCGCAGCCGCGAAGCTCCACCTGCGTTCGCGTCGCGGCCGGGAATCGCACCGTATCCCGCAGAATGGAAACGTTCCGCAACGGAGTCACACTTTGACCGACCACCTCAACCTCGGCGGCCGCCAATTCGAGTCGCGCCTCATCATCGGCACCGGGAAGTTCTCAAGCCCAGAAGTCATGGCGGATGCGCTGGCCGCGTCTAAGACGCAGCTCGTCACGGTTGCGCTGCGGCGCGTCGACCTCGATGCGCCATCCGATCCAATCACCGATTTCATCGACCGCGAACGTTACCTCATCATGGCTAACACGTCGGGAGCGAGCGACGCGGCGCAAGCCGTGCGTTTGGCCAAGCTCGCGCGCTCGGCCGGCTTTCCGCCTTGGATCAAGGTCGAGGTCATCCCCGACCCGCGCTATCTCATGCCCGATCCAATCGAAACGCTCAAGGCATGCGAGATATTGGTCGCCGACGGGTTCACCGTGCTGCCCTACATCCACGCAGATCCGGTGCTCGCCAAACGACTAGAAGAGACGGGCTGCGCCGCCGTCATGCCGCTTGCGGCGCCGATCGGTTCGGGGCGCGGTTTGAAGATGGAGACGGCGATCGCGATCATCATCGAACAAGCGACGGTGCCGGTTGTCGTCGACGCCGGTCTGGGTGTACCGTCGCACGCGGCGGCGGCGATGGAGATGGGCGCGGACGCGGTGCTCGTCAACACCGCGATCGCCGCGGCCGCCAACCCAGTGCGCATGGCGCGCGCGTTCGCGCTCGGCGTCGAGGCAGGCCGCGGGGCGTGGCTGGCAGGGCGCGCACCCGAGCTGTCCGCTGCGTCCGCATCGAGTCCGCTCACCGGCTTCTTGGACGAAACGGAGACGCGGCAGCCGTGACGTTCTCGTCGACGTTCGATCCCCGCGCCACGCGCGAGCTGCTCGAACGCAGTGCGCGCGCGTCAGGCGGTGCCGTCATGGCAGCAGCGCAGCGCCGTGCGCCCTCGTTCGAGGAGGCTGCGGCGCTGCTGTCGCCCGCGGCCGGCGATCGGCTCGAGGACCTCGCGCAGCTCGCACATGGAGCCACCATCGAACGCTTTGGCAACACGATGGCCCTGTATGCGCCGCTCTACCTCTCCAACGAGTGCGTCTGTACATGCACGTATTGCGGCTTCTCGATGGGCCTGCCGGTCAAGCGCCGGACGCTTCGCCCGGACGAGGTCATGCGCGAGGCCCGCACGCTCAGCGAACGCGGCATCCGCAACATCTTGCTCGTGTCAGCGGAGCACCCTAAGCACGTCAACGCCGGCTACGTCGCCCTGTGCGTGCGCGAAGTCAAGCTCGCCGCTTCTTACGTCGGGCTCGAGATCGCAGCCGCTGAGGAAGACGACTACCGGCGCTACGTCGAGGCGGGCTGCGACGGCGTCGTGCTCTACCAAGAGACGTACGATCCCCAAGCGTACGCGTCGTACCACCTCGGCGGCCCGAAGAAGAAGTATGCCTGGCGGCTGGATGCGCCGCAGCGCGCCTCGCGCGCGGGCGTGCCGCATCTGGGCATCGGCGCGCTGCTCGGCTTGGCGGACTGGCGGTTCGAGGCGCTCGCGCTCGCGCAGCACGCGCGCTGGCTCGCACGACATTGCTGGCGCTCGCAGGTCAACGTTTCGCTGCCGCGCGTCAACCACGCCGAGGGCGGCTTCGAGCCAGCGCATCGCGTCAGCGACCGCGATTTCGTGCACTTCTTGCTGTTCTTGCGCTTGGTCTTGCCCGAGGCCGGCATCACGCTGTCTACGCGCGAAACGCCGCACATGCGCGACCGGCTCGCGCCCTTGGGCGTGACGCAGATGAGCGCCGGTTCGAGCACCGAGCCGGGCGGCTACGGCGAACCTGGATCGGCAGGCGAACAATTCGAGCTGGAAGATCATCGCTCGCCGCGTGAAGTGGCCCAGCGTCTGCGCGAGCTCGGCTTCGATCCCGTGTTCAAGGATTGGGATCAGTCGATCGCGCCGGTCGCGCCGGCGGCTCCGGCGCCTTCCCAGGGAAGCGCGGTCGCGGGCGACTGATGCCCACCTTCTACGCCAACGGTGAGCTGCGCGATACGCAACCCGGCATGACGGTTGCGAGCTTCCTCGCGGATTCGGGGCTCGAGCCGATGCGAGTCGTCGTCGAGATGAACGGCGAACCGCTCGAGCGCAGCCGGTTCGAGTCGACGCTCATCGACGCCGGCGATCGCATCGAAGTGGCGCAGATGGTGGGAGGCGGCTGATGGCTGCACGCCCGCAGATCCGCGGCCGCCGGCTGTACTTGATCACCGACGCATCGCCGCAAGGCGGGTTGGCGCGATTGATCGAGGCCGCGGTACGCGGCGGCGTCGACATGATCCAATTGCGCGAGAAGTTCCTCAACGACAGCGAGCTGTACGAGGTCGCGGCGTCGTGCGCGCGGCTGTGCCGCAGCTTGGGCGTGCCGTTCATCGTCAACGATCGGGCCGACATCGCGCTTGCCGCAGAAGCGGACGGCGTCCACCTCGGACAAGACGACCTGCCGGTC